>JAZNDF010000001.1:0-2720 GCA_045587925.1 Faecousia sp.
CACCTTTTTCACTTTCCCGGTCTGCTTTGAATTGCGGGATACCGCTGCCGATCTCAATGGGAGCTTTTTCTTCCTGTTTGAGTTCCGTATTTTCCTGAATAGCAGAGGGATCTTCATCCCGGTTCAGCATCGGGATCAACACCAAAGCTCCGCCGATAAGCAGTACACCGAAAAAGATGATTTTCGATGTGGGAGATTTCAAGATATTGACAAGTTCTGTTCCGGTCATAACTTACTTCTCCTCTTTTTGGGGAACTGGTGCAGGAGCTTTCTTTTCAGGAACCGCCGGTTTGACCTTCGGTGCTGTTCTTTCCTGAATCTCCTTTACCGCCTTTTCAGTCTGCTGCTGCATGGATTTGATAGCAGTTTGAGCCTTTTTAACGGCGGCAGAAGCGGGATTCGCTTTTTCAGCGGCTTGAGCTTTGGCTTTGACTTTTTTTTCGTACTCTTTGGCGGCCTTGACTTTAGCCTCGGCATCTTTTAAGAGTTTATCCGCTTCGCTTTTATTTTTTGCAACGGCACTCTTTTCAGCATCCAACTTCTTCTGGAGTTCAACAACGGACTTTTCAAATTCTTTTTTGGCACGCAAAAGTTCTTCCTGCTGTTTTTTGACTTCCGCAGCAAGTTTTTCGGAGGCAGCGATCTTTTCTTCGGCAAGTTTCAGTTCCTTTGCTTTCTGAAGAGCTGCCTGTTCTGCTTTGCGTTCCTTTTCTTTGATCTCATCCTTGACTGACTGAATTTGAGAGGTGTGCATTTCACGGGTAGTCAAAGCGATCAACCAATCATTGTCCGCTTTGAGATTATTTCTGCCGCCCCGCGGAGTGGAGGTAATGCCGAACCAGGCATAAGTCTGACTCTTGGGCGGCATGATTCCGGAGGCGTCGGAAACACTCATATAATATATACCGTCTCCGGCATGAGCAGAAAAGGAATGTTTGTCATAAGCGATCTCTTCGGTGGTCAGATTGACCAGACGCAGTTTGAAGATCACCGTATCTTCCTCTTCAAAACGGATCGCTTCATCCAGATGGATGTCGTACTTTCCGCACCGGTAACGGTTCTTGAAAAGAGCCCGTTCCACTCCGGCAACGCTTTCAGGATAAGTTTCTTTCAATACTTCATAGCGTTTTGCCATATCAATCAGAGAAACCAGCCGTGCGGGAGTCACTTTCGGAGTTTTGGTTACAACATTATCCGTAAAGTTCTTCCGGTTGGCAGTTTTGCCGAAAACTACGGATGCGTAAGCCTCTTTATCGGACTGGATCAGATAAAGGATATAAAGCTGACGGTTATAGGTTACGGTCAAAGTCCCGGTGGCTCCCGGTTTCAACGCTGATACACTGAAATAATAGGAATCCGGCTGCACGGCAATTTGAAAATCGGTCCCTTTGCCGTCAATACTGATATTCTTTCCGGCAATTTCGCTGATTTTTGAAGGAAACTGAACGGTGGTTACGCCGTCGGGCATTTTCACATAGACCTTGTAAATTTCACCCTGTGCCAAACGGTATTCAATGTACTGGTTCTGCAAACGGATCTCTTCTGCTGTCGGCTCTGAAGCAAACAGCGGAAACGCTGCCACCTGACAGAGAATAAGCGGGATGAAAAGTTTGGATAATTTCATTTTGAGTTCTCCTTGTGTTCATGTTGAGTATATTTCAAGTTGCTTACCACAAAGGGGTAACGGTTATTGGTCGCCATATTGTTATTGGCGGCAAGTTCCACATTCAGTTCAAAGTCGGCACTGAAAGTCCGGGGCATATTCTCCTGCGTGATATAGTACCGGATCAGTTGTCCGTTGATACGGGCAAAAGAACGTCTGCGGTCAGCCCGGAGAATACGGATGTTGAGGATTTCCGGTTTCTGGTGCATCTTGTACTGTTTGAACTGTGCCGCTTCGGACTCAAACTGTTTTTGAGCCTCCTGCCGGGCAAATCCCACAAACATAGCGTTAAGCAGTTCCGGATTGTCAAATCCCTGCGGATTCCGCATGAGAAATGCAAAGACCGCCTGTTTGATCTGGTATTCATACAGCTTTTTCAATGCTTCTTCCGATGAATACTCGGTAATGTGGTAACTGTTTGCCTGATCCATCACAATGAGCCGGTTGTTATCCCGCCACTGATACATCAGTAATGGCGTCAGAAATGACAACGGCACATAGAGGATAAAGGCACATTTCAGCACCTCGTGCCAGTTTTTATAAGTCATTGGTTCTCTCCTTTCTTGTTGTCGTAGATAGATTTTTCATCGTACACCATCCTCAATACCCGTAACGGATATTCAGATAAACTTCCGGAACGCATCAACCGCAACCCGAGAGTAAACTCAAGTTTCTGGTAGTACGGCATTTTCATATAAATACCATTTCTGTGAAGCGTTCCCCGCACAAAAGCAAGGCATTGATCTTTTTCAGGAGTTCCAGCGATTTCAATCGTTTCAATGACCGGGATTTGCCGGATAGATTGTTCTTTGAACTCTTCCTGACTGTTGCCGCTCAGTATCCGCAAAGATTTTTGTGCTGATCTGCCAAAGAGAGCCTCCAATGCCTGTTGGTTGCTGTGTTCTCCATTCCGAGTGAGAAATGCCATCGCAGATTTTCGGGCAATATCTTCTGCCGTTGCCTGACACAAGACATTACAGCTTTTGCCGCGGTAGAGATTGCCTGCCTGATCGCAGATGATGACCCTGTCAGGCATAAGCATATACTCTTTGGTATA
>JAZNDF010000002.1:0-2463 GCA_045587925.1 Faecousia sp.
GAAATAAGACTCCTGATGGACCCAGTGCAGGGTAGTGCCGTACAGGGAGCTTAAATACTGGTAGACACGAACCTCTGTACCTGTGTGGGGCGGAGTATATTTTTTACCCAGTGTTTGTCCGGACAAAGCGCCGAAATGTTCGGGATAGGCACTTACAATATCGAAAATGTAGTTGCCGGTGTTCTCAATGGCAGGGGGCGCACTGGGAACCGTGGGTGCGGTAGTCTCTTCCGGGACCGTGGTTTCTTCCGGCACAGTGGTTTCCTGGGGGAGGGTGGTTTCCTCTGTCGGGCCGGGAGCCACTGCAGTCAGTGCAAGACTTGTTAAGCACCAGTAGGCAGAATTTCCTGCGGCAGTGTGCCTGACGATCAGGTAATAGTCTCCGTCCTCCAGGGTTTTCTGCTGTGCAGTGTAGCTGCCGCTGGCCTGCAGTCCGGAAAGGAGCAGATTTTGGGAAACCATACTCTCTGCGATCACAAGACCGTCAGATTCCTTCACAAGGTAAGCATCCACGGTGTTCATAGTGGATGTGCCAGAACCGGTCAGGGTAATGTCATAGGTGCCGGCAGTAATTCCGGTCAGCCGGATGGCAGTCCAGTCGCCCACACTGCCCTTGATCCGCAGACCTTGATTTTGACGGACCTCGATGTTCTTTACACCGCCGGAAGCGGTGAAGGAAGACTCCTGATGCTTCCAGTTCAGGGTATCGGGGAACAGGCTTTCCAGATACTGATAGACACGCACCTCACTGCCGCCGGCAGGGGTGTATTTTGTGGCAAGGGTCTTGCCGTTCAGACCGCTGTAGGCGGCATCCAGATTTACCAGGTCAAAGTGAAAGGCCGTATCCTGACCTGTGATCGCCGCATCCTCCGCAAAGGTGGCAGGAACAACAAAGGTTGACAGCAAGCAAATCAGCAGCAGTAATGCTGTCAGGCGTTTTAGGGTTCTCTTCATAAGCAATTCCTCCTGTATGATGTGTATTACTCACCGATCACCATAACCTGCACGGTTCTGGTTCTGCCGCGGGTCTGATCCCAGTCAATAAAATGGATGCGACCAAATTCACCCAGATCCATTTCACCATCCACTGCAACGATGGTTACATTTCTGCCGATTACAGAGGACCGCAGGTGGGCATCGGTATTGTGGCAGCCGAAGTTATCTTCACCGTGTTCTTCTGCAAACACCAGAGCCTTGGGGCCGGGGTGGAGGTACTGACCTTCGTAACGGCAGGTGGGCATCCAGTTTTCAAAAGCGTTTACCAAGTCCTGCTGCAAGGTCTCCAGTCCGGTCATTGACATATCAAAGGCACACTCCTGAGTGATTACGGAGCAGGTGGTGTGGTGGGAATAGACCACCACAATGCCGTCCTTCATTTTGGACTTAGCAAAAATTTCCTTAACCTGATCGGTAATATCGTGGAAGGATACCGCACGATGGCGGGATTCCAGTTTGAAAGACTCTTTATAAATCATTTTAAGCCTCCTGTTTCTTCAGATCGTCTGCTGCACGGCGGGTAGCGGCGATCATTTCATCGATCATAGCGATGGGATCTTCCGCATTCATAATGCCGGAAGCTGCACCCGCTGCCTCAGAGCCAGCCATAATAAAGTCATAGACCTGCTGACCGTTGGTGATTCCAGCGGCTTGCTCCACCATAATACTGGGGTCGATTGCCTTAATGACCTGGATGGAATCCTTTACATAAGCCATAGGGCTGACACCGTTGCCACCGCCGATGATCTGGGAAGGCTCGGGATTGATAATGTCGGGGTGAAGCTGGGCAATTGCCTTTGCTTCGTCCAAAGTGTCCGCACAAGCAAACACCAGCATATCCAGTTCCTTTGCCCGGTCGATCACTGCCTTCATCTGGGGCAGGCTCATAGGCTTTTCGCAATGGTTGATCACCACGCCCTGAGCGCCTGCCGCTTTCAATCCCTCCGGCAGGATATCTGCCATACCCCGTCCGGGACGGAGGGTATCCATATAAGGTGCCAGAACGATCAGGTTCTTTGTATGCTCACATACTCTGCGAATTTCGATAGGCGAGCAAATAAACAGCACATCTACATCGTATTTTTCTGCAGCCTTGTCTGCAGCAATGGCATACTCTAAAAGAGTATCACCGTATACATAGTTCTTTGTACCCACTTCAAAATAAGGCGCACGGATCGTCGGTTTCATTGCTTTTTATCTCCTTTATTTCACACCAAAAATACGCGCAGAATTGGACCAGAATATTTTTTCCACATCTTCCCTGCCCAGTCCCAGCCGCTGGCAAGCCAATCGGCAGGCGTTGATCTCTTCATAGATAAAGAAAGTAATTTTTTCTGCTTCCGGATAGGGAATTTCCCGCATATGGCTGTCCTTTTTAATTGCCTCATAGGGGAATTGTCCCTGGGGGATCTCGTTGATATAAACACCGTTTTCCACGGTTCGGCGGGCCTTCATCCGGAAAATGGG
>JAZNDF010000003.1:0-3736 GCA_045587925.1 Faecousia sp.
TTCCAGTTAAGCGCGCCGCTTCTCCAGCGGGCGTTCATATCGTCGATCACATCGGGCATATTGATTCTGGATTCGGAATAAATGCCGTTCATAGCATCTGCCAGGTCCAGATCGTACACAACGCCCTTGTAGAATGCACCGTACTGGATGGAGCTGTCGGCCACCAGGCCGTTTCTGGTCATTTCCACCTGGCTCAGGAAGAAGGCTGTGCCCTTTGTAAACTCGAACACCAGCAGGTACTCATCTTCCATACCGAAGGTATATTCACCAAGATAGAAGGTGCCGGCTTTGTCTACCTGCGCATTGGAGACCAGCAGATTGTCCTTTGTCATTTCTGCCTTCATTGCCTCGGCATCCAGCACCAGTGTGTTTTTCAGCGGAATGAGATACACATTCATACAGACCATACTTGCACCGTCGGTGATCAGGCGCACATCGTAGGTTTCTGTGCCGGGGTTCTTAATACGGAATGCCACGAAGGCATCTTCCACGCTGTTATAGTTTTTGGCAGAGCGGATGCGGATCGCGTTGTCCCGGAAGGTCATATCCGTATTGCCAGCGCCGCTGCCTTCATAGACCCAATGGACCTGACCGGCTTCGTACATCTCCTGTACCCGTGCGCTGGCACGGATGCCGCCGGACTCCAGACGGTTATTAAAGCCCTTCTTTATGAACCGTCCATCCATTGCCACCATATCAAAGTCGTAGACCGTCTTGTCGGTGACAGGCTTTGCCTCCGGTGCTTGCCAGGCTTCCAGCTCCAGGCGGTTCAGCGCCCAGAAGTCTTTATCGGTGTCATTATGGACGGTGTGCTTAACGATCAGGATGTAGTCCTTTGCTTCCAGGGATACCTGTTCTGCTACGGCAACACTGCTCAAATTGATCACATCTGCGATCAGCAAATTCTCATCTGTCATTGCGCCGGCAAGATCCATACCGTCCGTCGCTTCTGTAAAATAGATGCTGACCGTATTTCTGCCGCTGCCTGAAAGCTTCAGATTGTATATACCTGCTGTGGGGACGGACAAACGGAAGGCGGTCCAGTCACCGGCCTTGCCGTAGATACGCAGGCCCTGGCTTGCGCGGGTCTCAATGTTGGCAACCCCGTTTCCGTTCTGGAAGCTGCTGTCCTCCAGGACCCAGTCTATATAGCCCTGGGCGTAGAGGCTTGCAAGATAATCCACATTGCGGTACTGCTTGCCCTCAGGACTGTAAACCGGATTGCCTTTGCCGTCAGTGGCGGCGTTGGTGTAGTTGCGTCCGCCCAGCTTTCCACACAGGGCAGGGTAGTTGGTAACCACATCAAAGGTGAAGTCTCCGTCCTTATCGGGCTCAATAGGCGCGGTTTCCTCAGGGACGGTGGTTTCGGTAGTATCTGCCGGTGCAGTGGAGGTCTCTTCAGGGATATCGTTAGCTACTGCCCGGAAGCTTACCAGAGGGAAACGGAAATAGCCGTTTCCGCCCACCGCAGTGGTCTTGAAGACCAGAATGTGGTCACCTGCAGTCAGGGCTCTGCCTTTTGCTAAAGTATCCGTCTGGGTGACATCGGATTTCAGCAGATTTTCTGCTGTCAGAGCATCAGAAATGTCCAGACCTTCAGAGGCCGGGATCAGGTAGATGTCAACCGTATGACCGCCTGCGGTACTGGTGATGTGAATGTCGTAGCTGCCGGCAGTAATGCCGGTGAGCCGGAAGGCGATCCAGCCGTCAACCTCTCCGTACAGGCGCAGACCCTCTCCGCTTTGAATACGGATCGAAGGCACATCCCCTGTATGACTGTTTTCATATTTCCAGTTCAGTGTATCCGGATACAAGGAGTTCAGAAGATCAAGGGTGGCTGTGCCTTTTTTGGTAGCAAAGTATGCCTTGTTCAGGCCGCCGCACTGATCGGGGTAATCGTTGACCACATCAAACTTAAAATCCACATCGGTGCCGGAAAGGGCAGGGGAAGTGGTGGTCTGCTCCGGTGCTTCTTCTGCCGGTGTCAAGGTCAGCCCGCGAAGGACGATGCCGTTGTCAAAGGAGCCTTTTGCCTTAAAAGCCACGATGTAATCCCCTGGGGCGTCAAAGGTTTTCACACCCAGAGAAATATTGCTTTCGGCGGTCAGCTCTGCATTGGCGGCCACCAGATTTGCAGAATTTTCCATAGCTGCAGTGATGCTGTCTGCAGAAGTGAGGGTGGAAACGGTGTACTGGGTTTCTGCCGGGAAGATGTAAACATCTGCGGCGCTTGCGGTACTGCCGGTCATCAGGCTGATATCATAGGTGCCTGCGGCAGGAATGTAAATGCGAAGGGACATAAACTGCCCGTCACCGGCATACATACGCAGACCCTGGTCTGCCTTGCCGCGGAATTCAAAATCCTTGTGCTGAGTCGCTTTGCCGCTGTTGCCGCCGCCGGAGGTCTCCATACCCCAGTTGACGGTTTCGGGATAATTGTTTGCAAACCACTGCAGAATGCTGATGGTTCCGTTATAGGTTCTGTGTCCGTTAAAATTATCCGGAAGGGCGGTGTAGGTAAAACCGGATGCAAAATCGATATTTTCATACACCTGGAAGTCATAAGTGACTGACTCCGGAGTGTCTTCTGCAAAGGTTGCAGGAACGGTAAAGGTTAACAGCAAGCCTATAAGAAGCAGGATCGCCGTTAATCGTTTGAAGGTGTTTTTCATAGGAATACCTCCTGTTTTTTTATTGGTATATCCATCATAGCAAAGCAATTCTTATTTTGAAATGTATAAATGTACATTTTTGACAAAAGGGAGGTGCTCGTTTTTGAGCGCCTCCCCGATTATTGCAGTCCTTTTGTAAGTGTGTGTGTTACTCAGGCTTGAACACATTTTTGCGATAATTCTCCATACACGCGCGCTGGTTGCTGACAGTTTTTCCGGTGCACTTGGAGTAAAGCCGGGACAAATGATAGCTGTCATAAAATCCGCAAAGCTCTGCAAGCTCCTGCAGGGAATAGGTGGTATCCCGCAGACACAGATGGGCGCGGCGTACTCGTACAAATTGCAGAAACTGGGATGGCGTACTGCCCAGAAGCTGCTTGAAATACCGGTACATAGCGGACCGGCTGATATTACACTCGCGCAAAAACATTTCGTTGGTGATTTTTTCCGGATAACGGTTGTTCAGATGGTTAACTATCTTCAATATGGGCAAAATGCGGTCTTGCACGATGCGTCGTGCTTTTTCCCAATTGGTACAGGGAACAGCAAGAGGATCGGCAGAAAAGATCTGTTCCAATCCATCCCAGATCTGCACGGCCTTTTCTTCTGTAAGCAAGGTGTAATTCATCAAGGTCAGCCAGGAAAATGTCCGTTCGAAAAGCAGCTGATATTGCTCAGACAAAATGTGAAAAGGCGAGAAGGTCAGCCCCATTTCACCCCAAAAGGCAGGCAGAAACAGGTTGGCGACCGTATGATCGTGCTTGCCGGCGATGCTGCGGGAGAGAAGATCGTAATGTATGTTGATATACATCAGCTCCACGCCGGTATCTGTCCGGAACTGATGGGACATACCGATGGGTATGACTACCACAGACCCTTGTTCGCATTCGAAGACCTGATCTTCCACCTGATGGAAGCAGTGGCCTTTATAGCAGTACCATATTTGCGGAAAATCGTGCCGATGATGGGTGCTTTGGAAACCCGGCAGAAATTCTCGCCTGAGAGCGCAAAAAGGCTGGTTGAACAGATTGTCAAAGGCAAATCCGTATCCGATCGCATCTGTC
>JAZNDF010000004.1:0-1823 GCA_045587925.1 Faecousia sp.
GATCCACGAAACCTTCGCTCTGGTGCGTAACAGCGTTGAAGCGGAGCTGCATGGTCAGACACCCGCTGTGACCGTTACCACAACGCCAGCGGCCCCGCAAGGCGGTAATGCGGGCAATTATAACCACAGCCGCAAAGGCAACAGCAGCAACGATGCTCCGGCAAGTCCCAAGCAGATTAAGTTCCTGCTGGATTTGGCACGCAACTGCGGCATAACTCCGGAACAGATCAAAGCCCGCTTCGGCGTGGCGGTGCTGGAAGCTCTCACCCGCACCCAGTGCAGCCGTGCCATTGATGAATTCAGCGGAAAGGTGGTGGCGTAATGGAAACTGTTGCAAAACTCCGGGAGATGCCCCACTGGTCGTACTCTGCGATGCAGTGTTATCTTTCCTGCCCTCTGAAATACAAATTCCGCTACATCGACAACGCCGAGCCGGAGCGTACCGGCTCCTGCTTCCCCTTTGGCAGAGCGTTTCATGCGGCGTTGTCTGAACGTGCCCGTATTGGAATTGATATGTCCGAGCGTGAGGTCTGCGATGTCTTTGAAGACTTTTTCAAGGTGGAATGCGATGCCGCCCAGAACCTGACCTACAAGCAGAATGAGGATTACGACACACTTCTGCAGACCGGATTCCGGATGGTGGAGGCTGTTTGCGAAAACTGGATGGATGACTACGCCGTTAAAAGCGTCGCTGAATCCTTCTCCGTCAACGTGCCGGGCTTGAGCAAACCGCTGATCGGAGAGTTTGACTGCGTGGTGACAGACGGAAAAGATACCTGCATCGTGGATTGGAAAACATCCTCTGCCAAGTGGGCGGCGGGCAAAGCTGACAAGGACTTGCAGGCGACAGCGTTCTGCTACGCTTTCAGGGAAAAGCACGGCGAAAAGCCCCTGTTCAGGTTTGATGTCATTACCAAGGCGAAGTCCCCCACAGTCAACAACCATTACACTCTGCGTACCGATGATGAGCTGAACCGCTTTGTTTCTCTGGCGAACCAGATCGAAAGAAGTGTCAACAGCGGCAACTTCTATCCCAATGAAACCGGCTTCAGCTGCGGTGAATGCCCCTATGCTGACCGTTGTAAAAAGTGGAGGTGAAGTATGGGACTTATGATGTGCGAAGGCAAGTTTGTCAGCCGTGATGAGATCGCTCTGGTGCAGACGCCACAGGCGACAGAGAGCTGGAAGCCGGTTCCTCACATGGAGGTAATCGAAGCAGTAACCGATGTGGTCAAAGCCCATAACTGGCAGATCCTTGATGAAAACTTGGGGCTGGCTCGTGAAGGTCAGAAGATGTTCGGCGTTATGCGAATCAATAAAACCAACAGTACCGACTGGAGCCGCTGTATTGGTCTGCGGAACAGTCACGACAAGAGTTTCGCTGTCGGACTCTCTGCCGGTATCAGCGTGACCGTCTGCAGCAATCTTGCCTTTGGCGGTATAGCGGTGATCAAACGCCGCCATACCTCACGGATAGAGCTGACCGAGCTGGTGGATGTAGCGATGACCGAGCTTGAAAATGAATTTCTGATACTGGAAACTGTCTGTGAGGATTTGAAAATCATCTATTTGAAAAACGATGATGAAGCCCGCAGCCGCATTGTCAGAGCGGCAGAGCTGGGGGCAATCAACAGTTCCGACATCGTGCCTGTCTTCAGAGAGTTCAAGAATCCACGGCATCCAGAGTTTTCCGAGCCGACAAGGTATTCGCTGCTCAACGCCTTTACTGAAACGATCAAAAAGTACACCCCCGGCAGAGTGGATACCTCCTACCGTCAGCTGACAAGCTGCTTCGGACTGGACGGACACCGCCCTGCGTTATG
>JAZNDF010000005.1:0-14157 GCA_045587925.1 Faecousia sp.
AACCCACGTTGCCGATTCCCGTACCTGCTGTCTCCACCCGGCAAGCGCAACCCACCGTCAAATGACCGACGAGCAGTTGGAGGCTGCAGGCGTAGGCGCAGACCTGATCCGCCTGAGTTGCGGTCTGGAAAACGCCGAAGACCTGATCGCCGACCTGAAACAGGCAATTGAAAAAGTATAATATAATGCCACATCGGAAAACCGATGTGGCATTTCACTATTTTACAGTAGTCGAATACCGGCACTTTCACAAGCCTTTACAGTTTCTGCGTCCCAGACACTGGACTGCACTTCGCCGATATGGGCGCAGCCCATCATCAACAGGCACAGACGGCTTTGACCGATACCGCCGCCGATGGTCAGAGGCAGTTCGTTGTTCAAAAGCATCTGGTGGAAGGGAAGACTGCGGCGGTCATCACAGCCGGCGGCAGTCAGCTGACGGTCCAGAGCCTCGGCATCCACACGGATACCCATTGAGGAGATCTCCAACGCACGGTCCAGTACTTCATCCCAGAAGAAGATATCGCAGTTAAGCTGCCAGTCATCGTAGTCCGGCGCTCTGCCATCGTGGGGCTTGCCGGAGCGAAGCTTACCGCCGATCTGCATAATACAGGTGGTGGGGTGTTCTTTTACAAATGCTTTTTCCCGCTCCGAGCCGGTCAGATCCGGATACAGGTCTTCCAATTCCTGGGTGGTGACGAAGGTCACATCCCGGCTCAGGTTCACCCGCAGCTGGGGGAAGCGCACGTGCAGGCGGTCGTTGGTATCGCAGATGGCGCGAACGATAGCACGGACGATCAGCTTCAAATAGTCCAAATTCCGATTTTCCCGTGTGATGATTTTTTCCCAGTCCCACTGGTCCACATAAATGGAATGGATGTTATCCAGATCCTCATCCCGCCGAATGGCGTTCATATCGGTGTAAAGACCGCCGCCGACGCCGAAATTGTACCGCTTCAAAGCAAGGCGCCTCCATTTTGCAAGGGAATGGACGACCTGCGCATCAGTACCCACTGCGGGAATATCGAAGGAAACAGGGCGCTCAAAGCCGTTAAGGTTGTCGTTCAAGCCGGAATTTTCCGTGACGAACAGGGGGGCAGAAACGCGCTTTAAGTTCAGCGCACCGGCAAATTCGTCCTGAAAGCTTTCCTTGATGTAGGCGATTGCCCGTTGTGTATCGTACTCATCCAGAACGGGCTTGTAGCCCTCCGGAATATAAATCTTATTCATTGGAATCCGTCCTTTGCGATATGTTATCTCTATTGTACTGATTTTCCCGGTAAAATCAAGTGTTTCCATAAAAATACCTTCCGAACTTGTAAAGTCCGGAAGGTGGCTTTTTATTGGATCAGAAGCCGGGGATCAGACTGCCCCAGGGGAACAGGTCGCCGATACCGCCGGAGGACTCTTCCTCTTGTGTGCTTTCCAGATCGGGCTGGATCTGCTCGCCGACGGTTACGGTGATATCTATATAATCACCGGATCTGTAGACTTCCATTTCCAGCTTGTCGCCGATCTTGGACTTGGAGACAACAGCTACCAGCTCCGTGCGGTTGGAAATTTTCTTTCCGTTTACCTTAGTGATAATATCATCGGCTTTAAGACCCGCTTCTTCTGCAGGGCTGTTTTCCACAATTTCAGCTACCAATGCACCTGCGGGGGCACCTTCTGCCTGGTCCTCACTTGCCACATCCGTGACGGAGACACCGATGTAAGGCTTTGCGGCATAACCGTTTTCGATAATGGAGGTGATCATATCCCGCACCAGATCGATGGGGATGGCAAAGCCGATGTTGTCGATGGATGCTTCACTGGAGGAGGAAGAGGAGTACTTGGCGTTGGTAATGCCCACCACTTCGCCGTACATATTAAACAGCGCACCGCCGGAGTTTCCGGAGTTGATGGCGCAGTCGGTCTGCATCAGGTTCATAGTTGCACCGGAGGACATCGTGATCTGACGGTCCTTTGCGCTGATCTTACCTGCAGTTAAGGTGAAGGTCAGCTCGCCCAGAGGGTTGCCGATGGCGATCACATCGTCGCCTACATTCAGATTGTCAGAGCTGCCCAGAATGACCGGCGTCAGTTCCTCTGCATTGATTTTCAGCACTGCGATATCGTTTGCCTCGTCGTAACCGATCAGCTCAGCATCGTAGCTGTCGCCGTTGTAAAGAGAGACGGTGATGGCACTGGAGCCGTCAATTACGTGGTGGTTGGTTACGATATAGCCATCCTCGCTGAGAATAAAACCGGAACCGGAAGCAGCAGAGGTGGTCTGGTAGCCCCAGAAGTTGGTGGTGATCGCAGTGGTAATACCGACAGTGGAGTTAACATTCATAGCATATACTTCCGCAGCGGTCATAACCTTGCTGGTATCGATCTGATTGACATCCACAACGGTGTCTTCCCGATCACCTTCCAAAATGGTGGTGGCACCGGGACGGTCAGCATTGAAGGAATTGTCCGTTCCGTCGTTTGACAGGCGGGAGCCGAAAATGCCGCCCACAAAACCCAGAATACCGCCGACGATACAGCAGCAGGCGGCGATCAGAACGATCTTTCCGCCGGTCAGGCCCTTCTTTTCCTTCTTCTCTTTCTTCTCGATCGTGTCGAAGATGGATTGATAGGGAGCGTAATTCACAGGGGGCTGAGGGGCGCTGTAGGGAGATACATTTTCTTCCTGCTCGGAAGGATTATTGTAAGGATTATTATAAGGGTTGTTTTGATACATAACGGCATACTCCTTTTTTGGTATGTATAGTGGTATTTTAATATATTATGTAATATTTTTTCTTAAGAGAAACTAAACAATATGTGAATAAATTGCGAAGATTGTGGCGGCTGTGTACGGTGAAAAAATATCAATGATCGATCAGTTACAGTTGCTTTTAAGGCTGCTTTCGTCTATAATAGGAAAACAGAAGGATGTGATTGAGATGAAAGCTTGGAAACATTTTGTGACGATCACCAGGCACCGTATGGTAGTTATGGCCGGTTGCTTCCGCGTGGGACTGTACTGGCGGGGGCTTGTGCACGATCTGTCCAAGTATTCTCCTGTGGAGTTTTGGAACGGCGCGAGATATTATCAGGGCACCCGCAGCCCCAATACTGTGGAGCGGGAGGTAAAAGGCTACAGTGAGGCTTGGATGCACCACAAAGGCAGAAACCGCCATCACTATGAATACTGGACGGATATGAACCGCCAGACCCGCAATTATGAATCGATCCCTATGCCCCGGAAATATCTGGTGGAAATGGTTATGGACCGCCGGGCGGCCTGTATGATCTATCAGGGGAAGAACTATAAGCCTTCCTCTGCCTACGATTATTTTGACACCAGCAGGGAAAAGGACCTGATGCATCCGAAAACCAGACAGGAATTATACTTCCTGTTGGCAATGCTCAGAGACAAGGGGGAGAAGGAAACCTTTTCCTATATCCGTAAAAGTGTTCTCAAAGGAAAACCCTTCCCCTGGGAAACAGAATGATATGCAGTGCGGGAGTTTGCTCCCGCCTTTTTCTTAACGATTATATCATATCTGTATCCAAAGTGGAAGGGGAATTTATATTTGCGTTGCATTTACATTATTCGAATCCTTTTCTTATCCTCTGCCAATAAAAAAGACCGCCCAACAGGGTGGATTATAAGGGGCGTTACAAAAAATGTTCGGATGAGGGATTCATTTGCATTTTCGACCTGCAGGTGTGCAGCTCGAAAATAAAGGTTCGCCGCCAATAGGCGGCGGCAACGCTCATCCGCGTTGCATTTACATTATTCGAATCCTTTTCTCATCCTCTGCCAATAAAAAAAACCGCCTATGGCGGTCTTTTTTATTGGCAGAGGATGAGGGATTCGAACCCCCGCAAACGGAGTCAGAGTCCGGTGTGCTACCGTTACACTAATCCTCTATCACACGGACGAGATTTATTATACGCAACTTCTGGAAAAAGTCAAGTATTTTTTTGCCAAATTAAGCACTTTTTTTCAGCCCGCAAGGGTAGTATGTCCAGGAAGAAGGAAATCATTCCGGATTTATTTCTGTACGGTTCCAAATTGCAGGTAGCTGATCCGTATTTAGTACAAGTTCCGGTGATCATATGTGTTAAGAAATGGTATTTTATGTTTGAGATTTAACAAAACGATAAAAAACATAACAAAAAACATAACATTTTTCTCATTAAGCGGTTGATTTTTTGAGAAATAACAGTATAATATATAGTGAATTTGTGCGAAATCTAATTACCCTTAAACTGCAAAAAGGAGAAATGTCGTATGATTATTACGCAGAAGAAACCCATTGAAGAAGTTATGGCAATGGTTAAAGACGCAAAGACCGTTGCCATTGTTGGCTGTGGAAGCTGTGCTACGGCCTGCCAGACAGGCGGCGAGCCCCAGATCCAGGAATTGACTAAAATTCTGGAGCAGGCCGGCAAGAAGGTGGTTGCTTCCACTGTTGCAGATTACTGCTGTATGAATTTGGGTGTTAAGTCCAAAATGAAGGCAATTAATGCCGCTGAGCCGGACTGCGTTATTTGTATGTCCTGTGGCGACGGTGTTCAGTGTGTGGCAAAGAACGCAAACAACAAGCCTGTTTACCCCTCCAATGATACAATGTACTTAGGCGAAGCTGTCCGCTTTGGCGTTTGGGAAGAGGCCTGCCGTTTCTGCGGTCAGTGTGTGCTGGGCAAGACCGGTGCGATCTGCCCCATTACCCAGTGTGCAAAGAGCCTTGTGAACGGTCCTTGCGGCGGTCAGAAGAACGGCAAGTGTGAAGTTAATCCCGAAAATGACTGCGCCTGGATCAAGATCTATGAGCGCCTGCAGGCAACCGGTCAGCTGGAGAAGCTGATGGAAACCCGGGAAGACAAGGGCTATGCTAAGTATGCTTATCCCAGAACGATCAGCTTAAGGGGGAAATAAGAAATGAGTATTTTGAAAGAAGCACTGGAATCCGGTAAGTTTGGCGTAACCGCCGAAATGGCACCCCCCAAGGGCTGCGACTTTACAGAGCAGATGGAAGCTGCAGAGCTTCTGCGTGGCAAGGTTCACGGCGTGAATGTCACCGATATGCAGTCTGCCAGCCTGAAGGCTACCGGCTTGGGCCTTTGCATTAAGCTCAAGCAGGCAGGCGTTGAGCCTATTTTGCAGATGACCGGCCGTGACCGTAACCGTATGGCGCTGATGGGCGATGCACTGGCAGCCGCTGCCTTCGGTATCGACACAATGCTCGCTCTGACCGGTGACCACCCTGTGGTTGGCGACTGCAAGGATAGTAAGCCTGTTTACGATCTGGACTCTGTGGGCATTTTGAAGATGCTTAGCAAGATGGAGGAGACCGGCCGTGACTGCGGCGGCAACCCCCTTGCAGGCAACACAGTGGACAAGGAAACCGGTGAGATCACCGATATGTCCGGCACGCCCAAGTTCTACAAGGGCGCTTCTGTGACCCCTGTTTACGAGCCTGTTTTCCTGCAGATCAATAAGCTGCGCCAGAAGGTGGAGGCAGGTGCTATGTATGTACAGACCCAGGGTATTTTCGATCTGGACACATTCAAGCGCTTCCTGGAAATGGTGGACAAGGCTGGCATCAAGACCCACATTATGGCTGGTATCATCCCCCTGAAGGCTGCGGGTATGGCTAAGTATATGAACGAGAATGTTCCCGGCATCGATGTGCCCCAGCATATGATCGACCGTCTTGCCGCTGCTGCTGCAGAGGGCAAGGAAAAGGGCGTCAAGGGATTGCCTGCAAAGCTGGGTATCGAGATGGCTGCGGAAATGATCGCAAAGATCAAAGATGAGAAGCTGTGTGACGGCGTACATATTATGGCGATCGGCGCAGAGAAGAATGTTCCTACCATTCTGGAAAAAGCCGGCATCACAATTTAATTATTGTAAAAACGGGGTGGATTTCCACCCCGTTTTGTTGTATAATCCATTTTGTAGGGCGGGGCTTGCTCCCGCCGAAACACTAAGGAGGCGCTTCGATAATGAATTATAAAGTATTGGGAAAAACCGGTCTGAAGATATCTCAATTGGGCTTTGGTGGCATTCCCATTCAGCGGATCAATGCCCAGGGTACAAAGAAGCTGATCTGCCGTCTTAAGAATGAGGGCATTAACTATATCGATACCGCCCGTGGCTACACAGTCAGTGAGGAATACTTAGGCTACGCCCTGGAGGGCATCCGGGAGCATTTTGTGCTGGCGACCAAAAGTATGTCCCGTACCAAAGAGGGTATGGCAAAGGATATTGACACCAGCCTGAAAAACCTGCGAACCGATTATATTGACCTGTACCAGATCCACAATCCCACGAAAGCAGACCTGGAGCAGGTGCAAGCTCCCGGCGGCGCACTGGAAGCTCTGTTTGAAGCAAGGAAAGCAGGAAAGATCGGTCATATCGGTGTCACACTGCACTCAGCTGACCTTTTTGCCCTTGCAGTAGACTACGATTGGGTGGAAACCGTTATGTTCCCCTATAACATTGTGGAAACCCAGGGCGAGGCGCTGATCCGTGCTTGCGGCGAGAAGAACATCGGCTTTATTGCAATGAAGCCTCTGGCGGGCGGCGCGTTGGACGATGCCACCCTTGCACTGCGCTTTATCACCCAAAATCCGAATGTGTCTGTGGTGATCCCCGGTATGATGGATGAAAAGGAAATCGAGCAAAATCTCGGGGCAGTGAACGATACATCTCCGTTGACCCCTCAGGAATTGGAGAAAATTCAAACCATTCGGGATACCATTGGAACGCAATTCTGCCGCCGCTGCCGCTACTGCGAGCCTTGCAGCGCCGGTATTTCGATCTATACAATGTTTTTGCTGGAAGGCTACTATAGCCGCTATAACCTAAAGGACTGGGCAACTATGCGTTATAACAACGCAGAAAAGAAAGCCTCCGACTGTATCGGCTGCGGTGTTTGCGAAACCCGCTGCCCCTATAACCTGCCTATCCGCGATATGCTCAAAAGGGTGGAAGGTATTTTTGAAAAATAATACCTTTGTGGGGATAATCAGCGGCCTGTTTTGATCATTCAAGAGGAGAGAATATAGTATGGACAAAGAGAAATATAAAAAGCTTGCGATCCGACTTGGGATATCGTGGATCGTTTTAGCAGTGGTTCTGTTTTTTGGATACTATGGCGTTTGTTCTTACATTGCAAAAACGAGAAATGTACATATAGCAAATATAATTTTCCAATATGCCGACTTCCTTATATTAGCAGTGGTTATCATATTCGTGCCTATGCTTTACTTCATTCAAAGATTTTTCCGCAAGGCGCAGATGAAAGGCTTGGGGATATTTGCTCGTATTATGTTTATCTATCAAGCAGTTTGCGGAGGTGTTCTTGCGCTTGTGAGGATACTTAGCTGGATTTTATTATAAATATTACTGGCGGGGAGCGCATTGTGCGCTCCCCGCCATCGTTATTGTATATTAAATTTCAATATCCATCTTGGAAATCACAGCGGCACAGCGGGGGCACAGGCCCTCGGCGTTGGCGTTTACACTGTGCATCCAGCAACGGGGGCACTTCTCGCCCTTTGCCTCGCTGACACCGATGGTCAGGGCAGGGAAGTTCACACCCTGTGCGGTTTCTGCGCCTTCCTCCGGTGCAGACCAGTCGCAAGCAGAAACAATGCAGATCTCTGCAAGGTTCAGTCCTTCGCAAGCGGCCTTCAGTTCTGCGTCCTCGGTAGCCAGTGTTACGCGTGCTTCCAGAGCCTTGCCGATGCGCTTATTGGCACGGGCAACCTCCAGCACACCGTTGACATCCTGACGGAGCTTCATAACAGTGTCCCACTTTGCCATAGCCTCATCGCTGAGCTTATAAGCATCAAAGCTTTCGGGCATCTGGTTGAGCAGTACATTCCGGACATCATCACTGTCACGGTGGGGCATAGCCTGCCAGATCTCGTCACAGGTGAATGCCAGAATGGGCGCAAACAGCTTAGCCATTGCGTCGAGGATCAGGAACAGTGCGCTCTGTGCACTTCTGCGGCGCAGGCCGTCCTTTTCCTCACAGTACAGACGGTCCTTCAGGATGTCCAGATAGAAGGAGGAAAGCTCCACCACGCAGAAATCGTTAATGGCGTGGGTGATGTTGTGGAACTCGTAGCCGTCGTAGGCCTTGCGGCAGTACTTTACAAGCCCATCCAGCTTGGTCAGCGCCCACTTATCCAGCTCTTCCATATCGGATGCGGCTACCAGATCGTTGGGGTCAAACTCGTTGAGGTTACCCAGGCAGTAACGGGCGGTGTTGCGGAACTTCAGATAGTTCTGGGCGATCTGCTTGAAGATCTCCTTGGAGCAGCGCACATCTGCGTGATAGTCAGAGGAAGCAGCCCACAGACGGACGATATCCGCACCGAAATCCTTGATCAGGTCAGCGGGGTCAACGCCGTTGCCCAGACTCTTGTGCATTGCACGACCCTGACCGTCAACCACCCAGCCGTGGGTCAGGACCTGCTTAAAGGGTGCGCCCTGATCCAGCGCGCCCACAGAGGTCAGGAGACTGGACTGGAACCAACCGCGGTACTGATCAGCACCTTCCAGATATACATCTGCAGGCCACAGCTCCGGAGTGCGGTGCATTAAGGATGCATAGTGGGTAGAGCCGGAGTCAAACCAGCAGTCCAAAGTGTCTGTTTCCTTGGTGAATACCTTACCGCCGCAGTGGGGACAGGTAAATCCGTCAGGTACCAGCTCCATTGCCTCTTTTTCGAACCACACATTGGAGCCGTGCTCGTCAAAGAGGGCAGAGATCTTGGCGATAGAGTCAGGATTGGAAACAGGCTTGCCGCAGTCTGTGCAGTAGAACACAGGAATGGGCAGACCCCAGCGGCGCTGGCGGCTGATACACCAGTCGGCGCGCTCCCGGATCATACTGGTCATACGGTCCTCGCCCCAGGCGGGGAACCATTTTACATTTTCAATTGCTTTCACAGCCTGGTCCTTGAAGGACTCCACAGAGCAGAACCACTGGGGAGTCGCCCGGAAAATGACAGGCTTTTTACAGCGGTCGTGATGGGGATAGGAGTGGATGATGTCCTCGGATGCAAAGAGCATTCCACTTTCCTTCATATCCGCAAGGATGATGGGGTTAGACTCCTCAGTCTTCAGTCCCTGATACTTGCCGGCGTAATCGGTGTGTCTGCCATAATCGTCCACGGGAACCACCAGGTCCATACCGTAGCGCATACAGGTCTGGTAGTCATCTGCACCGAAGCCGGGAGCGGTGTGGACACAGCCGGTACCGGAGTCCATCGTAACATACTCAGCCCAAACCAGACGGCTGGTCTTATCCAGGAAGGGATGCTTTGCCAGCATATTCTCAAAGAATGCACCGGGGTAGGTGGCAAGCACCTGATAATTCTCGAAGCCACCCAGCTTCATTGTCTTTTCCATCAGGGCTTCTGCCATAATATAGGTCTCGCCGTTTTCTGCCTTTACCAGCACATAGCAGTCTCTGGGGTGCAGGCAGATGGCCATATTGCCGGGCAGTGTCCAGATCGTGGTGGTCCAGATCACAAAGAAGGTCTTGGACAGGTCAAAGCCTGCAAGCTTGCCCAGGTCGTCGTGCATCGGGAATTTTACGAATACAGAGGTACAGGGATCGTCCTTGTATTCAATATCTGCCTCGGCCACTGCTGTTGCACAGGCGGGACACCAGGTAACAGGCTTCAGACCCTTGTAGATAAAGCCCTTGTCGAACATTCGGCCAAAGACCTTGACCTCCTGAGCCTCAAAGTGCTTATCCATCGTGCGGTAGGGATGCTCCCAGTCGCCTACAACACCCAGGCGCTTAAAACCGCCCATCTGCTTCTGGATAAAATCCTCAGCAAATTCCTCACAAGCCTGACGGAATTCCGGAACGGACATATCCCGGTTAAGCTTCTTCTTGGAATTTTCAATGGCGCGTTCAATGGGCAGACCGTGGTTATCCCAGCCGGGCACATAGGGCGTATAGAAGCCCATCATTGCGTGACTGCGGACAATAAAATCCTTCAGTGTCTTGTTCAGGGCGTGACCCATATGAATGAAGCCATTGGAGAAGGGAGGGCCGTCGTGCAGAACAAAAGCGGGGAGATCCTTGTTCTTTTCCAGCATCAGGTTATAAAGATCCTGCTCCTGCCAGCGCTCCAGCATACCCGGCTCCCGTGCGGGAAGACCGGCCTTCATCGGGAAGTCTGTCTTCGGTGTGATAATCGTGTTTTTGTATTCCATTGGATTTACCTCCGTTAATAATCAAAAAAACACCTTTGCCTCTAAATAAGAGACAAAGGTGTAAAATACCTCTGCGGTACCACTCTCATTCCGGTTTCCCGGCACTCAAGCGCGCTGTATCGGGCGCACCCGGCACGATCTACTGCCAAAAAGGTTCAATGTGCTGCTCCGAGGGGATATGAAATGAAGCCGCTTACTGCCTTGCACCCTCCGGCAGCTCTCTGAAAGCAAGCAGACAATTCACCTGTCCTCATCAATGCATATGTTATTAGTGGTTTGTGGTGTCGTAGTTAGGACCGAAACGCAGGTCAGAGAATTTGCTTGTGGTGGTTTCGGAAACGGGATGCATCGGCGCGGCCTTCGGTGCAGACTCATCTGCAGAGCCGACCAGTGCTTCCAGATTTGCGGAAATTTCTTCCGCAACGGCTACGGTCTGATCATTCGTGCCCTCGATGCGGTCATAGTCGAACGCACCGGAAGGGGTGACGGCGGGGCGGTGTGCCTCCTTGATACGCTCCAAAGCAGTCAGGCAGGAACGGATCTGGTCCTGCAGCTCTGTGATCTTTGCGGCGGCGGCCTTTTTGGCTTCCTCCACACGGGCATTTTCTGCCGCGATCAGGGTGTCGGCGTTCTTTGCGTTTTCCACAGCGGCGGCATTGGCATCAATGATCATCTGAGAGCATTTTGCTTCTGCTTCCTTGACCATCTTATCACAGGTTTTCTGTGCATTTACGATGGCGTCCTTCATACTGGACTCATTGTTGCGGTACTCTTCCAGCTTGCTGACAAGCACCTTCATCTTGCTCTTAAGGAGCGCGTTTTCTTTATACAGTGTCACATAGTCTTCCAGCAGGGGCTCCAGGAACTCGTCCACAGCCTGCATATCATAGCCGCCGAAGGTGGCGCGTCCGAATGTGACCTGCTCAATTTGTTGTGGTGTAAACATTTGAACCTGTCCTTTCTCTACCGATCAGATTAAGCGTAGACTTCTGTTTCGGACTGGAGATTTTCCAGGTCGCCAACCACATCCATATTGTGGGGGCAGAACAAATAGGTGCACTGTGCAACCTTCTTTACACGGCCGTCCAGCGCATACACACTGCCGGACAGGAAATCAACAACACGGCGGGTCAGTGCCTTGTCGACATTTTCCATATTCAGAATAACTGCCTTTCTTCTGCGCAGTTCGTCTGCGGCCTTTGCGGCATCGTCAAAGGTCTTTGCGTGGAACAAAACGACCTCCTGCTTGCCGGAGCTCATACTTACAACCTGGCCACTGAAGCCGGAAGCTACGGAGCTGCGGTCAGAAGCGGCACTATAATCAGAAGCGGGAGCGGCTGAAGCAAAGGGAGAAGTGCGGCGGCCACGGGGAGCAGCTTCGATTTCTTCCTCTTCTTCGTATTCGCTCAGGTCTTCGTCGTATTCATCCTCGTAATCATCATCAGAATAGGGCTGGGCAAACTTTTTCACATTGTCCCAAAAACTCATCTTTCTATTTCCTCCTAAATGTCTTGAAGCATTGGCTTCCAATAATTATGGATAGATCCGCTTGCCGAAGATCGCAGTGCCCACGCGGATCATTGTGCTGCCGCAGGCAATAGCCTCCACAAAATCATCGGACATACCCATAGACAATATATCTACCCATACATTATCGTATTTTTTTGCTGTTATGTCAACAGTCAGGTTGCACATTTCTTGAAAAAATTTGCGATTTTTTGTAAAATTTTCGCAA
This sequence comes from Faecousia sp., assembly GCA_045587925.1. Lineage (GTDB taxonomy): Bacteria > Bacillota > Clostridia > Oscillospirales > Oscillospiraceae > Faecousia. The sequence goes on from JAZNDF010000005.1 coordinate 11,964, forward strand.
ATCGGGGGGATCGCCATCAATCCGCGGACCCGTACATTGGGAAAATCCGCCATTTTCTCCAGGGTCTGCGGCAAGTCCTCCTTCCGGAAACCGGACTTGCTGGCCTCCTCACCAATGTTGATCTCCAACAGAACATCCTGACAGATATTCTGACGGAGGGCTTCTTTTTGAATTGCCTCCAGTAAGCGCACAGAGTCCACACTCTGAATTAAATCAACTTTACCTACAACCTGCTTGACCTTGTTGGTTTGCAGATGACCGATAAAATGCACCGGCGCGCCCCGGTAGGCATCCTCCGCAAGCTTTGCGGTGAGCTCCTGCACCCGGTTTTCGCCACAGCAATCCACGCCGGCGGCAATGGCCTGGCGAACATTTTCCGCATCATTCATTTTCGTAGCGGCACAAAGGAGGATGTCCTCCGGCTTGCGCCCGGCGGCAATGGCGGCCGCGTTCATTTCTTCCCGAATACGGGCTATATTTTCTGCAATTGACATAGTGTACCTCTCTTTATATTTTACATAAAAGGAAGAAGGCGGCGAAGCAGATGCTCCGTCGCCTTCTTTGCTATGCAGTGGTTACTGCGGCTTTCAGAGGCCGTATGGGGGCAAGGGTGGAGATGGCGTGCTTGTAGATCATCTGCTGTTTGCCATCGGTTACCAGAACCACAACAAAGCTGTCGAAGCCTGTGATGGTCCCCCGGAGCTGGAAGCCGTTCATCAGAAATAGGGTAACCGGGACCTTGTCCTTCCGTACTTCATTCAAAATGGCATCCTGTAAATTGATTGATTCAGACATATGTATTCCTTCTTTCTTCGGGATACCTACATCTTATCATATTTCATTGTCGCAATTTGCCAGAACCTGTCGCGCTTTTGCAAGAATTTCACCGGTTTTTTCACCCTTTTGGCGACGGAGCCAATGGATGGCTTTGTTCCTGCGAAACCAGGTCAGCTGCCGCTTGGCGTAATTTCTGGAAGCCTGACGAACCTGGTCGGCGGCGTCTTCTACTGTGGTGTTGCCTTCCAGTGCGCTGATAAATTCCTTGTAGCCAATGGCCTGCATCGCTGTTGTGTTTTTACAGATCCCCCGCGCAAGAAGGGACTGGATCTCATCTATCAGACCCATCTGCAGCATAACATCCACTCTGCGGTCGATCCGGTCATACAGATCCTGACGGTCTTCATCCTCCAGAGCAAACCAAACAGGGTCATATCTGGGCGGGATCAGCTGGGTCCTGCGGTTGTGGGCAGTAATGGTTTCGCCGGTCTCATAATACACCTCCAGCGCCCGGAGTATCCGCTTGCGGTCAGCAAGGTGCAGACGGGCGGCAGACTCAGGGTCGATGCTCTGCAAAAGGGTAAGCATAGCTTCCATACCCTCCCGGTCTGCCTGTTCCTCCAGCTTTTGGCGCATACCTGTGGAAGGGAAGGGGGCAAAGCTGTTTCCGCGAATGAGGGCATCCATATAAAGCCCTGTGCCTCCTGCAATAATGGCGGTTTTTCCCCGACGCAGAATGTCGTCAACGATGGGTGATGCCATTTCGCAGTATCGGCTTACGGAAAAATCCTCGTCCGGCTCTGCAACGGAAAGCATATGATGGGGAATGCCCTGCATTTCTTCGCAGGTAGGCTTGGCAGTGCCAATATCCATATAGCGATAGACCTGCATAGAATCGCAGGATACCACTTCGCCCTGTGTGACCTTGGCAAGCTCTACCGCCAAAGCCGTTTTACCGGAGGCGGTAGGCCCGGCTATGCAAATAATGTTATCCACAGGCGTTCGCCTCCTTACAGAAAATTATGTGCGCTTAAATTGCTTTTCCAGCTGCTTTTTGCTAAGAGAAATGCAAATGGGTCTGCCGTGGGGGCAATGCTTCAGCTCCGGCGTTTCCATAACCTGTTTTGCCATCGCCAGAAGCTCTGCTTCGCTGGTGTGCCAGCCGGCCTTAATAGCGGCCTTACAGGCGACAGTATGGAGCAGCTCATCCCGCACGGAATTTTTGTCCGCGCGGCGTCCGTTTTGCAGGTCCGATGCCAGTGTTTCCAAAGCATCCGCACCGTCTTCCGGTGACAGATCCATCGGAATTTGCCGCAGTAAAAGAGTGTTTTCTCCAAATTCATCGATTTCAAAGCCCAGTTCTTCCAAAAGGGAACGGTGTTCCAGCAGAACTGCAACCCCGCTGGGAGTAAGAGAA
>JAZNDF010000006.1:0-20679 GCA_045587925.1 Faecousia sp.
GGAAAAAGCCTGCAACTATGCAGTAAATGTGAGCCTACCGCCCGCATTCCTCATCCGCCCCTTCGGGGCACCTTCTCCCCGGGAGAAGGGATTGTTGGTAGCCCCTGCATAAATCAAAACTGCCCGATAAACAGGAATTTGACCGTCTGGCAGAGGTCAAAAAAAGCACCTGGTTTCCCAGGTGCTTTTTATGATCAAGAATTACTCTTCCAGCAGGCGTGCCAGTGCAGAGTCGTGAATTGCCTTCACTTCGTTGTAGTAGTAGTCCTCCTCCAGCATCTTCTGGAAGTTATCCCACTCAGCGAAGTCCTTCTGGCCCAGTGCGTACTTGGACCATTCGGCCTGTGCAGCACTGTACAGGGATTCTGCGTACATATCCCATACCATCTGCTCTTCTTCGTTGTACAGCAGAGCATACTGCTTTGCAGTCTTGCCGGTATACTCCTGAGCCATTTCCAGACCCTTTGCCATCTCTTCGTCGCAGATATCCAGGAAGTTGTCGAAGAGGTAGTATCCGCAAAGACCAGCCATACGGAGACCTGCCTTTGCCAGAGTGCCGCCCTTGGAATCCAGGAAGCCTTCCTTGTAGGTACGGGTACCGTCTTCCAGAACCTCGTAGCTCTCGCCTTCGATGCCCCAGTTGGTCATCATAATAGCCTCTTCGGAGTACAGCCAGTCAACATACTTAATAACATTTTCCACATTGTCGGTCTCACCGATCATATATGCATAGCTGGTAGCAGATGCAGCAAAGCCGGTGGAAACAACGGGGTTGTCAGCATTGGAGCCCAGATTGAAGGGAGCAAATGCAGCGATCTGGTATTCGGGGTTCAGACCCTGACCCTGAGTGGTCAGCTGAGGAATACGGTCGATCTTATCGTAAGTAATGAAGGAGGTGTCGCTTGCCAGAGCCTCCTGCCAGCCGGCAGTATCAATGGTCATAGAGGAAGCGTGCATCAGGCCCTCGTCGGTCAGTTCAACGATGAACTCAGCGATTTCCTTGTAAGCCTGGCTGGTCTGTGCCATATGGTAGTTGCCGTCAGCATCCAGAACCAGGAAGGTGCCGTACAGGCCGCGGTTCACATGAGAATCACCGAACAGATGGCCCAGCGCCTGTGCGCCCTGGATGTTGCTGCCGTTCAGGCTGCGCATAACGAAGGGCATAGAATCGGGATAGATCTCCTTCAGCTTACGCAGGCAGGCAATGAATTCTTCCTGATTGGTAGGGATCTCAATGTTGTTCTTTTCAAAGATGTCCTTCCGGTACAGGAATGCACGGGCAGTGGAGTCGCCCTCACCGCTGATGGGTACTGCGTACATCTCAGTGTCGGAATACATAAACTTAGCCACATGTGCCGCATTATCGGGATTTTCCAGATATGCCTTCAGGTTGGGCATCTGGTCGATGTAATCCATAACATTGATGTAAGCGCCGTCCAGAGCGTACTGTACCCAGTTGGTGTGGGTGTAGTTGTTGATGTACATCAGTTCCGGGGGCTTCTTCTCAGCGAGCATCGTCTTAATGTTGGTTTCCATTTCGTCCAGCTCGATGATCTCAATATCTGCGCCCAGCTTGGCTTCCACGATGGTGTTCACATAGGAGCCTTCGTAGTCACCGTCAGAATTCTGGGGTGCATACTGGGTGATCTTAACGCCGGTCATATCCGGTGTTTCGTACGGAGGTTCGGTAGCCTCTTCTGTTTCCTTGGGAGCTGCAGTGGTTTCGGGAGCTGCAGTGGTGTCTTCAGCATCGTCACCGCTACAACCGGCAAACAGTGCAAAGCACATCACCATCGCCAAAAGCAGAGCTAACATTTTCTTTAACATACATTTCGCCTCATTTCTTAAAATTTATTGGTAGTTTTTCTTACCATAGCTACATATTAGCACAAATCCAAGAGAAATGCAACTGATTTTTCGTCGTTTCGTCCAATCCGCGCTGTGTTTCCGTCCCGTTTTTGGGCATTTTTTCAACTATTTGTCAATGATTTTTGCAGAAAAAGACATAAAAACAAAAAACTGGCACATTTATACAATTTTTTTATTTTTCTTGCTGCAGGCGCTCGTAGGCATCCTGATGGGCCTTTTGGAGGGCATCGTGCATATAGATCTCTTTCATTTCCCGGAACACCTCATCCCACTGGTCAAAGGACTGCTGTCCCTGCACAAACTTGAGCCACTGGGAACAGATGCGCTGATAGAAGCCGGATGCATAGGTTTTCATCAAAAGCTGTTCATCCTCGGTAAAGGGCAGTGCCACCTGCTCTGCCGATTTTCCGGCATACTTCTGACCGATCTCCAAAGACCGTGCCATATCTGCATCGCAGGAGGCTTTATAGGCTTCAAAATCCACAATGCCGCTGTTTGCCGGCTTGCAAAGGCCTGTGTTGTTCCAGCCGCCCTGGTCTTCCACAAAGCCTTCTGCATAGGCCTTGTTACCCTGGGCATCGATGATGTAAGACTCACCCTCCACGCCCCAGTTGGTCATTACCTGACCTTCTTCGGAATAGAGCCAGTCCACATACTGCAGTACATTGTCAAGATTTCCACTGTCGCCGATCATATAGGCATAGGCACTGACGCCGCCGGCAAAGGAAGTGGAGACCTCGTCGGTCGTTTCGGCATAGGAGCCCATATTGAAGGGCTCGCCGGCTGTCATCAAAAAGTCAGGATTGCTTTCCTGTCCGGCTTCATTGAGAACAGGAAGCCGGTCCACCTTGTCGTAGGTGATAAAGGATTTATCGGTATAAAAGGACTTCTGCCAGCCGGCTGTGTCGATGCCCAGGCTGTCCTTGTTCATCAGTCCCTCGCCGATCAGGTCGTAGAAAAACTCGCCCATTTCCTTATAGGCATTGCTGATGGGTGCCAGATAATAGGTGCCGTCCTCCCCCAGGGTGAACAGATTGTTGCCCGGAACGATATGAGACGCACCCCAAAGATGCCCCATCACCTGCGCCGCCTGAATGTTCTTCTGCATATTCCGCAGAACAAAGGGCTCAGAATCGGGATACAGCTCCTTCAGCTTCCGGAGCACTGCCACAAATTCCTCCTGATCGGTGGGGAAGGACAGATCGTGCTTTTCAAAAATATCCTTGCGGTACAGGAAGGTGTAAACTGCCGCAGAGCCGGTCTGCTTCACGGGAATGGCATACATCTCCCCTTCCTTATAGGTATAGGCTTCCACAGTTTTGGCGTTGGCAGGGTCCTCCAGGTATGCCTTCACATTGGGCATTGCCTCCAGATATTTCAGAATATTGATAAATGCGCCCTGCTCACCGTAAGTACCCAGAGAGGAATGGGAATAGCCGTTGGTCCAGATCATATCCGGCAAATTCCACTGTGCCACCATATCCCTGAGCAATGTGCTCAGCTTATCTGCCTCGACGATCTCCAGGTCCATACCCAGATAGTCCTCCACCGCTGTGTTCAGCCAGGTCTTTTCCGGATCGTAATCGGTATTTGCGGGCATATACTGGGTGATCTTCACGCCGCTCAGATCCGGGGCCACATAGCCAACCACCGTCTGCTGATTTTCAGCTGGCTTTGTTTCTTCTGCTGACTGACCGCAGCCGGCAAGCAATGCGGCACAGCATAAAACCGCCAACAACAAACTAAAAATTCTCTTTTTCATATTTTTACCTTCCTTTTCCTAAAACAGAAGCACCGCCTGCGGCTTTAATTTTCTTTTATCCGTTCATAGGCATCCTGGTGGATCTCCAGCAAAATGTCGTAGCCATAATGCTTTTTCAGTCTCTCCAGGACCTGATCCCACTGGTCAAAATCCCGTTCACCGCCTACAAATTTATACCATTCCGCGCAAGCATAGTTATACATACCTGCCGCGTATGTAATGTACATAAGGTCTTCTTCCTCGGTAAAGGTCAGAACCGGCTGGTGGGGCGATTTTCCCACAAAGGGCTCTGCAACGGACAAGGCCTCCAGCATATACGGCTCACAGGCCGCCTTATATGCTTCAAAATCGAAAATGCCATAAAATGCCGACACGCCAAAGCCTGTCTCAGACCATCCGCCTGCGGAGTCCAAAAAGCCCTCCTTAAAGGATTTGGTGCCATCCTCTGCCACCTCATAGCTCTCGCCTTCCTTGCCCCAGCTGGTCATTTCCTGACCCTCCGGAGAATAGAGCCAGTCAATATAGGCAATGGCTTTTCCCGCATTTTCTCCGTAGCCGATCATAAAGGCAGTGGTGGAAACGCTCTGGGCGAAGGAGGTGGACACCACATCCGTGGTTTCGGCATAGCTGCCCATATTAAAGGGCGCACCCGCCACCGCCTGAAATTCCGGATCGTCCGTCTGTCCGTATGCATTCATCAGCGGCAGGCGGTCTATCTTGTCATAGGTGATAAAGGCTCTGTCCTCACGGAACATCGTGTACCAGCCATCGGTATCCAGGGTCATACTCATTTTGCTCATCAGGCCTTCATCCATCAGCTCCTTCCAGAACTGTGCCAGCTCCTTATAGGCCGGGCTTACCGGTGCCAGATAGTAATTGCCGTTCGCATCCAGTGTAAATGCCACACCGCTGCTGCTCTGGGACAGATGGGATGCGCCCCACAGGTGTCCGTAGTTCTGTGCCGCCTGGATGTTTTTCTTCATAGACCGCATAACAAACGGCTCAGAATCGGGATACAGCTCCTTCAGCTTCCGGAGCACTGCCACAAACTCCTCCTGATTGGTGGGGAAGGACAGACCGTGCTTCTGAAAAACATCCTGCCGGTACAAATAGGCATAGATCTCAGCAGAGCCTGTTTTCACCGTGGGCACTGCATACATAACCCCTTCTTTATAGGTATACTTGCGCACCAGCTCTTCATTTGCCGGGTCTTCCAGGAAAGCCTTCAGGTTGGGCATATCCTCCAGAACATCATAAATGTTGATGCACAGCTCGTACTTGTCTCCGAAGACGCCCCAGCCCTTATGGCTATAGCCGCTGACCCAGATCAGGTCCGGCACCTCCTGCTGTGCGTCCAGTGCCTTGATCGTAGCGGCAAGACCGTCCGCTTCTATGTACTGCAGGTCCATATTCAGGTGCTGCTCCACGATGGTATCCACATAGGTATTTTCCGGGTCAATGGACGAATTCATCGCCATATACAACTTCAGCTGTGTGCCGTCCAGATCCGGGGTGATATAGCCGTCCACGCCTGCATTTTCCTCACCGCTGTCCCCACAGCCGGCAAGCAATGTGATGCTGCACACCAGCACCAACAGTAATGAAATCAATCGCTTCATATTTCCGCCTCCTCATTTTGCAGACATATCATACCATTTCCTGCGCAAAAACACAAGTGCACAAATTCCTGTTTATCGGGCGGTTGGAAACCTTGCACCGCCTAATCGCTTCCCCCGGGGGAAGGCATTGTCAAACAGGAATTTACCGATAGGAAAAGCGCGTTGCGGCTGGGCAACGCGCTTTTGGTTACTCCATCAATTTACATACCAGTGCTGTATAAGCCAGGGGGTCTTCCAGGGGCAGCTCTGCCATCAGGGTCGCCTGGGCGCACAGGATCGCCGCGTAGTCCCTTGCCTTCTGGGTATCGGACAGCAGTGCCTTCTGCATTGCCTGCACCGCAGGATGCTCCGGATTGAGCTCCAGTATCCGCTCCGAGGGGAAGTCTGCATCGGGATTGACCCGGCGCATATACTTCTCCATTTCAAAGCTGACACCGGAAGCAGGGGTCAGGCAAGCGGGCGCATCTGCCAGATTGCCGGACAGCTTCACTTCCTTGATCGGATCGCCCAATGTATCCTTTACAAAGGCAAGAAAATCCTTCATTTCCTCTGCCTTTTCGTCCATAGCCTTCTTTTCGTCTTCGGACTGCAGTCCCAGATCCTCGGCAGCTGCATTGCAAAACTGCTTTTCGTCGTAGGTCATCAGGGTCTGGGGCACAAACTCGTCCACCTCGTCGGTAAACAGGAGCACATCGTAGCCCTTCTCCTCCAGCGCCTTTACCTGGGGCAGTCTTCCCAGCCGGTCCTTATTTTCACCGGGCATATAGTAGATCTTTTCCTGGCCCTCTGCCATTGCCTCCACATATTCCTTCAGGGAGATCAGCTTTTCCTGCTTGTGGCTGTAGAACAGAAGAAGGTCTCTGGTCGCATCCTTGTGGGCGCCGTAATCGGCAACCGTACCGTATTTCAGCTGGCGGCCAAACACACCGTAGAAGCTTTCGTACTTCTCCCGCTCGTTTTCCAGCATCGCAGTCAGTTCGCTTTTGATCTTCTTTTCAATGTTGCGGGCGATCAGGGTCAGCTGGCGGTTGTGCTGAAGCATTTCCCGGCTGATGTTCAGGGAAAGATCCTGACTGTCCACCACGCCCCGGACGAAACGGAAGTGCTCCGGCAGAAGATCCTCGCAGTTTTCCATAATCATCACGCCGGAGGAATACAGCTGCAGGCCCCGCTTGAAGTCCTTGGTGTAGAAGTCATAGGGTGCCTTTTGGGGAATGAACAAAAGGGCCTTGAAGCTGACAGTGCCTTCTGCACTGCTGTGGATCACCCGCAAGGGCGCATTGAAATCGTAGAACTTCTCCCGATAGAATTGGTTATATTCCTCTTCGGTCACATCCTTTTTTGCCCGCTGCCAGATGGGGATCATCGAATTAAGGGTGTCCTCCTCCTGATAGCTTTCATACTCCGGCTTGTCTTCGGGAGCATCCTCCTTCACGCGGGACTTGCTCACCTCCATACGGATGGGATAGCGGATATAATCGGAATACTTCTTCACAAGACTGCGGATCTCATACTCCTCCAGGAAGCGGGAGTACTTCTCCTCCTCGGTATCCGCCTTCAATGTCATAATGATGTCCGTGCCGGGGTTTTCCCGCTGGGCTTCGGTGATCGTGTAGCCGTCAGCGCCGTTGGAGATCCACTTCCAGGCGGTGTCCTCGCCGTACTTTTTGGAGATCACAGTCACATTGGAGGCCACCATAAAGGCGGCGTAGAAGCCCACGCCAAACTGACCGATAATGTCAATATCCTCATTTTTCTCCATAGCCTGCTTAAAGCCCAGAGAACCGGACTTACAGATGGTGCCCAGGTTTTCTTCCATCTCCTCCTTGCTCATACCAATGCCGTTGTCGGACACAGTCAAGGTGCCGGCATCCTTGTTGCGGGTAATGGTAATTGCAAACTGATCCCGGGAAATGCCCACCTTGTCATCGGTCAGCGCGGTATATGCCAGCTTGTCGATGGCATCGGAGGCATTGGAAATGATCTCCCGGAGGAAAATTTCCTGATGGGTATAGATAGAATTGATCATCAGGTCCAAAAGCCGCTTGGACTCCGCCTTAAATTGTTTTTTTGCCATAGTATATGCTTCCTTTCTTTAGCACTCTTTTTGTCTGAGTGCTAATATTATACCGCACTTTTCAAAAATTGCAACCCCTCATAAAAAAGTTCTTTGATTATTTATAATTTTATGATATTATTATAATGTATGATTATGCCCACCAGTGGTATTAAAGGAGTATGAAATGATCACAGTTAGTAATTTAGGTATGCAATTTGGCGGCCAGTGGCTGTTCCAGCATGTGGACCTGCAGTTTTTGCCCGGCAACTGCTACGGCATCATCGGTGCAAACGGTGCGGGCAAGTCCACCTTCCTGCGTTTGCTCACCGGCGAGCTGGAGTCCACCTCCGGTAATATTTCCATCGATCCGGACAAGCGGGTATCCGTTTTGAAGCAGAACCAGAATGCTTATGACGAGCACACCGTTATGGACACCGTCATTATGGGCAACAGCCACCTGTATGACATTATGAAGGAAAAGGATGCCATCTACGAAAAGCCGGATTTTTCCGATGAAGACGGCATCCGTGCCTCTGAGCTGGAGGCAGAATTTGCAGAGCTGGGCGGCTGGGAAGCAGAAAGCGATGCCTCCCGTCTGCTGCAGGGTCTGGGCATCGGCACAGAGCTGCATTACGATGTTATGAGCACGGTCGACCCCCGTTTGAAGGTGAAGGTCCTGCTTGCCCAGGCACTGTTCGGCAATCCCGATATCGTTATGCTGGACGAGCCTACCAACAACTTGGACATTGAAGCCATCAACTGGCTGGAGGATTTCCTACTGGACTTCCCCGGAATGGTGATCGCCGTTTCCCACGACCGTCACTTCCTCAACACCGTCTGCACCCACACCGTTGATATCGACTACGGCAAGATCAAGATGTATGTGGGCAACTACGACTTCTGGTATGAGTCTTCCCAGATGGTGCAGGCTATGATCCGCAACAAGAACAAGAAAAATCAGGAGAAGATCGAAGAACTGCAGCTGTTTATCCAACGGTTCTCCGCCAATAAGTCCAAGGCAAAGCAGGCTACCGCCCGCCGTAAGCTGTTGGACAAGCTCACTGTCGAGGAAATGCCCTGCTCTACCCGTCGCTATCCCTTTGTAGGCTTTATGCCGGAACGGGAGCTGGGCAAGGACATCCTGACTGTCAACGATGTTTCCGTCACGGTAGACGGCGTCAAGCTTCTGGACAAGGTTTACTTCTCCGTGGGCAAAAACGACAAGATCGCCTTTGTGGGTGAAAACGAGCTGGCACAGACTGCCCTGTTCCAGATCCTGATGGGCGAATTGGAGCCGGACGAGGGCTCTGTAAAGTGGGGCATCTCCACCATTCGCAGTTATCTGCCCAAGGACAATTCCGAATATTTCGACGGCAACAAAATGGAGCTGGTGGACTGGCTGCGCCAGTACTCTGTGAAGAAGGACGATGTGTATCTGCGCGGCTTCCTGGGCCGTATGCTCTTTAGCAACGAAGATGTGTTCAAGCAGGTCAATGTGCTCTCCGGCGGTGAAAAGGTCCGGTGTATGCTCAGTAAAATGATGCTCAGCGGTGCCAATGTGGTACTGCTGGACCAGCCCACCAACCACCTGGATATGGAGTCCATTCAGGCAGTGAACAAGGGTCTGGAGGCCTTTAACGGCGTTGTGCTCCTCGCCTCTCACGACCACGAAATGCTCACCTCCACCTGTAACCGGGTGATCGCCTTCCAGCCGGACGGCACCATCGTTGACCGCTACGGCACCTACGACGATTACCTTGCCTGGCTGGCAGAGAACAAGCAGCAATAACCTCCCCTCCTGCGTCATCCTGAGCGAGCGCGGGCGGATAATATCCGCCCCTACATTCCATATAAGGAGATTTGAAAATGGAAAAAATCCTGGATATTATTTCTGCGAAAATGCAGAAAGCCTTTGCCGATGCGGGCTACGATGCTTCCTACGGACGGGTAACGGTTTCCAACCGTCCGGACCTGTGCCAGTACCAGTGCAATGGTGCGCTGGCCGCCGCAAAAGCATATAAGTGCGCCCCCATCCAGATCGCCAATGCCGTTGCCGAAAAGCTGCAGGGCGCTGACTTTTCAATGTGCGAGGCAGTGATGCCCGGCTTTATCAACTTGAACCTGAGCGACGCCTTCCTGCAGAATTATCTGGAGGAAATGCGCAACACCCCGGACTTCGGCGCGGAAAAATTCGGTGCCGGCAAGACTGTGGTGGTAGACTATGGTGGACCCAATGTGGCAAAGCCCCTGCACATCGGTCACCTGCGCTCTGCCATTATCGGCGAAAGCCTGAAGCGGCTGTATAAATTCTTCGGCTACCACACCATCGGCGACATTCACCTGGGCGACTGGGGTCTGCAAATGGGTCTGATCATTGCCGAGCTGCAGGAGCGCCAGCCGGAGCTGTGCTACTTTGATGAAAACTACACCGGCGAATATCCCGCGGAGCCGCCCTTTACCATTTCCCAGCTGGAGGAGATCTACCCTGCCGCCGCCGCGAAAAAGAAAGAGGACGAGGCTTTCGGCGAAAAAGCGCACACCGCCACTTATGAATTGCAGACCGGTCGCCGGGGCTATCGGGCATTGTGGAAGCACATTATGAATGTGTCCCTTGCGGATATGCGAAAGATCTACGACCATCTGGATGTGCATTTTGAGTCCTGGCTGGGAGAAAGCGACGCCGATCCCTACATTCCCCCTATGATCGAGGATCTGAAGGCCAAAGGTCTGGCAGTCCCCTCCGAGGGCGCCTGGGTCATTCCCGTGGCGGAGGAGAACGACAAAAAGGAAGTTCCCCCCTGTATTCTGGTGAAAAGCGACGGCTCTGCCATTTACGCCACCACCGACCTGGCCACTATGGTCCAGCGGATGCAGGACTTTACCCCCGATAAAATGTTCTACATCACCGACAAGCGCCAGGCTCTGCACTTTGAGCAGATCTTCCGTGCCGCCAAGAAAAGCGGCATCGTGCCGGAAGGCTGTGCGCTGGAGCATCTGGGCTTCGGCACAATGAACGGTGCCGACGGCAAGCCCTTCAAGACCCGCGAGGGCGGTGTGATGCGCCTGGAGCGCCTGATCGCCGAGATGACCGATTTCGTTCGGGCAAAGGTGGTAGAAAACAAGATCGTTGCAGAAGACGAGGTGGAGGAAACCACCCAGAAAATTGCAATGGCGGCACTGAAATACGGCGACCTTTCCAACCAGCCCACCAAGGACTATGTGTTCGATATGGACCGTTTTGCCGCCTTCGAAGGCAATACCGGACCCTATATTCTCTACACCATCGTGCGGATCAAGTCCATTTTGGCCCGCTACGGTGCCTGGGAGCAGCTTCCCATTCAGGCCCCTGCCAACGAATATGCCAAGGACCTGATGCTCTCCGTCACAAAGCTGGTTCCCGCCCTGGAAACCGCACTGCGTTCCTCCGCACCCAACCTGATCTGTGCTTACATTTACGAGCTGGCAGGCGCAGTCAACAAATTCTACCACGAAACCAGAATTTTATCCGAGGAAAACAAGCAATTGCAGGCCGGCTACATCTCCCTGATCGCACTGGCAAAGGGCGTTCTGGAGCGGTGCATCGACCTGCTGGGCTTCTCCGCACCGGAGAAGATGTAATAAGGAGTTTATTATGTCAAGCAAAAAAATGTGGACACTGCTGGTACAGCTTTCCACCAACCTTTGGAGCAAGTACACCCCCGTAATGCGTTTCTTTGACGAGGATATGTGGAGCTGGATCCTGGAGGAGGCTCCCAAGCACGGCATCAACCATATCCTTCTGGATGTGGGCGACGGCATCGTATATCACTCCCATCCGGAGATCAGTATGGAAGGCGCCTGGACCCACGGCCGGGTGCGTAAAGAGATCGCCCGCTGCCGGGAAAAGGGCATCACCCTGATCCCCAAGCTGAATTTCTCCGCCCAGCACTGCAACTGGCTGGGCCGGTACGCCAGAATGATCTCTTCGGATATCTATTATCAGGTCTGCGCCGATCTGATCCGGGAGGTTTACGAAGTATTTGACCACCCTGCCTATATCCACATCGGTATGGACGAAGAGGACATCAGCCGCGCCAAGGAACGGGAATATGCCATCTGCCGCCACGGAGAGCTTTACTGGCACGACCTGCGCTACCTGTGCGACTGCGTTACCGATACCGGCGCAAAGCCCGCCATCTGGTACGATGCCGCCTTCCTGAACCCGGAGGAATATCAAAAGCGGTTCGATATCAACGAAGTGCTTCTGTGCCCCTGGTACTATTGGAGCCTGAAGCCGGAGGGCTTTACCAAAATGGAGGACTTCCCCTGGCCTGAGCATTTTGCCCACCTGAATTTGAAGGTCATCGAGGACCTGCCCCGTCTGAAAAACTTCCGGGAGCAGGGCATCTCCTACTGCGAGGCAGGACAGCATTACCTGCCCACCAGCTGGCCCTCCCGCCCCAATAATACTTATAATTTGATGGAGTTCCATATGGACGCGCCCGATGAAAATATCCTCGGTCACATCGTCGCCCCCTGGAAGGATACCCTCCCGGAAAATAAACCCTTCTTCGAAAAAGCCTTTGCAGACCTCGATGCCGCAAAAGCACAATTCTACCCGGAATAAACAATTAAGGCTCAGCTGGTCCACCGACCAGCTGAGCCTTGTTTTTTCGGTTGTTACTTATTTGTACAACTGCATTGGGAATATACCATCGCTTACTTAGACTCACTTTACTTTCATGAGGTCTATCTATTAAGTGCCGTCTAAAAATCACAGTTTGTTCAAAATATCTATGCGGCTCTGTGCCTTTTCCTCAATTGTTTCCATATATGCCCCCATGTAATTCCAATCGGGAATAAAACCCTCATCTGCATATTTTTTATTGGCATCAATTATAAACGCACCGTTCTTGTCTTTTTGCACTGGCAAACTTACTCTCAACGTCTTTAAGTTATCGCTTGTCAATGCATCACTATAATCAAATTTTTGCGCCATAATTTTAATTACCGTACAAATAAATAACGCATTGTACCTTGTGAGATTGTCATTATATAGCAAGGAGATAGCTGATCCGGCACCTCCACGACCAAGAAAATCATCTTCTTGATAAAACGATGAGCCGTCAAGAGGACTAACTGTAATGCAATTTCCTTTTTCAAGGTCTTCATTTTTATTGGGTTCAAGATAAGATACAATTCCATTATTAACACTTCCCGAAGAAACGTAAGGAACATCGCCGTCGTTGTATGTCTTTATGCTTCGAGATGCAGGTGAACTAATTTTGAATAATCGAGAAATCTGAAATTCTTTCCAGTCCGCAATATTAACCTTATTCATTAGTTTCACCCCTTTCGATGTTTATCGCGATTCTGTTTTCGTCATGTTTCGCTGACAAGTTACTTAAATAGATTACTTTATTTGCTATGCTTTCCTTTAGCGCTTTCACATCAATTTCCTCTTTGAACATTAGATAATCCAACATAGTCTTAATAAAGTCTTCCTCATTTACCTCAAAAGGAATCTCATCTTTTTGATAACTCAAACAATCTTTTGGTCTTATCCACTTTATACTATCATCGCCGCTTTGCTTTTTGATAATATCCACCCATCTGTTCTCAATTGCATTCCAGCGATGCTTTATATCTTGACGTCCTTGGTTTTTTACTCTTTCAAGGCCATCTTCTTTGATATAACATGTAAATATCTCATCGTCATTTTGAGCGACACCACTCTCAAAGATAAATATGGAAGTGGTTATTCCCTCGTCAAAAGTTTTTTCGGGGAGTTTAATAATCTTCAAGAGTTTATGCTTACTTAGTATCCCCATGACAGCTTTCCGAGATATCTTTTCGAGTTTCTTATCTGGTAGAAGAAACGCCGCAATAGAATGAGGTTCGATATTATCTAAAACATTTTTAACGATTATTTCCGGATGACATTTCCTCTCATAAGGAGGGTTCATCAACACTTTTGTTATTTTTTTACTTTTAATCCAATCGCAAGCCTCTTGTGATGTTGAATCCATCTGCTCCAGATTCGTTTTTCCATCTTTGTGAATCAGCATATTTGCACATGCTAACGAAAAAACTCGTTTATCGATCTCTATTCCATACAACTGCGAAGACATTATTTCTTTCGCTTTTTTTGTTGTCGGACCACCAGCTTGTTTTATCATATTTGACATGGATTTCGTTAAAAACGCTCCACTTCCACAAGCTGCATCAAGTATTTTATCATGTTTATAATCAACATTTATAAGCCGATACATAAGCGATGTAATATGATACGGTGTAAATACTTGCCCATTTTCTGACTTCCCTTTATAACGATTAAACTCGTTAAAAAAGATTGCCATAACATCTTCGCCATTCCAATTTCTGGAATTAATCAGTTCTGAAATCACTTCAACATTTGCAATAAACTCATCTATCGCCGCTTGATTATCCGTAATGTTCATCTGTACTTTTGAATATGTTTCAAGCAGTATTTCGAGTTTTTCGTTTTGCTTTTTTGCTTCATCTAACGATTTTGATAAAGTGTCGAGGATTGTATAATGAAAAAGTGAATACGACATCCCCTTAGTTAACGGTGCCCCATATCGCTTTGCAACTAATGCGCAAGCAGTAAACACCATCCTATCATAATAGTCATTTACTCCAAACTTATAATGTAGCAAGTTATTGATCTTCATAGTGGTCAGATAGATTTCTTTTGTATCTATTTCAAAGTCATCAAACAGATCAATATAGTACTCTTTAGATTCAAGGCTTTTGGTCCCATCAGTTTTTTCCTTTTCATTCAGAAAAACCTTTGTTTCAATGCCGTTATATAGAATTCCTATTACTCTGGAGTATTTACCGCCGGCAATCTTAACGTTTTCCAACAATTCTTTAATGATTGCTTTGTTGCTGATATCTTTATCAGAAGCTTTTGTTTCAAGAATAATCGCAACCTTACTGCAATCATCGGGCAGATACCATCCATCAGGTTTATGATTACTTCCCTTGCCGGAAAATCCCAATTGCTTAAAAGTCTTCAACTGTCCTGTTCCCTGTTGCACTTTCATTTCAGCTTTATCGAATTCAAGAATTTGTTTAGCTCCTTTATGAAAGCCGGCTCCATCGGTATAGCCGTCCCGCACCTCATCTTCAGTCAAAACTCGCACAAGCGCCATTACAACATCCTCCTTTTATCTTTAGTAAGTCATTATTTACATAACAACCGTTTCTTGATATCGAAATGAGTAACATAAAATCAATTTCCCGGTATACGCAAACTGTTTGTCACTTTCGCAGCAGGCAGTTTTTATCCTGCCAAATTTTTCAGTTGAATATACCAGTTCCTGCTCATCTTCAATATCAACCTGTGTTCTTTCTCCCGTTTATACTTCCTACTGTTTTTCTGTATTTCTCGGGGTTATTCAAGTATGCATGAGCCGCTTCATTGAAGAAGTCGGCAAGTGAGCTATCCTCTTGAAGTAGAGCTAGTTTTAATTGTTTATGTAACGTTTTTGGCAATCGCACTTGCACTTGCTTATCTCGATCCGACTTGCTCTCCGCTTTTCGCATCGCTCGCTTCACCTCCAAATGATATCATTATATCTTGATATAATGATATCATTTATGGGTAGAAATGTCAACAATTAAGTAACAAATCCACCTATATCCATCAACCAAAGTTTGAGCCACAGCTTCGTCTTAAAGCTGCGGCTCATCGTTATGCGTATAGTGCAAGTATAGTCAAATCAACAATTCCCATTTGCCGTAGCGTTTGCCGCTTTCTCGGCGGATATAGTTCTTATCCTGCAAGGATTTCATCAGCCGCTTGACGGTGCTAAGGGACTTGCCGGTGGTATCTGCCAGCTCCTGTTGCTTGACTATAGGGTTCTTTTTGATCAGTTCCAAAATGGCCAATTCCTCTAAAGAGCATTCCAAAGTGTCAAATTGAGACTTTGGAGCTTTTAGGATGACACTTTGGGAATCGCCGGGCTCCACATAGTCAACGTGCATAAATCTGTTTTTCAGTTCGTGATCGGTGCCAAGCAGCAGATTGCCGAAGAACATTTCCAAAAATTTTGTTGTGGAATGGACACCCTTCTGCAGGTTGTTGTAGTTGGCTCGGACCAGGGCATTGCGGAAGTACCAGGAGTTCTTCTCAAATGCGTCGTTGTTCACTTTGAAGCCGAAGGTCTTCAGATACTTGATCATAAACACAGCGGTTGCCCGGGTGTTGCCCTCGCAGAAGGGGTGGATCTGCCAGATATCCGACGCAAACTTTGCCAAATGTCTGACCGACGCCTCCACAGACAGCCCCTCATAGGAAAACTGCTTTTCGGTGGCAAAGTCGTAATCCAAAGTGTCACGGATGCTGGTAAAATCCGCATAGATCACCGTGTCACCGTTCAGCACCCATTCCTTTTTCGTGATGTTGTACTGACGGATCTGTCCGGCGTGGTCGAACACGCCCGCGAACAGTCTGCGGTGAATGGTCAGCCATTCAGCCGGGGAAAACTGAAAGCTCTTTTCGCCCAACAGCTTTGCGATCCGCGCGGAAACGATATCCGCCTCTTTGGTGTTGTCCTCCACCTCGGTGCGCTCTGTTCGCTGCTCGTAGTAGCTCTGAATACGCTTCTGCGCCTCGTCAATGGTGATTATTCCTTCGATATGCTCCTTGGCAGTATCCAACAGGTACTCGGAGGTTTTCAGTCCATCAACCGCCTGCAGGCCAATAGCAGTCTGCCACGCCTCGCTCTTCTCAACCTTGCCGGGCTCACCCTGTTTTATATATTCTTCAAGTTCAAATTGCCAATTCTTGTCTGACATATTTGCACCTCCAAAATCAAATAATGCTCATTATCCTTCATTCCTCTGCCGGTAGATTTCCTTCAGATCCTCAATTGCCGCTTCGGGGGCGAGGGTGTGGAAAATGAACCAGTTGCGGTTCATAGTTTCAGCAGAGGCTTGCTTATAGATCTCCTTGCTGTCTTCGCCGGTGGAAAAGTGCCAGAAGCGGTAGATGTAGCCAGCCCAATAGAGTGCCTCTTTGTGGAACACATCGCCGCCCCGGGTCAGCTCTGCAGTCTCTGCAAGCTCAGCAAGGAGGTATTCTTCCCCCGCCCACTGCATACGGTTAAACTTGGAATCCAGCCCCTTGGCGACCTCACCGGTCATAAAGGCCTTGATAAAGGTTGCACTGTCGTAACCCTTCTTGCCGGACAGTTCAAACAATCTGCCCTGAATATCACACAGTTTCAATTGAAGTTCATCCATACTCATTTCGCCTCATCCAAAATCTCATCAAAGAAGTTTCCTTCACGGCGGTAGTTCTTGCAAATGTCGTTGGCAAGGGCAATACCCTTTTGGCGGTTGGCTTCGCTTTCGTCCTGCAGGAAACGGCGTTCCATCATCGACAAAGGAATCTCCCGCTCGATGCGAACAGCAGCGCAGGCCTTCTCGGTGGTCGCCACATACTGCTTGCCCAGCTTCAGAGCAGACAGACTGTTGATCAGCGCCATATCTGTAATGTTGCCCATAAAGAAGTTATCCAGCACATAGAACATTCTGTCGTTGGCGATGCTGCCGATGACCAGATCCTTGCCGGCATCGATATGGCTGTATTTCTCATAGAAGGCACTACCCTTGATTTTATCCATTCTGCCCCGATGGAAGGCAACCAGCATTGCCCAATCCAGGTCAGCTTTGATCTCCACGGCATCAAGATCCTTTGCGTCGATAGACACGATGTAAAACTTGGACTTTTCAAAGTCGCAGATCAGCGTCAGGGGCTGACCGGGCTCGGTGCTCATATAGAAGCCCTTGCCGAAGTCGCACATCTCCCGGCTCTTGGGCGCAATATCTCCTACAATGCCGGACTTGGAGCCGTGGTACAGAAGGATCCGTCCGTCCTCCAATTTTACCTCTGCGACCTCGTTTGCAATTTTATCCAGCACAAACCGGTAGACGGGAACATCGTGCTCCTTGCAATAGTCATACAGCTTCGCCTGGGCAAGCTTAGTGGGGACGGCTCTGCCGTTTTCCCAACGGTTCACCGTGGCGAAGTTCACGCCCAGCTTTTCGGCAAAGTCCGCCTGACTCAGACCAAGATAATCTCTTATATGTTTCACAAGTTTTTGCATAATTTGCCTCCTTGTTGTATAACAAGTATCATCATATATATTATAACCGATGTTATATATGCCGTCAATCAAAAAATACAAAACACTGGGGCTGTCTCAAAGCGAATGAGACAGCCCCTTCCTTTTATTCCAAAGCAGCTCTTAGCTTTTCCAGTGCCCGTTTTTCGATGCGGGAGACATAGCTGCGGCTGATGCCGGTGGCCTGCGCCACCTCCCGCTGGCGCTTGGGCGCATAGCCCTGCAATCCGTAGCGCATACAGATCACCTGCTTTTCCTGGGGCGTCAGCACCGTATCCACCGCTTTTGCCATCTGCTTGATCAGCTCCCGGTTGCTGACCTGCTCCAGCAGGTCCTCATCCTGACTGACCACATCCATCAAGGAAAGCGCCGCCCCATCCGTTCCCGTTTCAATATAATCTGACAGGGACACATCCTGACTGCTCTTTTTCTGACTGCGAAAGTGCATCAAAATTTCATTTTCCACACAGCGGGCGGCATAGGTGGCCAGCTTTGCCCCCTTGGACAGGTCAAAGGTGGTAATGCCCTTGATCAGTCCGATGGTGCCAATGGAGATCAGGTCCTCCTGATCGGAAACCTGCGCATAATACTTCTTCATTATGTGGGCAACCAGGCGCAAATTGCGCTCAATAAGTATATTCCTCGCTTCCAGGTCTCCTTTTGCGGAAAGCTCCAGATAATGCCGTTCTTCCTCCGGTGTCAGTGGCTTTGGAAAGCTTCCGGTCTGCAGCTGCAGAGCGTACATAAAACCGCTGAGTATCAGCCAAGCGGCGGCGATCATACGCCTCACCTCCACAGCAACTATATTCACCTTACTTTGTCCACTTTCCAACAAAAAGAGGCTGTGAAAAAACGGGAAAAATCATTCTGCACATATTTTTTTGTCAAACAGGAATTGATAAAAAGCGGGAGCTGGCGTGCCAGCTCCCGTGTGTCTTATGCAAATTACAGTGCCTTATTGTTCAGGCGCTCGCCTACGGCTCCGCCGGGGTGGATCAGGGCAAACTGCTCTGCCTGATAGCCGGTCTGCTCGATGATCGCCGCCTGCAGTGCGTGGAAGATCATACAAAGGGCAGTGGTACTGGTGGTACCCTGGGCATTCCACTTGTCAGTCTCCCGGTTTACATACTGCTTCAGGACCACATCTGCCGCCTGTGCCAGGGGGGATTCCAGATTTTCGGTGACCGTAATAATGGACACGCCCTTTGCCTTGCAGATATCCACAATAGGCAGAAGCTCCTTGGTCTTACCGCCGCGGGATGCAAAGATCATCACATCCCCTGCCTGCAAAAAGCCGGTCGCGCCGTGGACAGCCTCTGCGGGGCTGATGAAACGGGCGGGCTGCTCGATGCAGCACATCAGATGGGCAAAATGCTGGCAGATAATGCCGGAGTGACCGCAGCCTGCCGCACCGATACGGGGCGCGGCGATCAGCAGTTCCACTGCCTTGGAGAATGCCTCTTCGTTCACAAACGCCTTCATTTCCTGAATGCAAGCCGCCTCGATATCGTAGGCATCCAATGCCGCCTGCATAGCTTCCTTTGTAATCATATTTTCAAATCTCCTTATGTAAGCTACCCATATCATAATATGTTTTACTGCAATTTGCAAGCCTTAAACACATAACGGGTTATAATTTTTTGCAAAAATTGAAAATGCGATTGACTATTGGAATAGATAAGTTTATAATAGATAATGGAAAATTTATGAAGGAGATATGGACTTTATGAATAAGCGCAAAATCAATGTTCCTTTCTTTGAGATCGGTCCGAAATCTTACCTGTACGGTGATGAGATCCTGGATCTGGCACTGGCCGCTGACCGGGCATCGGAAAAGTACGGTGTAGATATTATTTTCACCTGCCCTGTGGTGGACATCCGCCGGGTAAAGGAGGCAACCAAGCATATCGCCGTGTTTGCCCCCCATATGGACCCCATCCCTGTTGGCCGTGGCCTTGCCGACATCCTGCCGGAGTCTCTGGTAGCCGCCGGCGCAGATGGCGTTATGCTCAACCACGTGGAAAAGCCTGTCACTTTTGAGGTTCTGTCCCAAACCATCGACCGGGCAAACGAAGTGGGTCTGACCACCATCGTCTGTGCCGACTCTATGGCTGATGCCAGCAAGATTGCATCCCTGCATCCGGATATCATCGTTGCCGAGCCCTCTGAGCTGATCGGCACCGGTGTGAGCGTGGGTCCTGAGTATGTGGCCGCCGCTATGGAATCCGTAAAGAATGTGGATGAAAATATTCTGGTGCTCACTGCCGCAGGCATTTCCAACGGCACCGATGTTTATAACACCATCATCGCCGGCGCAGATGCCACCGGTTCTTCTTCCGGTGTTGCCAAAGCCGCTGACCGGGCTGCAATGGTAGACGAGATGATCGCCGCCGTCCGCAAAGCCTGGGACGAAAGACACAATTAATTTATAAATACATAATTGGAGGAAAATAAAATGGAATTCAAAATGATCCAAAAGGAAATCCAGCTGCAATCCAGGGGTTGGGTCCCCACCTTCCACGACATCTCTATTGATGTGCACAAGATCGTGGAGGAGTCCGGCATTAAGAACGGTACTGTTTCTGTGGTTTCTCACCACACCACCTGCTCTGTTATGATCCAGGAGTGCTCCCACGACTTCGACACCTTCGATCTGGAGTACCTGCAGCACGATCTGCTGGACATTATGCGCAAGATGATCCCTGACTATGTGAACGAAGGCGACTACCGTCATCCCGGCCCCGTGCACGCACAGTTCGGCCGCTATGTGGACGAGCCCGGCAACTTCACCTCTATGAATACCGACGGCCACCTGCGCAGTGTCTTCTTCGGCAGAAGCGAGACCCTGACCATCAAGGACGGCAAGCTGGATCTGGGTGAGTTTGCACACATCTACTTCATCGACTGGGACCATGTCCGTGCCCGTCCCCGTCAGGTCAACCTGACCCTGTTCGGCACCACCGAGGATGTGGGCGACCGCAAGTACAACGACGGCAAGGTGGTCAACACCCTGCGTAAGTTCCCCGCCGAGGAAAAGGCCTATATGGCTCAGTACGACGAGTGGAAGATCCGCTGATCGATCGAATTGCATATAGGGCGTGTTGCAAAATGCGCAAAATCTACGGTAGAATATGTAGGGGCGATTATTAATCGCCCGCGGGCGGTCATTGACCGCCCCTACATCCGCAGGATGTAGACAATTGCATAGTTTTAGGGCGCATTGCAGTATTTTGC
>JAZNDF010000007.1:0-2786 GCA_045587925.1 Faecousia sp.
GCGGGCTGATAAGGCTTAAAGGTGTTTGATCCCTGGCCCTCATGGTAGGTCAGCCAGAAGAACTCAAAATCCTCCATCAGTTCCGAACGGAGTGCTATATACGAATATCCGTCCGCATAGCCACCGGTATAATATTCGATATCCCACTGCGCATTATGCTGCCAGTTGTCCTCGCCATCCAGGGACACATCGTACTGCATCACGATCTCAAAAGACCATAGACCGTATTTTTCATAGAATGCCTCGCTGTCAGCATTGTACTCTGCCGCCAGCAGCGCCACCTCGGGGTCGGTGACCATAATCATACGCAGGTCATCGTGATGTCCTTCACTTGCATCGCCGTCTGTGTAAATAAAATAATTGGGTGCTTTCGGTGTGGGGAATTCAAATTGCGAAATGTCGTTTTCCTCTGCTGCAAATGCGGTTGCCGGGAAAAGGGATAACAGCAATAAGAGCAGAAGAAGGACAGAAATGGTTCGTTTCATATTATTTCCTCCTATTTGCTGCGGAACAACCACTGCCTTACTCCATGTCTTCCATACCCTCAAACATTTCCATCATTTCCGGGTCGGTCATAGCTTCCTGCATTTCCTCAAATTCTGCCTGGACATCCGGGGGGAGCTCATCCAGGAAGTCTGTGAACTCCACACCCTCGGCGCTGCCGCCATCGGTGAAGATGATGGAATTGGAGAAGCCGGCATAAGGCTCGTCGCCGCCGGTGTCCACCGGGTCTGCCGGAGCTTCGGGGTCAACGGAGAGATATTCGGAGAAGTCGCCGCTTTCCAGCATGGCCAGCAGCTCTTCCTCAGAGTGGTAATCGCCGAAGGGTACATCCTGGATCTGGGTCTGGTCCTCGCCGCCGGAGGGCTGCTCCGGGGCGGCGTTTCCCGTCTGGGGGTCCGTACTGCCGGGGGTGGTATCCTCACCGCAGGCGGCAAGGGTCAAAAGCAGAATAAGGGTCAGAAACACGGCAATATACTTTTTCATAATCCGTCCTCCTTAATCCACACCGGTGATGGTGATGGTGCAGCCGCCCTTCAGTTCCTCGTAAACCGTATTGTCCACCGCCACGGTGGAGCTGACCATGCCGCCTCCGCTGTTGTCTATGGTCTCAGAAATGAACGGGCCGTTCACACTGACGATCACCGTGTTGGTATAGTTGTACATATCGATCATCAGGCCCTCGTTGCCCCCGGTGGGTTCTCCGTGGAACCAGAAGGTAATATTGCAGTCGCCGGAGACGGTTACTCCGCCCTGACTGACATGCGCATGGCCGTTGGACCAGTAAGGGCCTTCCAAACCGCCATAGATGGGATGGCTGATCCAGATATAGGACAGGTCCTCAAAGCCTGCCAGGCTGAATTCCTTCTCCACCTGGCCGTTTTTGGCATCGCCATAGCCAAGTTGGATGGAGAAATTACCGTTTCGCAGCTGCCGCTTCATGGTGCTGCCCGTTGTATACTGATCGGAAAACTTAAAGTATGCAGACAGGGCAGAGAAGACGGAACTGGACTTCAGCGCGATGCTGTTCATAAACTGCTGGTCGAAGGGCTTCATATCGTGGTTCACATTGATCTGCACCACACCGGTGT
Organism: Faecousia sp.; assembly: GCA_045587925.1. Taxonomy (GTDB): domain Bacteria; phylum Bacillota; class Clostridia; order Oscillospirales; family Oscillospiraceae; genus Faecousia. The sequence goes on from JAZNDF010000007.1 coordinate 1,593, forward strand.
AGATGCCGCCCCAGCCGTTGGGATCGATGGGGTCCGGGGTGGTCTGGGTCAGATCCACCGCCAGCTTCCAGATCTGGGGCACGTTGATGGAACCGAACAGGGTCTTGGTGGTGATGACCGTTTCGTTGCAGGTCAAGCGCCACTGGGCCTGCCCCAGCTCCCGCTCCCGGGCTTTGATCCGGGCATTGCACAGGGAGTAGAACTTCTCCAGCGCCAGGGCAGCGGCAAAGCTGCGCTGGGCATTTTCGTCGCTGGCCACATACTCCATATACTCCCGGGTGGCAACGGTGCCCACATTCTTCACCAGACCGAACAGCTCTTTGTAGGTCTCACCCACTACCTTGCCCAGGGCAAAGTCGATGAGCTTGTCGATGGCCATGTCCTTCAGCTTTTTCAGCACACTTTCGCCGGTGAGCTTGGAAAGATCGAAGGTGGCATCGCCGGAGAGGATCTTGCTTAAGTCCTCGGCGTTGTCCACACCGCAGGCCGCCAGCATCAGCTCCACCAGCACCCGGGGCGGCACTTCCCGGCTCTCGTCATACTTCAGTGCCTTACCCTCAATGGCGTGTAGGGTCTGCAGCTCTTCCGAGGTGATATTGTAGCTGGTCATAAACTCCCGGATAATACCGTCTACTTCCTCGTCTTCCAGCCGGTTGCCGTTGGAGAGATTGCCGGTGAATTGATGTTCACCGATGGTGAATTTGACCTCCTGGTCCAGGATGGTGTTGTACTCGATGCGGGTATAGTCCACCCCGGGGATGTCACCCACATAGGCACCGGCAGGGATGGGCAGGATCGCCGCCGCCATGCACAATACCAGCACAAGGCTTATGATTCGTTTTTTCACTTTCTATCACTTTCCTTTCTGATTCTGAAAGGCGTACTCATTCCAGAGTGATCCAGCGCAGGTCTTCCGGACAGGTCACCAGCTCCATCCGGCTCAGGTATTCATCCAGCGCATCCCTTGCGCTGGTGGCAAGGGTCTTGATGGGGGCGTTTTGGGCTGCCTGCCCCTGACTGATGCCCAGAAGCTGCGACATATTCATAAAATGGTAGGTTTGCAGTCCCACCCGGAACAGCCGGTCATCCACAATGGGCGCGCCTGCGAAGGTAAGCTCTGTCACACGTCTTTCCCCCAGGGAGACCACTACCCGGAGATCCCGGGAAAACTGGTAGTATTCCGCATGGTCGTCC
>JAZNDF010000008.1:0-11934 GCA_045587925.1 Faecousia sp.
ATGCGCAAAATCTACGGTAGAATATGTAGGGGCGATTATTAATCGCCCGCGGGCGGTCAATGACCGCCCCTACATCCGCAGGATGTAGACAATTGCATAGTTTTAGGGCGCATTGCAGTATTTTGCAACGCGCCCTTTTTATATCGATCTCTGTCTTTTTTGTTTGCCTTCCGGTAATTTCTGGATTTTTTTCTGACGGCGCAGCTCCGTAAGATTACAGCCGTAGCGCTGCATAATCAGGCGGGAAATGTGGCGTCTGGAGTAATTGGTGGCCTCTGCCATCTGCTCCAGGGTGATGTCCGCCCGGTTGATCATATTGTCGATAAGGAACATATTGTTGCCGGCGCTGGGCTCCACAGGCACCTTGCCCACAGACAGCTGGGTGAACAGCCAGGAAACCAGGGTCGCCGCGGATGCCTTTAGCTGGAAAATACCCTGCATATGCCGGTAGAGCTCTGTCTGGCAAAGGTTACTCAGGGCAGGCTCCAGGTGCTTGGGGAAGGGCAGGGGCGTCAGCGCATACTGCTTCAGAGCAGAAACCAGGGTGTCGTAAAATTTCTCTGAGCCTGTTTTCCGCTCGATGGTCAAAGAGACGGTATAGATCAGCTCGCGGGTCAGGGTTTTGTCTGTTCGGTGAAGAATGTCCGGGGGCAAAAGGATAAATTCATTTTGCTTCAGCGAGATCACCTCGTTTTTTAAGTTGCAGACAAATTGCGTGCCTGCCAGAAAATGCAGCTCGTAGTAGCAGTGACTGTGCAGATAAGGCACAGAGCTGGAGGGAATATTCAGGTCCACCACATAAAAAGTGATCCGCGCATCCCCATAGTCCAGTGCAATTTTTTTCACAGGATGTTCCATAGTAAAATACCTCCCTATTAAAAGCATAGCCCAAAACGGCTCAGATGTCAATGGCAAAGTGGACGCAAATCAGAAAAGATGACCACTGAAGCTATTGACTTTGATTTTATCTGCCGCTAAGATGAAAGAACATTACTTATCCGGGAGGTCCAGTATGAAAACAGCAGCAAAACGCCTGATGGCGGTTTTATTACTGATCGGTCTGGCGGTATCCTTTGTGGTGCCTGCCACTTATGCAGAAAACGGTGAGGAAAATGTGCCCCAGGCGGTCACATACGATTTTAAGCTTTATAACAATGAAGCGCTGATCGCCGACAGCACTGCCGAAACGATCAGCGGTAAGAACATCTATGCCTATTCCACAAAGTATAACGGCACCAGCCGTATTTATGAGTGGCTTGTTTCCAATTACGGCACAGATGCGGTCAACTGGGGCATCGAGGGTGCCATTGGCGAATATGCCAACACCAACTATGCCACTGCCGTCAAGACCTATGAATTTCACGGCACAACAGACCGTGGTATGGTCTTAAGACTGACGGTCAATGAGGGAAAATACGCCGCCATCCGTATTAAGGTGCCTGTGGCAGGTACTTATGCAGTGGGTGTGGAAAGCAGCTATACCGGTGTCCCTGCAAAAAATCTGGATATGTATATTTTCCCGGCAACCACCGATTTTACCAAAACCACCGTGATGCACGATCCCTATTCCGATGCAGATACGGTAGCTGAAGAAGATCAGATCTCTACCTATCTGACGGCGGAAAACAAGGTGGGTACTGTGGAGACCACTGCGGCAAATATGAGCTGCACCGTGGGCACGAAAAACTTTTCTGCCCCAGGAGATTACATTGTTGTATTCAAGACGGGTGCAGGCGGCTTGTCCTATAAAAACGCGTACTTAAGCAGTATGACCCTGACCCCTGCTGAGCCTGTGGTGGAGACCACCGGTGCGTCTGCAGAAACTGCCACCGGCACCACCGGAGATACCACCGGTGCAGAAACCACTGCCCCTGTGGAGACGACCACCCAGGCAACCACCGAAGAGACCACAGCCCCCACCAAGGAAACCATCGATACCTCCGGTGGTTATATTGAGGGCTATTACAATTTTGCCCTGTATGAGGATGCCGCCTTTATAGATACCTTTGTGAAGGACGGCGCGTTTGCAGATAAGCACTATAATTCCGGCTGTTACAAGTGCGGAAAGACCATTGCCAATTGTCTGGCAGAAAAGTATGCAAACGATCAGACCAACTGGATTATGGAAGGCACCAGCTTCGCCCAGCAGACCTTTATGGCCAAGGGTGCTCAGGGCCTGCGCTTCCGCTACACTGCCGGAACAAGCGCAGACGGTCCGGACAACTATGTGGCATTCCGCGTGAAGGTGAACACACCGGGAACCTATACCGTCACAGCGACCAAGGATTTTGCAAATCAGGTGTATAACGCCCAGGTGTTCGTATTCCCCGCAGAGGCAGAAACGATGTCTGCCGATGCGTTGACTGCGGCTATGACCGATGAAAATACGGTTGGCTACCTGTATTTCCCCAAGGCGGCGGCTACCCGCCAGGCAGGCGAGTGGACATTCCCCACTGCCGGTGAGTACATCATTGCCCTGAAGAATGTGGACGGCTCTACCCGTATGTACATTGACCAGATCGCATTGACTGCCGTTGAGGTGGAAGTGCCCAAGACCCCTGTGGATAAAATGTTCTATGACTTCGGTCTGGACACCATAGACGAGAATTTCTTTGGTACTAGTATCTTTAATAAATATGCAGGCACCGGTTCTGTGAAGGACAAGATCGACGAAATGTACGCCGCCGATACCCTTCAGTGGAAGTACGAAAACAGAAGCGGTGTAGATAATACGGGCAACCAGTATAAATTCCGGGACGATGCCCTGCGCTTTAAGACCGCCGCAAATTATAAGGACTACGATAACTGGTGGATCGCCTTCCGCCTGGACAGCCCCGGCGCAGGCACCTACGATGTGCGGCTGACAACTGCCCTTGCAGGCAAGGCAGTTGCCAATGTTTACTTAATTCCTGCCACAAAAAACACCATGCGCCCCGAGGATCTCCAGGAGGCAATGACAGCAGAGAACCGGCTGGTTCAGCGGGCGATCTTTGACAGTAAAAACACCTTCTATCTGGGCGAGCATACCTTCGGCACTGCAAACGAATATGTGATGGTGCTGGAGTTTACCAAGGGTACACTGTTCTACCTTTCCAGTGTGGAAATGACCAAGGACGGAATGGTTGCCGACGGAACGGTGAAAAAAGAGAAGATCTATAACGGCACAGTTTATAATCTGGCGCTGAATGATGCCATGGACGGCGTGTTCGTAGGCTCCAAGCATATGGTTGCCGATAAGCTTAGCGAAATGAATACCCTGTACCGTTCCGGTGAGATCAACTGGAACTATGTGTCCATCAGTGACCGGATGTCCGCCGGTGATAAGCCCTCGGAATATCTGCGGTTCTATCAAGCCACCGGCCTTCGTATGTACGGTCAGGAGGACGACTGGCTGGCAATTAAAATTAAGAGCCCCGGAAGCGGCAGCTTTACCGTGAGCCTCAATTATGCAACCGGTTACGAAGCCGGTACTATCGCAATGTATGTTCTGCCTGCGGACACCCCCAAGGATGAGCTTTGGGCAGCAACTGACCCCTCTAACCGGATTGGTACGGTGTGCCTTACCAACGAAACCGGCGAAGCAGTTATAGAACCTGGCCACACTTCCTTTGTAGGCTACTACAATTTTGAGGCTGGCAAGGAATACATTCTGCTTCTGGAAGTTTACGAGACTTCGGAATTTGCAAGCACAAAGTGCTATGTAAATCTGGCCCAGATCATTATGGAACGGGGCATTATCGATTATGAATCTGCCCAGAAGGCAAAGAAGGCTAAGCCCATCACTGTGGAAGAAGCGCTGATACAGATAGCAGATGCCCGATCTACCGGCGCGGTAGCAGAGGTGAATGGACATGATTATTTATACCTGCCTTTTGAAGGCAAGGTGATGGCTGTAGTTGACCTGACCATGGGCGAAATTGTGGATATTGTTGAGACCACCTGCAGACACCCCCGTGCCATTGCGGTTGGTCCGGACGGAACGGTTTGGATGGGCAGCTCCAGCAAGTGCCTGGCATGGTACGATCCCATCACCCAGGAGTATAATACATCTCCCTCCTTTATCAATATTAAGGGCTTGGAGATGCTGCAGCAGATCGTCTATATAAGCATGTCCGACGACGGAAAAATGCTCTATATGAACTGCTATCCCGGTGCTTATCTGGTTTCCTACAATATTGAAACCAAGGAATTCCACAACTACGGTCAGCTGATCAAAACAGACGATGTGTTTATTAGCGCCAACACCTATTATAACGGCTATTTGTACAGCTGCTATTACGGCTATCCCGATCCCTGGTGCAAGATCGTAAAGATCGATCCTGCCACCGGTAAAATCGTGGATAGTGTAGACCTGAACACAGATTACTTCCCCGAGGGTGCTTCCATTGCCCGCCTTTGTGTGCTGGGCGACGATTATTTGCTTGCTGGCGGCAGCGGCTTGCCCCAAGCTATCGTGATGGACATAAACACTCTGGAGCTGCAGGAAACCAGCCTTTTGAGTGGCGTTCACTATGGCACCACAGAGATCATTGACGGCAAGCAGTATATGGTTGTTCAGGGCTTGGGTCTGCACCAGTACGACGTGGAAACCAAGGAATTTAGTAAAGTTCCCGGCTTTGGCAACGGCGGTTCCGGTTTCTTGTGCCACTTAACCCCCTGGTCGAAGGCATCGGCCACCATTGATGGAGAACTGTGCCTGGTCAACTTCCTCAACACCGGTGGTCATCCCCGTCTGTACAGATTGGAAAGCCAGGATATTTATGACTGGAAGACCCTTGTAACAGGCATTGGCGGTGCGCCGGATATCCGTGCTTTTGTGAACGGACCGGAAGGCTCCAATGAGATTTATGTTGGTTTCTATAACTCTGAATATTGTGCAATTTACAACACGGAAGATGGTAAAGTTACCCATACATACCTCACCGGCGGTCAGACCGACAGTCAAATCTGGTATGAGGGTAAGCTCTACTGCGGCAACTATTCTTCCACCACCCTCAATGAAATCGATTTGGTTCCCGCAGATCAGGCAACCTATCCGCCTACCAATACCTTTACACAGCGCTGGAAGTTGGATCATGACACCACCGGACAGATGCGTATCCATTGTCTGGCGGCTGGCGACGGCTATATTTTCGCCGGTACGTTCCCCAATACCAACCTCCGCGGCGGCAGTGTTACCATTTACAACACGACAAACGGCAAATGGTCCACAAAGCGGAATGTGGTTCAGGATCAGTCTATTTTGAGCCTTGCCTACCACGACAAGCTGCTCTACGGTACAACCAGTACCCATGGCGGTCAGGATGCAGGCCCGGCAGAAGGCACTTCTGCTGTAGTATTCGTCTATGATTACGAAAAGGAAGAAGTTCTTGCAACTTTGGACCCCAGAGATTACATTCGCGGTCTGCCGAATTCGGTAGATGCGCTTATGGGCATTAACCCCGATCCCAAGGCAGATGAAAATGGCAGAATTTGGGTCATTGTGGGTCAAGGTCTGATGTGCTTTACCTTTGATCGGGAAACCAAGACCTTCAATGTTCAGCAAGTAATCCAGTTCCACACAGAAACCATCGACACCAGCGGTAGCCAGGCATGGTTGGATAAGAACATTCTGTTCGATGTGGAAACCAACAGTATCTATGTGTGTCTGCAGAACTACGGTGGCTTCCGCCACATTGAGCTTGTAGATTGGGATGCACCCATCGGCAGTATTAAGGTCAAGGATAGCCAGCGGATTTTGAGCCAAACTCCCATTAAATATGTGCTGGGTGAGGACGGCGATCTATACTATGCAGCTGGTAACGTCATGCGTATGCTTCCCCTGAATGTAACGGATGAAGACTGGGCAATTTCCGCAGAAATCGATAAGATGATCGAAGATCTGGGCGAAATTACCCTGGAATCTGAAGTGGCCCTTAACGAAGTGCGGTCTGCTTATGACAACTTAAGCTGGCGCTATAAAGCACTGACTCAGAATCTGGAGTTACTCAAAGAAAAGGAATGCGATATGCTGGAGTGCAAGGTCGCTACCCTGGAAGGCGTAGAGATGACTGCGGACGATTATCCTGCAATGCAGGCACTGATGGACGAATACAAGGCTATGGACAGCCGCCAGAAGCGATATGTGAAAAACTACGACCTACTGAAAACTGCCTATGATACCGCATCTGACCTGAACGACCAGAAAATTGCGGCAGCTATGCAGAAGCGGATCGATGCCCTGAAAGATAAGTTCCCCCTGACACTGGACGACGAGCCGGAGGTCCTGGAGATCCGTGCGGATGCTACTGCACTGACCGGCAAACAGTACATTCTGCTGGATACCACCATTCTGGTGGACGCGGAAGCCCAGATTGCGGCGCTGCGTGCAGAGCTTGTAAAGTATGCAGAGGAGCTGATCCAGGCAATTCCCGAAGAGATCACTCTGGACGCGGAGCCTGCCATCGAAGCGGCACGGGAAGTGGTGGAAAAGCTTTACACCAATGAGCTCAAGCAAATTTCCTATTCGAAATTTGACAGCGCGGATGCTAAGCTCAGAAGCCTGAAGAGTGCCAAGGCGGCGGCGGAAAATGTGGATTCCCTCATCGGCGAGATCGGCATCGTCACTCTGGGTGACAAGGACCGCATTGCCCAGGCACGGGCGGCTTACGATAAGCTCAACGAAGCGGGCCGCGGCTTCCTGACGAAGGAAAATAAGCTCCTCAGAGCCGAATTTATCCTGAAGGCACTGCAGACCTGGGGCATCCCGGCGATCGTAGCCGTAGACCTGGCGGCGATTGCCCTGCTCTTCCGCAAGAAAATTTTCAAAGGCAAGAAAAAGGAAGAAGTTGAAAATTAAAAACCGTAGGGGACGGGTTTCCCGTCCCTTACCAATGAAAATGTACTACCGTTATTTTGCATTTTGCACTTAATTTGCTCGTCTCCTCCCATAAAAGGGCGCACTGCAGCATTTTGCAGTGCGCCCTTCAGCTTGTGCGATAAAAAATTAGCAATTATTAGTTGACAAGGGAAAATTTGCAAGATACAATTTTATATAGAAAGGTGGGGGTTCGCGTGAAGGTTACGACCAACGATATCGCAAAGGCCGCCGGTGTGTCTCAGGCCACCGTGTCCATTGTGTTAAACAACAATACAAAAATTTCCATTTCTCCGGAAACCAGAGCATTGGTCCTGAAGACCGCGGAGGAGCTGGGCTATAAATTCAAAAAACGGGGAAAGGCTGTGGATCAGTCCTCTGTGGTAGGCTTGCTGATCCCTACCCTGTCCAATCTGTATTATCCCTTTTTGGCGCAAAATGTGGAGGCCTATGCAAAGACCCTGGGCCTGACCGTTGTGATGCAGAACACAAAGAGAAGTGAAGCGGGGGAATTGCAGAGCTTTAATTATTTGCGGAGCATCGGGGTCAAGGGCATTATCAGCCTGTTTTCCCCAAAAGCCCCCATTCCGGAGGATATTCCTATGGTGATCGTGGGCGAGAAGCTTGCCGGTGTGGAAGTGGATACGGTGAAATTAAATTCCTTCGTTTCCGGGCAGGTGGCCGCGGAGCACCTCATATCCCTGGGGCACAGGGAGATCGCCTTTGTCTCCACTCCCTTTACCAATATGACGGACGCAAGAAACAACCGCCGGGAGGGCATCCTTTCCAAAATGAAGGAGGCTGGCCTGTCGGAGGGCCTGCGGGTGTTTGTGGATGACCAGGAGGAAAACGACAATCTGGACAGCACCTATGAATTTGACTGCGGTGTCCGTCAGACGGAAAGACTGCTTCGGGAGTATCCCCGGTGCACTGCCATTATCGCGGTGAACGATATGACGGCAATGGGCTGCATCAGTGTCCTGAACCGCCACGGGATACGCATACCGGACCAGATGGCGATCTGCGGCTTTGACAATTTGTATCTGGATAAAATGATATCCCCCCAGCTGACCTCCGTGGACCAAATGGCGTTTCACGGCTGTAAGGTGGGACTGGGCGTGCTGATGGAGAAAATGAAGAGCCACAGCCCCCAGGAGGAAGCGGTTTGCCTGGAGTATATGCCCAAGCTGTATGCCCGCGGCTCCACAGTAAAAGAGTGATAAACAGAAAAATTTAGGAGGTGCTCGAACCCGAGCACCTCCCGTATTTGTTTTTGATCAGAAGCCGCGGCTGCTGCCGCCGCCACCGGAACGGCCACCGCCGCCGCCGAAGCCGCCGCCGAAGCCGCCGCCGAAGCCGCCTCCAAAACCGCCGCCGAAGCCGCCGTTATGGCGGTCATTGTCGTTGTGGAAGGTGCGGATATAGCCACCGCCGAGGCCCAGCCCCGTGGAGCAAAACAGGCTTACGCCCATAATCACAAAGGCCTCTGCCAGACTTTTCAGAACCAATGCCAGAACGGCAAACTGCACACCCTGGGTCGCCCAGAAAAGGGCGGTCATTTTTGCCTTTTTCTTCTTGCGGAAAATGGCGTTGGAAATGCTGCTCAGGGCAATGCAAAGGAGCATACCAAGGATAAAGCCGCCGCTGACGGTTTGTCCCGGCTCGTCATAAAGCACATCCGCCTGACCGGTGACGGTCACATCATAGATCGCCGAGACCTCCCGCAACAAGACACTGTAGCCGTTTTTGATGCCCGCATCATAATTATTTTCCTTCAGAAACGGGATAATGTATTGGTCCTGGATTCTGCCGGTCTTGCCGTCGGGAAGGTCGCCCTCCAGACCGTAGCCTACCTCTACCCGAAACAGCCGCTCCTCCAGGGTGCAAAGGAGCAAAAGTCCGTTGTTTTTCTCTTTGTCACCAATACCCCACTGGCGAAACAGCTCGGTGGCATATTCCTCCAGCGCCTGTCCATCCAGAGAGGGAACGGTCACCACCACGATCTGGGCGCCGGTCTTGCTTTGCAGCTCCTGACTGGATCGGACGATATACTGCTCCGTTTCTTCGGACAGCACCTGAGCGCCGTCATAGACATAAAAGGTAGAATTGGGGGACACCACCTCTGCCGATGCGGGGAGCAAAAGCGCCCCCAGACAGAGCAGTACCGCCAAAAGTGCCGTAATTTTCCTTTTTGTCATAGGCTCAGAAGGTCACCTGGGGCACATCCTGTGCGCTTTCGGATGCTTGGAAATAATCCTTCTGCTCAAAGCCAAAAATGCTTGCAACCAGACTGCCGGGGAATTTGCGGATGGCGGCATTGTAGCTTTGCACTGCGTCGTTATAGTCCTTTCTTGCCACGGCGATCCGGTTTTCTGTGCCTGCCAGCTCATCTGCCAGCTGGACAAAGTTTTCAGATGCCTTCAGGTCCGGATAATTTTCCACGATCACCAGCAAGTTGTTCAGTGCGGCGGTCAGTGCCTGATCTGCCTCTGCCTTTTCCTCCACAGTGGATGCCCCTGCCAGCTTTTCCCGTGCGGCGGTCACACTGTCGATGGCCTCCTGCTCGTGGGCGGCATAGCCCTTGACGGTGTTGACCAGATTGGGGATCAGGTCCGCCCGCCGCTGCAGATAGGTGTCCACATTTGCCAGTGCGGCATCCACCTCTGTCTCCATAGACACAAGATTATTGTTTGCAGAGATGAGCCAGATACCCAAAAGCACAACAATGCCGACAATAATGATGGTAATGATCGTTCCTTTTTTCATAATGATCCTCCTTTTGTATAGATCTACCTTTAGTATATACAGAATTTGTAATTTTTTCAATACGCCACTGTAAATATTTAATGAACACAACCGCAAATCCCTGTTTGACAGCCTCTTGTACTGCACCTACCTCTTGCCTCCCTCTCTGAGGGAGCAAAAATCGGCTCTAAGGGATTGTGCGTTGTAATAAACTGCCCGATAAGCAGGAATTCGGCGGAGGTGGCGATACGATTTTACTTGAAATTTTTTCAGATTGTGGTAAACTTTAGCTAGATACAGGAAAGGGGCGGTGCATTATGGAGAAAGCGTTAGGATATTCCTTTGAATTTGACCGGTTTTCCAAGTGTAAATATCCGGTTTATGCGGACTATCGGGAATATCAGGCTGACCATATACATTATGTCCATCGCCACGATTTTCCCCAGATCTGGTACTGCTACGACGGAAGCTACGTCCATAAGATCGGTGACGAAATCATCCATTGTCCCACAGGCTCTTTGATGGTAGTACCTGCAGGCACTATGCACGATGTGATATTTGACAGTCCTGCAAAGATCCTTTGCCTGAATGTGAGCCGGGAGATCTTGCTGGGAAAGTCCGCGCTGGGGTACAAAAATGCAATCACCCATCTGTTTTTAGGTGACTTCTGGTCAGAGGTAGATCCGGATCGCCCCGAATGCTTTCAACTTAGCACCGACTCCCGGAAGATCGTGGAGAAGGTTTTTTCCTGGTTTGTACTGCTGGGCTATGAACCCCACCACTCTGCGGATGACAACCGGTTTTGGCAAGGATTGGAGGAGATCTTCTCTTTGCCGGAATTTTCCCTGCCGGAGCAGCTTATGCAGAAGGCACTGCATATGGTGGAGAGTCGGATCTTGCCTATTTTCCGGATGATCGCCTACTTAAACGATCACTACAGTGAAAAGGTCACCGACGAACTGCTCCTGCAGGAGGGAAATATCAGCCGTGCGGTGATGTACCGGTACTTTAAGCGGGTTCTGGGAACATCCTATTCCAACTACCTGCAGAGGCTTCGGGTCCGCCACGCCCACCTTTATATGCGGAGCACCACCTTCCACATCACCCAGATCGCCCGGATCTGCGGCTTTTACGATGTGTGCCATATGACCCGCGCCTACAACAAATTTAAGGGAACTACCCCCAGTGCCGAGCGGCAGCGCCTGCGGGAGCTGTACAAAAACGGAGGACGGGGCTGAAAAACGATACGATTATACAACACTTTTGAAAAACCCTGTGCTAAACTGATAGCATAGGGTTTTCCAATTATTATTTCAGGAGGTATTTTTATGAGACAAGGACTCAAGCGATTGATTGCAATGCTGATGCTTATCTGCACCCTGGCGAGCTTTATTGTGCCTGCCACCTTTGCAGACAGCGGCGATCAGGAAACTGTGGCACAGGAATTTGATTTTGTCCTGTACGATGCCGCAGAACCCAAGTCTACCAATGCAATGTTCGGAAGTGCGACTGACACAAAGAAGCTGGCATCCAGCAATTGCTCCTGTGGCTGCGGAAAGAAGTTCAAGGAGCATCTTGCCGAGCTGTATGACGATCTGGGCTGGATGATCCTGGAGCACAATCTTGCCAGCGAGGACAACATTGCCTTCCGTGAAAACGGCGGCTATGGCATCCGCGCCAAGGCGAAGGGCTACTGGGTAGCCATCAAGCTGAAGGTTGCTGCTCCCGGTACCTATACTGTGAAATATACCTCCAGCTATGCAGGCGATCAGAAGGTGGAGGCGTCGGTGTTCTCTGCTGATCTGTTGGAGGGCAGCTCTGTTGCCGATCAGCTGGCAGCTGCAACCGCTCTGGGCCAGATCTCTCTTGGCAGTGCAGACGGCAGTGCAGAATTTGCAAACACCTGGACAGTTCCTTCTGCCGGAGAGTATGTTATTGTTTTCGAAGTTCTGTCCACCAATATGTTCCTGGGCAAGCTTCAGCTGATGACGGAAGGCGGCAGTGTACAGGAAACCACCGCCGCCACCACTGCTGGCACAACTGCCGCACCCACCACCGAAGAAAGTCAGATCACCACCGCACCTACCCAGTCCGGTGAGATCGACACCACCACCCCCGGCGCTGTGGTAAAATACTATGACTTTACCGTTGACAACGATGTGATCGGAACAAGATCTGTGATCAGCTTTAGCAATGACTGCCAGTGCGGCTGCGGCAAAAAACTGAGCGAACATCTGGCAGCCGAAAACCTGGGCTGGACACATCTGGAAAACACCCTGGAGTCTATCCAGTTCGTTATGGGTGGCGACCACCCCCTGCGTATGCGTAACGGA
>JAZNDF010000009.1:0-2005 GCA_045587925.1 Faecousia sp.
CCAAACCGTATCCTGCGATCAACCAAACGATAGTGGCAATCACCGCAATTGCGATGACGATGGGAACAAACACACCGCTGACCTTATCCGCCAGCTTTGCGATGGGGGCTTTGGAGCTGGTGGCTTCATCCACCAAGCGGATAATCTGTGCCAGAGTGGTGTCCTCTCCCACCTTGGTGGCCTGCATCTTGAGAAAGCCGGACTTATTGAGGGTGGCGCCAATCACCTTATCTCCGGCATGCTTTTCTACCGGGATACTTTCGCCGGTCAGGGCGGACTCGTCCACAGAGGAATTACCCTCCACCACGTCACCATCCACTGGGATGGACTCGCCGGCTTTCACGATGAGGATATCTCCAAACTGAACATCCTCTACAGGGATCTGATGCTCCTGTCCGTCCCGTTCCACGGTGGCAACCTTGGGTGCCAGATTCATCAATTTGGTAATCGCATCAGAGGTTTTTCCCTTTGTCCGGGCTTCCAGTGTCTTACCCAAAGTAATCAGGGTCAGGATCATGCCTGCGGATTCAAAGTACAGATCCATCATAAAGGTATGGACCGTATCCATATCCCCGTGGCCCATGCCGATGCCGATTTTGTAAATGGCGTAAATACCAAAAACAGTAGCGGCACCCGAACCGATGGCGATCAAGGAATCCATATTTGGTGCACCCTTAAATAGGGAATGGAATCCGACCTTAAAGTATTTGCTGTTAATGACCAGTACCGGAAGAAGCAGAAGGAACTGGGTAAAGGCAAAAACAAGGGCATTTTCCATTCCCAACAGGAAGCTCGGAAGAGGCCAGTTCATCATGTGCCCCATAGAGATATAAAACAGAGGAAGGGTAAACAGCGCAGACAAGATGAGCCGGTTCTTCATAGCCTTGTATTCTGCCTGTGCGGTACTGTTTTCATGCTTTGCTTCGGTTTTGTGCCGAGGATCGGACTTAGGAATCGCACCATAGCCGGTACTCTCAACTGCCTCCACGATTCCGGCAGTGTTGAGTGTCTGTTCATCGTAGGATACCACCATACTGTTTTTCAGCAGATTCACGGATACATCCTTGACTCCCGGCAGTTTCACAACACAGCCCTCTACTCTGGAAGAGCAGGCAGAGCAGGTCATACCGGTAATATCAAACTGTTCTTTTCGCATATACATCCCTTCTTCCGTCTTGGAGTCTATCTTACTTGGGGCGGCTTAGTAGCCGCCCCATCTGCAATTAGCCTGCGGCCCAACCGCCGTCCACCATCAGTACATCGCCACTAATATAACTGGATTCGTCGCTTGCCAGGAACAGCGCAGCCGATGCGATCTGGTCGGCACTTCCGGGAGCAGGTGCAGTCGCCATGACATTTTTGATCCGGTTATAGCCGTTCATATTGGGCATGCCCATGGAGGTGCTGATCTCGGTTGCGATGCCTCCGGGCGCGATAGCGTTGCAGCGGATCCCGTTGGGCATGTACATATAGGCCGTATTTTTGGTCAGGGATACGAGAGCCGCCTTGGACGCACCGTATACGGCACCTGCTGCGGTCCGTATCGCGCCAAAGGATGCCACATTGATAATATTGCCGCCGTCTCCCTGCTCCAGGAACACCTGAACTGCTTTACGCATGGAATACATCGGGCCGTAAACGTTGACGGCAAATACCTGGTCGATCTTCTCATTTTTCACATCGCCAATAGGACTCATATCATCCATAATACCGGCGTTGTTGACCAAAACATCCAGACGGCCAAATTCTTTTACCGCCAGGTCAATGGCAGACACCATGGTTTCCTCTTTGGAAACATCGCCAACAAAGGGGACAACCTTTCCGGGCGCATCCTTCAGCGATGCTGCCAATTCATCCAGCCGCTCCTTGCGGCGGGCAACTGCGATAATGTTTGCGCCTTCTTTGGCAAACCGTTCCACGATTGCCTTTCCCATACCGGAAGATGCTCCGGTCACAACGATAGACTTTCCATTCAATTTCATAATATATACCACCTTTCCGTTGA
>JAZNDF010000010.1:0-2934 GCA_045587925.1 Faecousia sp.
GGTTTCGGTGTACTTCACAAACTCTGCCCTCAGCACTGCGATCTCTGCCTCAGCCTTTTCCAGAAGGGTTACATCCACCAGCATAGACTGCTTTGCAGACAGTGCCTTGTAGTCTGCTCGGAGTTGTATCACCTCCGGCTCAAGCTCCAGCGTCATGGGGAACTTGCCGGACAGGGCATCGATCCGCTCCTGCATTGCCGCAGCGATCCTTTGATCGTTCAGATCCGATGCCTGATCGTATTTTTCCTTCAGCAGGTTGTAGTTCTTCACATACCGCTGCTGGCGGCTGTTCAGACTCTTATACTCGCTGACCAGCTCCAGCATTGCCGGGAAATCGTCGGCGGTCATTTCTACCGCTTCCAGTGCTGCAATTTTACATTCCAAAACATCGCTTTCTGCTTCCTGCAGAACTTCCAGGTTCTGGATCAGCGCCTTATACCGCCAGTTCAGATTCTCATAGGCACTGCGGGCAGACTTGACAGCCGCTTCGCTTTCCAAGGTGATCTCATCACCGATGGCAAGGAACAGATCGTCCACCTGCTTTGCAATTGCCCAGTCCTCATCGGTCAGATTCAGCGGGTACATCTTAATGTCCGCACCATTTGCGTAATAGAGATTTCCGTCATCACCGATCAGTGCGAAGTTGCCGTTTATGGCATCTGCCATAAAGCGGGTGTTTTCGATCGCCTTCACCTGACCTACCGGTGCATCCCAGTTTTCGATCTTTATTCTCTGAGAGCCGCCCACATTGGAGAAGCCGGCATAGATATAGCCTTTTTCGGTGTCAAACATGATGGTCTTAGGCCACCAGTTATCACTGGAAGAATCGCTGTGCTTACTCTTAGTAAAGGAGATTACTTCCTGCACTTGGAAGGTCTTGGTTTCCTTATCAAAAGTAAAGCAGAACAGTGCATCGGAAACGATGCTCCAGAAACGACCGTTTTCATCAATCTTGGGATCTGCGGTCACACCGTGTACTTCACGAACAGGACTTGCAAGACCGGTGATATAATCTCTGGGATCCAGGGTCGCTACAACTTCCTTGTTCTTGTAGTCGTACACAAAAATCATTGCAGACATATTGGGATCAATTTCAGAACCGGAGCCACCGGAATTGGATGTGGTGCAGTAAAGCAAGCCATCGTGGTACTGCATGCCGTTGATGGAACCGTTTGGTACCGGCTCCCGGTCAAAGAACCAGCGACCGGTCTTTGTGTCGTAAACGGCGATGCCACCGCCCAGCAAGTTGGAATCCGGGGTAGTGCCTACAAATACATAGCCGTCACCGGCAGCAGAAGAATGCAAACGCTTCTGTCCGGTTTCTTCGTGATCCAGTCTCCAACGCTGAATCACATCGTTGGTAACCGGCAGAGAAGTCTGGGTCTCGTCGGGGTAGATCTCATTGAGTGTGGTAGAGGAGTAGTTAGGTGTGTACAGTTTTCCGTCATACCAAATCTGCGTATCAGTCTGGCCACCGGTCAGATAGTAGAATTCTACTTTGCCAAGCTCTGTATTAAACACAGCGCACAGATCCGTATTGAATCCACCGAAGGAGAACCGGTTAGAGCCTTCACCCCAGCTTAAGAATGTACGCAGGGGAGAACCGCCGGAGTTATCCGTTACAAGATTGTCCCAGGACTGGTATTCCTTGGTAGTCAGGTTGAACAGACGGGGATGTCCGCCGGTGGAAGTATAGGTGAACAGACAGGTATCACCGTCCAGCGTTACAACGCTGTTACTGTTACTTCTGTAAGCACTGGTACGGAAACCAATGCCTTCTGTGCCGAAGCCGGGAACCTTAGTGACAGTCTTTGTGGCAATGTCATACTCGTAAAGACCGTATTTTACCAGCATCATATACTGCTTGCCATCAATCTCTTCGGTAATTTCCAGGTTAGGATAGCTGTACATACCGATGTCCACAGCTTCCATAGTGTCCGGATCCAGGACTACAAAGCCGGCAAAGTCAGAGCCGCACATAACAATGTAATCATCACCCAGCAGACCCAGAGAACGGATGTAAGATGCGGTGCCCATCAGGTCGTTTACATCATAGTCTGCAACGACCTTCTTGGTGTTAATATCCCACTTGAAGATCTTATTGAGGTTATCACCGTGGACACAGCCGTACAGGTAGTCACCCCGACGAATCAGACCGGTAATTCTGTTCTGGTAGCCATAGGGCTGACCGTAGTAGGTGTATTCCCTGGTCTCCAGATTGTAAGAGCCCATTTGCGCGCCGTAGTTACAGCCAAACCAAATGGTAACACCGTCCGGGTCAACCAAAATACCGGTCATACCCTGTACTTCTTCAAAACCCGGTGTGGATTTAATGTTGGGCAGAGTATAAGTTTCACCGGTATAGGGATCGTAAACAAACTTGCCGCCCATTAGAATTTTGCCGTCCATCAGACCCACATTGTGGTCCACTCTGGTGAAGGGGGTCTTAACCTTATCTACCAATTTGCCGGTGTCCAGATCGTAAACCAGCAGATAGCCGCCTTCTACAGGCAGGAAGTACCAGTCGTGTCCGTTAATCTCCTGAACCACCGCACTGGTACAGGGATCAACCGTAGGCAGCGCATTGGGAGCAACTACCATGGCAGTAACCTTCTTTTCTGCATTCTCCTGCTCATAGGAGATTTTTCCACGCTGCATAATGATCTGGGAAATGTTCATATAGCAGCGGGAAGCATTGAAGTTGGAGGCGGCATAGCTTTCCAAAACCAGGATGTATTCCCTACCTGCCTCAAAATTCCAGTAGCCAACAAAGGAGGTGTAGCCATCTTCTACACCAGCATCGCCGTATGCGTTGGTAAGGGTGACCTTGCCAATGCGGTTTTCCGGGTCGGTGGCATTCCAGTACTCTGCAGGATCCGTGTCTGCAGGCAGCACGTACATTGCTATCGTACCGCTGTTGGGACAAACAGCGTG
>JAZNDF010000011.1:0-9563 GCA_045587925.1 Faecousia sp.
CTGCGGCTGTGGTAAGAGCACCCAGAACCATTTGGAAAACCTGTATGCAAACAACCAGCTCAACTGGATGTATTTGGAAGGCTCTGATTCTGTAAAGGATCTGCAATTCCGCACAGAAAGCAAATGGGGTCTTCGCATTCAGGTCAGCGACAAAGAAGGCTGGACAGCCTTTAAAATCAAAGTACCTCAGGCAGGAACATTCAACCTGCGCTACACTGCCAGCGCCTACAATAACGGCGGTACTTACAAGGCCTATGTGCTTCCGGCAGCAGAGCTTAGCGGCACAGTGGCAGAAGTGATGGCTGCACCCGAAAGCTATGAGCTGGGTCAGATCACCATTACTACCGACGGACTGGTAAAGGACTTTGGTAACTACAATTTCCAAACTGCCGGTGAATACATTGTTATTTTAAAGCGTGTCGGCTCTGCAAGAATGACCCTGGGCGCGCTGGCGCTGACCGAAGCTATGGAAATTGCTCCCGAAGCGAGTTGTTCCGGCACATATACCGACTTGAACTATAACTTTGCACTCTATACAGAAGATGCCCGCAAGGGTATGTTTGGCACAGGCGGTGCTATGATCGACAAGCGCGACAATCACACCTGTGCTGCCTGTGGAAAGCCGGTATTCCTCTGCATTGCCGACCAGTATAAGGCAGGTAACCTGAACTGGACCGTAGAAGGCGCCAGCTTTGGTGAGCTGACCATTATGGCTGGCACTTATCTAAGTGGCAGTGCTGCTGGTCTGCGTATGCGCTTTGCCCTGGACGAAAATGGCAAATTCATTTATGAGGAAGACGGAACCACCAAGGCAGAAACCACCGACAACTGGACTGCTTTCCGACTGAAGGTGGGCACCCCCGGCAATTATGAAGTGAAGCTTCTGAAGGATGCCAACGCCTTCAATGTAAATGTATATGTGATTCCTGCAACAAAGGCTGCCTACAACCGTGCAGAACTGACTGCGGCAATCACCGAAGATAATCTGGTAGGCAACGCAGTTGCCAATGGCGCAATGAGCGGTGCAAGCGCAGGTATGTGGAACTTCCAGACTGCCGGCGAGTATATTGTGATCATTCAGGCACAGGGCGGCTATAAGCGGTTGCAGTTTACTGGAATAGAACTGTCTGTTCCCAAGAAAGCAGAGCCGATTCCTGCCGCTAAGGAAATGCTTTATGATTTCAATATGGTAAAGACCGATGAAAACCTGATTAAGGCAGGTCCTTCCACCAAGTACGAACTGGATGGCAAGGTGATCCGCGTTCGGGAACTGATGGAGCGCAAGTACGCTGCCGGTGAGGTTGCCTGGAAGTATGAAACTCCCAGCACGGACTTTGGTTCAACCGGCTCTACCTTCCGGGTAGGCGGCTTCTGCTTCAAGAGTGATAAGAACTACCGTGACCGGGGCGATGTCTGGTACTCCTTCCGCATTAAGAATCCCGGCACGGACACCTACGATATCCGCATTTCTACTTTCAACGCCAAAACGGAACTGGCGGCAGATATTTACCTGATTCCTGCGCCCTCTGAACTGACCATGACCGAAGCACAGATCAAGGAGCAAATGACCGAAGATAATTTGCTGATTAAGGGCGCTTTGTTTAAGGGTGCGGACACCTACTACTTAGGTGAGCATACCTTCGGTATGGAAGAAGAGTATATTCTTGTGTTCAAGCTGAACAAGGGTAAGCTTATCTACTTCTCTGAGATCCTTATGACCCTGGACGGCGTGAAGGCAGATGAAGAGATCAAGAAGGAAAAGGTCTACAACGGTACCGTTTATGACTTTGACCTTGCCGACTCTATGAACGGCATTTTCGAGGATTCCAAAATCAACATTGTGGACACCCTGACTACCATCAATGCAAGATGGAATTCCGGTGCACAAAACTGGAAGTGGGAAGATGCCTGCGACGGTCAGAAGGGTTCTACCAAGGAAACTGCTGATAAACTGACTTCTTCCAGCCGTTTCTATCGTGCTACCGGTATGCGTTTTTATCTGTACCCCGAACAATGGACCGCTTTTCGGATCAAGAGCCCCGGTGAAGGCACATTTACCCTGAGCCTGAACCATGCAGTGGGAAGTACTGGCGGCACCCTGGGCATTTATATCCTCCCCGGTGACACAGAGGATATTTACGGGGCCATGGATCACGCAAACCGGGCAGGTAAGGTCATCCTCTATAACGACGGAACGGCTACTACCACCGACGGCTCTACCAGTTTTATCGGCTACTGGGATTTTGAGGCAGGCAAGGAATATATCGTTGTGATGGAAGCATACAGTGCCTCTCCCTTTAACAGTGCCTACTGTTATATGAATGTCTCCCAACTGATCGCAGAGCGGGGAAAAATTGATTATTCCGCAACCGAGCGAGAAAAAGAAGTCCTGCCGGTAATGGTATATGATAATGTAGTTCCTGTTGCAGACCCCCGTATCACCGGTCTTACCACCCAGATAGGCGGTCACGATTACTATATTATCCCCCTGGAAGGCGGCATTTGCCTGGTGTACGATATGGACACCGGCGAGCTGATCAACAAGTTCGAAACCGGCATTAGCATGCCCGATGAAGTGATCGAAGATGAAAACGGTATTATCTGGATCAGTGGTGCAGCGACCCACCTGGTTCGCTACGATCCCTTTACCAACACCGTTTCCCGCACCATAAAAATAAAGTCTGTACCCGGATTGGAGCATATTTCCGGTGTCCACGCAATGTGTGCAGGGGATAACGGAATTGTCTATATGGGCTGCCGTGGTGGCGGTACCATTGCCACTTACGATGACAACACCAAAGAATTCCGGGTCGTTACCAATGTGGCAGAATATGGCGGCATTATTTACGGCTTGATCCGCCACGGCGATTATATGTATTTTGCTACCACCAATCAGGTGGACAAGGCAGCCGTGTTCAAGTTCAATCTGAAAACAGAACAAATAGAAGGCATTTGCGATATTTTCCCGCTGCTGAAGGATAACACAGACATCTCTATCCAGAGCGTGTGTATGTTTGGTGATGGAGATTATCTGGCGGTTGTGGGATCTAGCAGTGTTCTGCAAAAGCCCATTATCATCGATCCTGCCACAATGGAATTGGAAGAAACCGATCTGCCTTGCGGTATAAACTTGTATGTTTCCGCCCCCTATCAGGGTAAGAACTACTTTGTTCTGTCCGGCAACTACGGTATGTACCACTATGACATTGAAACAAAGACCTTTGGTAAGACAGTAGGTATGCCCAACGGACTGGGCTTCCGCAGTAAGGGAAGCCAGCTCATCACCCTGGACGGTGAAGAACTCTTAATGACCTTCTCCAACACCGCAGCCGCTCCCAGACTGTATAACATCAACAAAAAGGAATACACCAGCTGGGATAATCTGGTTGTAGATGGCGACGCAGGTGCATACTGCCGCAGCTTGACCAACGGACCGGAAGGCTCCAATGAACTGTACTACGGTGCATATAATACCGAGGACTGCGCCATTTACAACACCGAAACCGGCACACTTACCGGCTATTATAAGACCGGTGGTCAGGGCGACAGCTCCATCTGGTACAATGGAAAGCTTTACTACGGTAACTATTCCTCTACGACCTTAAACGAGATCACCCTGGATGTGATCAACGAAAAACTGCCTGCGGGTAACGAAGTCATTCAGCGTTGGAGACTGGATCACGCAGAATCCGGTCAGAAGCGTATCCATACCCTTGCTGCCGGCGATGGCTATGTGTTTGCCGGTACCATTCCGGATGCCACTCAGTACGGCGGCGCTGTGGTCGTTTACGATACCCGCACCGGTCGCTGGTTCTATGAGCGTAATGTGGTGCAGGACCAGGGCGTGATCGATGTGGAGTATTACGATAAACTTCTGTTCGGTTCTACCAGTACCTACGGCGGCTCTAAGGCAGTCAATCCCGACCCCAATGCCTCTGCAAAGATCTTCGTCTATGACTACGAAAACCGCAAGGTGATCGCAACCATGGACCCCAGAGATTATATCCGCGGTATCAATGTACCCATCGGCTTTATCGGCGGTTTTACCGCTGACCCCATTGTGGAGGGCCGTTTCTGGGCAGTGGTTTCTGAAACATTGTTTGCGTTCACCTTCGACAAGGAAACGTTGAAATTTAATGTTCAGGAAGTGCTGTCCTGGGATAAGAACACTTATTCCTCCAGCACCAGCCGTCCTACCAACAGCCTTGAAATGCGCTTTAACAAGCAAACCAAGCAGATGTACTACTGCTTTGACAGTAACGGCGGTTTCCGCTGCATTGAGCTTGTAGATTTCAATGCGCCGGTAGGCAGCATCAAGGTGGCAAAGACTGAGCGTCTGAATGTTAACTTTATCCAAAAATATGCCCTCAGCGAGCAGGGTGACCTGTACTACAGTTTGGGTAGTGAAGGCGACCTCTATCTGATGCCCCTGAATGTGAGCCAAGAGGACTGGGAAATTGCCGCACAGGTGGATCAGATGATCCTGGATCTGGGCAAGGACATCACTTTGGAAAGTGAAGCTGCCATCAAGGAAGCTCGTTCTGCCTATGAGAATCTTTCCTGGCGTTATAAGGCATTGATACAGGAAGCAGACACACTTCGGGAATGTGAAGTAGAACTTCTGGAACGGAAGATCGAAACCATCAAGCTGGAAGATGTAACGGCAGATACCCTGCCTCTGCTGCAGGGCTATGTGGATATTTACGATGGGATGACTGCCCGCCAGCAGAACTATGTGAAGATGTACGATCACCTGCTTACGGCCTATAATCAGGCATCTGTTCTGAATAATGAACGGATTGCTGCAGCAATGCAGGCACGTGTGGATGCACTGGCAGATAAGTTCCCCATGACCTTGGAAATTGAGCCGGAGGTGGTGCAGCTGCGGGATGACTTTGATGCACTGACCGCACCCCAGAGAATTCTGGTGGACATCACGCTGCTGGAAAAGGCAGAGGCAGAGATCCGTGTGCTAAGAGCGGAGTTTGTCAAATATGTAGAGACCCTGATTCAGGCGATCCCCAAGGAGATCACACTGGACGCAGAGCCTGCCATTACTGCTGCAAGAGAAGCAGCGGATAAGCTGTATACCAACGAGCGTAAGGAAGTTTCCTATTCCAAGCTCACAAGTGCGGAAGGTAAGCTCAGAACCCTGAAAAAGGCAAAGGCTGCCGCTGAGGAAGTGGATGCACTCATTGGCGAAATCGGCATTGTCACCTTAGGTGATAAGGACCGGATCGCAGCAGCAAGAGAAGCATACGATGCACTGAACGAAGCTGCAATCCAGTTTGTCACTAAGGAAGGCAAGCTCAAGCGTGCAGAGTTTATCCTGAAGGCATTGCAGACCTGGGGTATCCCAGTGATTGTGGTTGTGGTTGCCGGTGTTGGCTTTGTAGCCATCAAGGCAATCAAAGGCAAAAAGAAGAAAGAAGAACCCGCAGAAAACAAATAACTTGTAAGGCGGGAGCATTGCTCCCGCCTTATCCTGTTTAGAGGTTAGTCTATGTCAACATATTTGGAAGAAAGTGTTTCGCAAAAGGAATTTCAGTGTGCAGACGATAAACCCAATATCTTTTTAATTGGCGACTCCATTCGGATGGGCTACTGCAAAACCGCACAGGCCGCTATGGAAGGCAAAGCAAATGTGTTTTTCGTGGAGGACAATTGCCGCAACACCCAGTATGTTATGACCCAAATTGGTCGTTGGTGCAGTAAATTCAGTGATCCGTGCAAGGTGGATGTGGTGCAGTTTAATTGCGGACATTGGGATGTTGCCCATTGGCGGGGAATGGATCTGCCTATGACCAGCCCGGAGGAATACCGCAAAAACATCGGCATTCTCATTCGTCTGATTCGGCAAGAATTTGTAAATGCGAAAATTATTTTCGCCACGACGACACCTATGAATCCCAACGGCATTGTAGGCCGTAATCCCCGCACAAATGCCCAGATCGATTTGTATAATCAAATTGCATCTGAGGTTTGCGCGGAATACAGTGTGCCGGTGAGCGATTTGAACGCATTTTGCCGGGGCTGGGGCAGTGATGCCTACGCGGATTATTGCCATTTGACCCGGGAGTCCTTCGCTTTACTGGGAGAAGAAGTTGCCAGACGGTTGTGTGCATTTTTGAATTTATAACAAAAAAGGACTGTAAAGAAACCGGAATTATTATTCATCCTATATTGGTATTGTTACTGCGCCAAATTTCAGTTTGGCGATTTGTCCGTAGGGGACGACGCCCCCGGCGTCCCATCGGAAAATCCGACCGCGATGGGAGCGCTGCCAGTGGCAGATGAAGCGACCTGAGCAATGGGCAGCGGTCGGCAAGAAACAAGCTTGCTTTGTCAAGCGCAGTTTCTGCCGGGCACCGCAACTGGAACTGCCCCGCCGCTACAAATGAATTTGCTCGTTTCCTTCCCTAAATAGCAAAGACCCGGTGGATTTTTTCCACCGGGTCTTTGCGGTTTACGGCTCTTCTGTAAAAGAAGAGCCGTTATGATTTTAGGAAAGGGTGATCACGGCTACACCGGCAACCTCATCTGCACCGCCTACTGCAAGATACTTGCCATCGGGGCTCAGTGCCAATGTGACAGGCTGGAACATAGCCACATTTCTGCCGTTTTCGGCAAAGGCTTCCGGTACTGCACCCAGCAGCTCCAAGCCATTTACAGCATCGAACTTGAACAGCTGACCGATGCCTTCCTTATGACCGGCAACGCCCCACACGGTTCCGTCAGGCGCAACATCCATAGAATGAACACCGCCTGCGGTACAGACCTGACCTAAGCCAAACACCTGCTGGCCGTTTACACGGCAAAGCATAGTGTCCTTTGTGCCGACCAGGACACTGCCATCGGGAAGCTGTACGCTGGACTCTGCCTTTGCCAAATACCGTCTGCCTGCTGCAGCGGAAAGCTTAACGTCAGGAACAGCTGCCTTGCACTCGTTAAAGTCCGGCAGGACATCGGCTGTGGTTTCACCCATACGGGTATTGCCGGAGGCATCTACCGTGCAGTCGGTACGGGTGATCTTTTCGTTTCCGCACCAGAAGGAGAAACTGTCGTTTCCGGTCCAGCGGATGTGACGAACCGCGGCATTTTCTCTGCCTGTCTTTTGCCATACGCTGGCACTGCTGGTGTGCTTGAAGGGATAGTGGATGTTGTTGTCCTTTACAAACTGGAGGAAGTACAGGACAGTATCCTGATAATACTTTTCGTAGCGAGCCAGACATTCGTCCAGATCATCCTTGGGATAATACTGCAGGCAGCTTTCCGGATAGGGGAGGTAGTTTACATAATCATGGGAGAAGATCCGTTTTTCTGTTTCCAGAGCAGGAACAAACTGGTCAAGATCAATCGCAAGAATACCACAGGGCATATCCACATCGCTGGTGTGGTTGCCGTCGGAAATGATCAGCACATCATTAACAATATGCATTTCTGCGCAGATACTCAGGGTGCGCTTCTCGGTGCCCACAAAGCCGCAATCCACAGGCTCTTTGCCATTTAAGAAGTCCCACATATACAGCCGTGCGCCCACATAGCGGTGCTCGGGGATGAAGGTTTGGCAGCTGTACCACATACGGCCCTTGCTGTCAAATGCCATACCGTAGGCATTGTAGAAAATATTGGGGTCTTCCTCAATGGGATCAGCCTTGGGTACAGGGCGACCGATGGTGGTGATTTTCCGGGTCTTCAGATCGAAGGCGTACAGATCCTGACCTCTGCCGGGCACGGAGCAAGGACCGGTGGTGAAGTACAGTACGCCATTCCACTCTCTTGCGTGACGGATCAGTCCAGGAGCATTCACACCCAGATACTCAATATCCCGAAGGTCTGTGTTGTAACGGAAAATAGAGCCAGAATAGGTAGAGCCGTAAATATGACCGTCGGAGCACAGGAAAGTGCGGCTGGTGTGGCAGTCGGAAACCTGACCTAAGCAACGGGTTTGACCGGTGTGGACATTATAGACATAGCCGGTACCCCGCATCCAAGTGATGCAGAAATAATCACCGTTTTTGGGATCGTATGTACCGCCGTAGACAGTGTCGTGGGGGGAGATCACACCAAGACCCTTTACTTCACCGGAGTTATAATCGTACATAACCATCTCGCTGCCCTGATAGCCTTCAAAGGGATGGTCTGCATATTCGTAGGGCATCCAGGTGGGGTGGGTGGGAGCAGGAGAGGTGGTGTGGGTAGCACTGATGATCTTGCCATCGCCCATAAAGGACAGCGCGGTGTGGAACTTACTGGTGTGCAGGCAAGAATCGTTCATAATTACCTTGTCATCCAAGGCAAAGTGACGGATCAGCTTCTTATTTTTATGATCGTACTCATAAAGACGGGCGTACAGCGCCAGATAGCTTTCGCCACAGGCAGAGAAGAACACCCGGCCTTCCGGAGAGATCGCCATATCCCAAACGGCATTATGCTCCGGATCTTCCAGACAGTGCAGATGGGTCACACCGGTCTGGGGAATTAAATGAAAGAAGGAAGCGGGTTTTTCCTTCATAACGGCATAAGGATGCTTCATCATATCACTCCTCAAAAATATTCTATCCTAATCCTACACCGAAGGGAAAAGAAATGCTTGACGGGAAAACGGAAATGTTTGCAGTATTCTACGATTGGCAAAAAATAGTTTTGTAAAACCTGATATATTGTGCTATTATCAAAAAAAGAAAGAGGGTGTAAAGATGGCAGTTCTGGTTCGATGGACGATGGAAGAGACTGTGTGCAATGCCTATGAGGCGGAGCGCGTTCAGTCCTCAGGTTTACACGGACATCATCATTTTCTTTTGACTTTAATTACTGCAGGCAGCGGTGTGCAGACATTAAACGGACGGGAAATTCCTTTCCGGCCGGACGATGTGTTTTTTTTGTCTCCTGCGGACTTTCACAAAAATACGCTGTCAGAAGGGGAGAGCTTTTCCTATTACGGATTGAAATTCTCCTATGAATTGCTGGATGACCGGCTGGCAGACCTTTGCGCATTGGATCAGCTGCCTATGTACATTCACTTGAAAGAGGCAGATGCTCAGATCGCAAGAAATGTGTTTCGCTGCCTGATCGATGAATGCAACCGGGAAAAGGAATGGCTGGGCAGCAAGGCATACCGGCAGGCTTTGGTGGAGCAGCTGATCATTTTGGTCCTGCGGCAGGTACAGCACAATGGAAATGTCCGCCCGGAGGCATTTATCAACCGGGCGCTGGGCTACATTCATTCCCACTTCAGCGAGCAAATTACCGTTGCAGATGCGGCAGCTTATGTGGGCTATACACCTAACTATTTCAACACCTGCTTCCGTCAGCAAATGGGAATGCCCTTTGGAGAATACCTGCGGCAAATGCGCCTGAGCTACGGAGAAAACCTGCTCCGTTCCAGCCCGATGCCTGTAACGGAAGTGGCATATGAATCGGGATTTGGTTCCCTTTCTTATTTTAGCAGATGCTTTTGTAAACAGTACGGAATCTCCCCCCAGGAGTACCGTAGGAAATATATGGAAAGGTAGGATATATTATGAAACAGTGGAAACCCGGTGCTGTGCGCTTGGCTACGG
>JAZNDF010000012.1:0-1879 GCA_045587925.1 Faecousia sp.
ACCATCTTATAACGCTCGCCCTGAAGTACATTAAGCACTGCCTGGGTACCAACAATCTGGGAAGACGGGGTAACAAGCGGCGGCTCACCGAAGTCCTTACGAACTTCCGGAATTTCCTTTAATACGTCGTAAAACTTATCCTCTGCCTTTGCTTCCTTAAGCTGGGAAACAAGGTTGGAAAGCATACCGCCCGGAACCTGGTAAAGCAGGGTCTTGATGTCTACGCCCATTACCTTCGGATCCAAAAGACCGCTCTTTAATGCCTCCTGCTGCATCGGACGGAAGTAATTTGCAATCTCTGCCAACAGATTCTGATCCAAACCGGTATCGTACTCGGTTCCCTTAAAGGTCTCAACCATAACTTCCGTTGCCGGCTGGCTGGTACCCATGGAGAACGGAGACATAGCGGTATCAATGATATCACAGCCTGCCTCTACAGCCTTCATGTAGGTCATAGCAGCCACACCGGAGGTATAGTGCGTATGAAGCTGAATCGGAAGCTTGGTGCCTTCCTTAAGAGCCTTAACAAGCTTACCTGCCTCGTACGGAACCAAAAGACCTGCCATATCCTTAATACAAAGGGAATCTGCACCCATCTCTTCGATGCGACGTGCGGTTTCCTTCCAATAATCTAAGGTATACGCATCACCAAGGGTGTATGCAAGTGCGATCTGTGCATGTCCCTTTTCCTTGTTTGCAGCCTTAACTGCGGTCTCTAAGTTACGCAAATCATTGAAGCAGTCGAAAATACGAATGATATCAATTCCGTTTGCAATGGACTTCTGAACAAAATATTCAACTACATCATCGGAATAATGATTGTAGCCAAGGATGTTCTGTCCACGGAATAACATCTGTAACTTCGTGTTCTTGAAGCCCGCACGAAGCTTTCTTAAACGCTCCCACGGATCTTCCTTTAAGAAACGCAGGGAAGCATCGAAGGTAGCACCGCCCCAACACTCTACGGAGTGGTAACCCACCTGATCCATCTTTTCAATAATCGGAAGCATCTGTTCCGTTGTCATACGGGTTGCAATCAAAGACTGATGTGCATCACGTAAAATGGTTTCTGTAATCTTTACTGCCATTGTGAACCTCCTATTTTATTTCAAGTATTATACACCGAAAATTGCCATAAATACACCGGCAGCTACTGCGGTACCGATAACACCTGCCACATTCGGTCCCATTGCGTGCATGAGAAGGAAGTTCGACGGATCTGCCTCAGCACCAACCTTCTGGGACACACGGGCAGCCATTGGTACAGCGGATACACCTGCAGAACCAATGAGTGGATTAACCTTACCCTTAGTAGCCAGGCACATGAGCTTACCGAACAATACACCGCCGGCGGGGCCGATACAGAATGCCACAAGACCAAGTGCAACAATCTTAATGGTATCCACACGAAGGAATGCCTGTGCACTGGTGGTTGCACCTACGGAAGTACCAAGCAAAATAACTACGATGTACATAAGCGCATTGGATGCGGTCTCCGTAAGCTGCTTTACAACACCGGACTCACGGAACAGGTTACCAAGCATTAAGCTACCAACCAAAGCTGCGGTATCCGGTAAGATAAGTACTACTACAATCGTTACAATAATCGGGAACAAAATCTTCTCAAGCTTTGAAACCGGACGAAGCTGCTCCATCTTAATTTTACGTTCCTTCTCCGTCGTCAACAGCTTCATAATCGGCGGCTGAATAATCGGAACAAGGGACATATAGGAATATGCCGCAACCGCAATCGGTCCCATAAGCTCCGTCTGTCCAAGCTTCATTGCAAGGAAGATGGAGGTCGGACCGTCCGCACCACCGATGATGGAGATGGCTGCTGCCGCCTTTCCGTTAAAGCCCATTATAATCGCAAAGAAAT
>JAZNDF010000013.1:0-10892 GCA_045587925.1 Faecousia sp.
TCGCCCGCGTGATTTTGCAAAACAAAATCACATCGCCAAAGGCGATAAAATATTGATTTCCTACGGAAATTCACAAATTTCACGGAAATTTGTGCGGGCGGTCAATGACCGCCCCTACACGCAGATAAACAGGAATTTGACAAAATATGGGAGATGCTCAAGCCGAGCACCTCCCGTATCTGTTTTGTTCACTTTGGATATTGCTGTGTCTTATTAATTCTTCAAGCTTTGCAAGGGTGCGGGAATCCGACCGCCGCGGGCGATGAAATCGAAGCTGGACTGGCTATGGACCGGCATCACCGGTGCACTGCCCAGCAGTCCGCCCATTTCCACCCGGTCACCTACGGTTTTCCCCGGTGCGGGGATAATACGGACCGCGGTGGTTTTGCTGTTTACCATACCGATGGCCGCTTCGTCTGCAATGATCGCAGAAACCGTTTCCGCGGGGGTATCCCCCGGCACGGCGATCATATCCAGACCCACGGAGCAAACACAGGTCATTGCCTCCAGCTTGTCAAGCTGAAGCACCCCTGCTTCTGCGGCGGCGATCATTCCCTCATCCTCAGACACAGGAATAAACGCACCGGACAGGCCGCCCACGTGATTACTTGCCATTACGCCGCCTTTTTTCACCGCATCGTTAAGAAGCGCCAGAGCGGCAGTTGTGCCGTGGGTCCCGCAGGTTTCCAGACCCATTTCCTCCAAAATGCGGGCAACACTGTCCCCCACTGCAGGGGTCGGTGCCAGGCTCAGATCTACGATTCCGAAGGGAACATCCAGCCGTTTGGATGCCTCCACGCCTACGATCTGACCCATACGGGTGATCCGGAAGGCAGTCTTTTTGATGGTCTCTGCCACCACATCGAAGGGCTGACCCTTCACACTTTGCAGGGCGTGATACACCACACCCGGTCCGGAAACGCCCACATTGAGCACACACTCCGGCTCGCCGACACCGTGGAACGCGCCTGCCATAAAGGGATTGTCCTCCACCGCATTGGCAAACACCACCAGCTTGGCACAGCCCAAGCCGTCATTGTCCGCTGTAATTTCTGCGGTTCTTTTGATGATCTGACCCATTTTCGCCACCGCATCCATATTGATGCCCGCTTTGGTGGAGCCTACATTCACACTGGCGCAGACCCGCTCGGTGGCTTTCATTGCCTCCGGAATGGAGTCCATCAGGATCCAGTCCCCTTTTGTACAGCCTTTCTGCACCAGGGCGGAAAAGCCGCCGATAAAGTTCACGCCGCATTCCTTTGCCGCCTTATCCATTGCAATGGCAAGGGGCACATAGGACTCTGTGTGACAGGAATTGCCCACAATGGCAATGGGCGTAACGGAGATCCGCTTGTTCACAATGGGAATGCCGAATTCCCATTCGATCTCCTGACCCACCTTCACAAGGTTTTCTGCCCGGCGGGTGATCTTATCGTAGATCCTTTGGGCGCAGACCTCCACATTTTCGTGACAGCAGTCCAAAAGGGAAATACCCATTGTAATGGTACGGATATCCAGATGCCGTTTATCGATCATATCCTGGGTATATAACACATCTTTTAAGTTCAGCATAGTGTTTCCTCACACCCGATGCATTGCATCAAAAATATCTTCTCTTTGCAGGCGGATGGAGAGGTTCATTTCTCTGCCGGCTTCCTCGATCTTCTGCGCCAGCTCTGCCAGCGGGATGGGGCTGGCAGAGGTGTCCACCACCATCATCATTGTAAAATAGCCTTCCATAACCGTCTGGCTGATATCCAGCACATTGATCTGCCACTTTGCCAGATGGGAGCAAACAGAAGCAATAATTCCCACCCGGTCCTTACCGACTACCGTTACGACCGCTTTCATTTTTATACCTCGTAATCTGCGCAGACTCTGCTTTCCAGCATCGTCCAGAAATGTGCCTTTGCTTCCAGATGGGCGGGATGCTCCGCATAATTTGCAAGGGACTCCCTGCAATCAAACTCAGAATACAGGCAATAGTCCATACCGCCCTGATAGCAGGGTCTGATCTCCATTTTCTGCATGCCGGGGATCTTTCCAACCAGCGGCTCCAGAACACTTCTGATCAGTTCCACCGCTTCCGGCTTGTTGACGCCCTCTTTGAGTGTGTAAATAACAATGTGCTTTACCATAGTTTCTGTTCCTCCAAAAAAATACCGGAGCCGCGATTGGCTCCGGTATGTATTTTATGAAATTATTCAGCTGTTTCCTCTGCGGGAGCTTCCTCTTCAGCTGCAACCTCTTCCTCAGCCTCTGCTTCTACAGGAGCCACCTCCAGCAGAGCGCGGATGGACAGGGAGATGCGCTTATTCTCAGCATCGATATCGGTGATCTTAACCTGGACCTCCTGACCCTCAGTCAGAACATCCTCAGGCTTGCCGATGCGCTCGTTGGCGATCTGGGAAATGTGGATCAGGCCGTCAACACCGGGGATGATCTGTGCGAATGCACCGAAGGTCATCAGCTTAACGATCTTTGCATCCACAACATCACCGATGTTGTAGCCGGTCATAAACTGATTCCAGGGGTTCATCTCAGCAGTCTTGTAGCCCAGAGAGATCTTGCGCTTCTCAGGATCGTAAGAAATGACATATACATCGATCTCGTCGCCTACGCTGATAACATCAGCGGGGGTCTTGATGCGATTCCAGCTCAGCTCGGAAACGTGAACCATTCCGTCCACACCGCCGATGTCCACAAATGCACCGTAGGAGGTCATAGACTTAACAGTGCCGCGATACTTGGCGCCCACTTCGATCTCGCTCCAGAGCTTTTCCTGTGCAGCCTTGCGGCCCTCTGCAGAAACAGCGCGGATAGAACCGATCACGCGGCGGCGTGCGCGGTTGACCTCAGTGATCTTCATCTGCACAGTCTGACCGACCAGCGCAGCCATATCGCCGCCCTTGGCAATGCCGGACTGGGAGGCGGGAATAAAGACGCGAATGCCCTTGATGTTGGCAACCAGACCGCCCTTGTTTTCTTCGGAGATGACACCCTCAACGGTAGCCTTCTCTTCGCACCAGGCAGCCATATCGTCCCAGATCTTCATACCGTCCAGCTTCTTCTTGGACAGCTGGCAGGTGCCTTCCTGATCGTTCACACGAACGACGAACACTTCGATCTCGTCGCCCACATTCAAAATATCCTCAGGCTTCACACTGGGATCTGCACTGACTTCATCGTAAGGAATGTAGCCGGCGTGCTTGGTGCCCAGATCGATCTGGACTTCGGTAGCACCGATACCGGTAACGGTTCCGACAACCTTATCTCCTGTATTTAAAGTCTTGATGGACTGTTCGAGAAGCTCCGCAAAGTTCTCCTCCTGTACAGCCTCAACATTCGTAATTTCGCTCATAGTCTTATTGACCTCCTTTATAATCCACGCCGGGGTTGACGCACCGGCAGTGACTCCGACCTCAGAAACGCCACGGAAAAATTCCGGCTCAAGTTCGCTGGCATTATCCACCAGAATAACCTTTTGGCAGTGCTCCCGGCAAATGCTTGCAAGCCTTCCGGTATTGGAGCTGTAGGTATCCCCCACCACAACCATTGCCTGACACCCGGCTGCCAATTGTGCCGCTTCCCGTTGTCGAGATTCAGTAGCTTTACATATTGTATCAAAAATTTTTCCGTTAGTAAACTGTTTTTTTGCAATTTCAGCGCACGAATTCCACAAGTTTTCAGTAGATGTGGTTTGGCAAACTATGCAAATTGGCAAATTGACCCTGTTTTTTTCCAAATTTATCCAATCTTCCAGTTCCTGGGAGGATTCAAAAATCTGACATTTTTTGCACCAGCCGGCAATTCCTTCCACCTCCGGATGTGCCCGTGTGCCTATGATAATGGGCAGCCGACCCTCTTCCTCTGCTCGGCTGACGATCCCGTGAATTCGCTTCACGAAGGGGCAGGTGGCATCCACGATCTGCACATTCCGGCTTTCCAGCTGCTCATAAACAGCTCTGGTAACGCCGTGGGAACGGATGATCACCGTATCTCCCGGCTTCGCCTCCTCCGGGGTCTCGATCACGCGGACGCCCATTTTTTCAAAGTGGGCAACGGCGTGACGGTTGTGGATGATCGGACCCAGGGTGCAGACATTTTTTCCCTCTTTTGCCGCCTGCTCCACCAGCTCCACCGCCCGGTTCACACCGAAGCAAAAGCCGGCACTTTTTGCCACCCGGACACTCATAGAGAGATCTTCTCCCCAATAATTCTCTTCATTTCCGCCAGCACACCGGCAATATCCAGCTCAGAGGTGTCCAGCTTCACAGAGTCCTTCGCCATCTTCAGCGGTGCAATGGGACGGTGGGTATCCTGATAATCCCGCTGTTCGATCTCCTTCTGGATCTGAGACAGCACTGCCTTCTGACCCTTTTCGATCAGCTCATCATACCGGCGCTTTGCACGGACCTCCACCGAGGCAGTCAGGAAGATCTTCACATCTGCCTTGGGAAGCACCACTGTGCCGATATCCCGTCCGTCCATAATCACATTGTTCTTTCTTGCCACATCCCGCTGCATATCCAGAAGCATTTCCCGGACAACGGGATAAGCAGAGACCAGAGATGCCTTCTGGGAAATATCCTGGGTGCGGATCTCACCGGACACATCCATCCCGTTCATAATCATATGCTGCTTGCCTTCTTCATCGTATTCGATGCCGATAGTCAGCTCATCCAGATACCGCTCCACGCCGTCTGCGTCCTTGGGGCTGACCCCCAGAAGGTCCAGGAAATAGGCCACTGTGCGATAAATCGCCCCTGTGTCCACATAGCAAAAGCCCAGCTCCCTGGCAAGTGCTTTTGCAATGGTGCTTTTACCTGCACCGGCAGGGCCGTCAATGGCGATAGAATAGGTTTTTCCCATAAGTAAAACTCCTTATATTTAATCTAAAAAATCTTCCAGTCCAAAGTCAGCGCCAAGCTTTTTCAGCTTTGCCACTGCCTGTGTTTCGATCTGCCTGACCCGTTCCTTGGTAATGCCCAGCATACTGCCGATCTGGGTCAAGCTACAGCCCTCGCCCCCGTCCATACCGAACCGCAGGCGCAGGACCTGCTGCTGTCTGGGTGTCAGCTGGCGGAGCATTTGGTCGAGTATGCGCTTCATTTCCTGCCGGATCATTTCCTCCTGGGGCTCCGTTGCCCGAATATCCTCCGGAAAAATCCCCGGAAGGCTTTCCTTTTCCCCGAATGTGGCATCCAGGGACTGGACCTCCGGCAAAAGGGAAAGCAGCTGCTCCACCTTTTTCACCGGCAGCTCCGTATGCTTTGCCAGCGCCTCCGCATCTGCCGGTATGCCGGATTGCTGCAGCTGCTGACGCGTTTTGAGCAGCTTTTTGATCTTATCGGCTGTGTGGCGCGGCACGCGGATAAGGCCTGCGTGCTCCATCACACATCGGCTGATGCCCTGACGGATCCATTTTGTCGCATAAGTAGAAAACCGGCAGTCCATTGCAGGATCGAATTTCCGGGCGGCAGTTACCAGTCCGATACTGCCCTCCTGGATCATATCCAGCAGCGGTGCCCCCCGTCCGATATAACCCTTCGCCACAGAAACCACCAGCCGCAAATTGGAATTGACCATCTGCCGAATGGCATCGTCATCTCCGGCGGCACAGCGCTTTGCCAGCTCCCTTTCCTCCTGGGGGCTCAGCAGAGGGAACTGACGGATATCCTGCAAATACTGGGTTACATCCTCTCCACTGCCTACACAGGCAGACTTTTCTTTTTCCCCGATCATAGGTTCGCACCCTTTTTTGCCCGCAGCTTTTCCCGCAGAGCCAGAAGATCATCGTCTGTGCTTACCTGCGCGCTTTGCTTTTCGGACAGTATCCTGTTGACACAGTCTGTAAACGCATCCTGATTGACTGTACCCTGATGGCGCTGGACCACCCCTGTAAGATGGGATGTTTCCTCCGGAGTCAGGTCAGACAGCACACCGATGCGCACATCCAGCCCCTGCTTATGACGCTCAGAAAGCTGGGAAAATACCCTGCCAAAGAGGCTTACGGAAAAATCCTTTTCAGTCAGCTTGCCCGCCTGCTCCAAAAGGGCAGGCTCCCGAAGAATTTGGGCAATAACCCCTTCTTCTGCAATGGCAGATCTCATATTGTCATAACGGATGGACCGTTCCTTGGGCTGTAATGCCCTTACGGGGGCAAGGTCGATCTTCTCCTGCTTTTTCTTTTCCATCGCCGTGCGGCGCTTAAAGGCTTTGTTCACTTCCAGCTTCATAGCATCCAGGCTGATGCCTGCCGCCTCCGCCACTCTGCCGCCGTAGACCTCCCGCTTCACGGAGCTGTCCAGGGTGCAGATCAGGTTTGCCGCCTCCTGAACAAAATTGATCTTCTCCGCGTCCACCTTCAGATCGTACTTCTGGCGAATGGCATTGAGCTGATATTCCACCCGGTCGGAGCAGTCCTCCAGCAAAAGCTTAAACCGGTCCGGTCCAAATTTATGGAGAAATTCATCCGGGTCCTTTGCGTCCTTCATCTGCAGGACCTTCACCTTCAGGCCTGCCTTCTCCAGCATCGGGATCGCCCGCTGGGCTGCCCGCTGACCGGCCTCGTCTGTATCGTAGGTCAGCACCACCTGCTCTGTATATCGGCTCAAAAGCGCCACCTGCTCTTCCGTCAGGGAAGTGCCCAGGGATGCAACCGCATTGTCAAAGCCGAACTGGTGGAGGGTCACCACATCAATATTGCCTTCCACCAGAATGATGTTTGGCTGCTTGGTTTTCTTGGCAAAATTCATTCCAAAGAGATTTTTCCGCTTGTTAAAGATCAGGGTCTCGTTGGAGTTGAGATACTTGGGCTTGGAGTCATCCAGCACACGGCCGCCAAAGCCGATCACATTGCCCCGGACATCGAAAATGGGGAACATCAGCCGGTTGCGGAAACGGTCATAAATTCTGCCGTTTTTCTCGCCCACAAGGTCTGCATCCCGCAGCTCCTGGTCGGTATAGCCTTTTTTGCGCATTGCATCTACCAGGCTGTTCCAGGAATCGGGGGCGAAGCCGATGCCGAACCGGGTGACCGTTGCCTTTGTCAGTCCCCGCTGCTGCACATAGGCAAGGCACTGACTGCCGGCGGGCGAATATAACTGTTCATTAAAAAACCTGCCTGCTTCCTTCATCAGTGCCCACAAGCGCTCCTGATGGCGGTAACGGCTCTGATACTGCTCGTCCTCCGGGACCTCCATACCTGAGCGTTTTGCCAGGCTTCGCACCGCATCCGGATAGGAAAGGCCTTCCACTTCCATCATAAAGTTCACGGCACCGCCGCCCTTGTGACAGCCAAAGCAGTAATAAATTCCTTTATCCGGCGCAACGGAAAAAGATGCGGTCTTTTCCCCGTGGAAGGGGCAAAGTCCGAACATATTGGAGCCGGACCGCTTCAGGCTCACATATTGTCCCACCACATCCTCTATGGGATTTCTGGCGATCAGTTCATCGATAAACGACTGGGGGAAAGCCACGCGCTCCGCCTCCTTTCCTAACAGAATAATTTATTATATCACATTATCCCCGAACATTCCAGCCCATTGGGATAAAAAGTTCCGCATATTTATCTACTGCGTAATTATCGGTCATTCCTGCGATATAATCGCAGACTGTGCGCTCCATTCCGTCAAAGGACAGCTGGGGCTGAAAATCCTCCGGAATTGCCTCCGGGTGGGTATAATAATACTCATAAAGCCGCTTGAGCATATCCTTCGCCTTTGTTTCCTCGCCCTTTGCCACCGGATTGCGGTAGACCCGCTCAAACATAAAGCTTCGCAGATCGGCAAGGGCCTTTTCCACCTGGGGTGACAGGGTGATCGCGCCGGCCTCCCTGGAGGTGTTGACCACATCACACACCAATGTATTGATCCGTTGGGAATGGCTCTTGCCCAAAGTCTTTGCAATCGCACCGGGGATGTCCTCATTGGTGAGAATTCCGGCGCGGATGGCATCGTCGATATCGTGATTTACATAGGCGATCCGGTCTGCCCAGCGGACGATCCGGCACTCCATCGTTTCCGGTATAAAATCCCCTGTGTGTCCCAAAATGCCCATTCGCACTTCATAAGTCAGGTTCAGGCCGGAACCGCCGTTTTCCAGCAGGTCCACCACCCGCAGGCTCTGCTCATTATGGCAAAACCGCTGTCCCATCACTTCGCTCAGGGCCCCTTCTCCGGCGTGACCGAAGGGAGTATGGCCCAGATCGTGGCCCATTGCTGCCGCTTCTGTCAGATCCTCGTTGAGATTTAAGGCTCTGGCAATGGTTCTGGCGATCCGGGAAACCTCAAGGGTATGGGTCATACGGGTGCGGTAGTGGTCACCCTCCGGGCGCAAAAACACCTGAGTCTTATGCATCAGCCGGCGAAAGGCCTTGCAGTGAACGATCCGGTCCGTATCCCGCTGATAGCAGGTACGCACATCGGAGGCTTCCTCCTCCAGGGGACGAAGGCGGCCCCGGCTCTCATCGGAAAAAGATGCCTTCGCACTGAGCTTTTTATGTTCCTGCTGTTCCAGTTCTTCCCGCAATGTCATTTTCATTCCCCCTTATGTACCGGAAAGGCTCTGTACTCCTGTCCGGTCTCCATCGACTCCACTGTGCCGGAGGTCATATCCGTCAATCGGTCTGAAAAAGCCTGTGCTTTCTCCCTGGCCACCAGAATTTCCAGCTCCACCTCTGCGCCGAACTGGGTATCCCGGATGATCCCATCAAAGGCCGCCACCTCCAGCTTTACCCGCTCGTAAAAGGGGTAGGGACAGGGCACATACAGCACCGACCAGACCCGCTTCATAGACTTGCCCGCCGCATCCACAGCGATCTTTGCGCCCTTTGTATAGGCGCGCACCAAGCCGCCGGCGCCCAAAAGCACGCCGCCAAAATACCGGGTCACTACACAGACCACATTGTAAATTTCCTCCCGCTGGAGCACCTGCATCATCGGATTTCCTGCGGTGCCGCCCGGTTCTCCGTCGTCGGAAAAGCGCATAGGCCCGTCTTTTATGATATACGCCCAGCAATTGTGGGTGGCATCATAATGCTGCTTTTTCATTTCCTGAATTTTCTGCAGGGCTTCCTCTTCCGTCTCCACCGGCCAGGCCCGCCCGATAAAACGGGATCTTTTCTCAATAAATTCGTCCTCACCGAACGCTGTTGGCACCAGATATTCGTCCAACCTCAGCACTCCTTTGTGATATACTGTCTTAGCTGTCCGTACAAAATGGGGTCCACTACGGTTTCCACCGCAATGCCCTCAGCGGTATAATCCACGCCCAGCACCTGGGCATTGCTGTGAAGGGTATCCACCATACCGCCCATACTGTAGGGCAAGGTGACCACAATGTGATGGCGGCTGTGCCCCAGGGCATTTTCTATGCGCTTTAGCAGCACATCCATACCCTCGCCCTTTTTGGCAGATATCTTTACAACATCCTCCCCAATAGGGATATCCTCGGCACTTACCAGATCTGCTTTATTATAGCATTGCAAAACCTTTGTGCCTTCCTTTGCCAGCTTGCGGATCAGGCTCTCCACCACCGCAATGTGCTCCTCCCGGTTGGGGTCGGAAGCATCGATGATGTGTAATAAAAGGTCTGCGTATTCCAGCTCCTCCAGGGTCGCCCGGAAGGCATCTACCAGATGGTGGGGCAGCTTTGCAATAAAGCCGACGGTATCACTGAGCACCACATCCAGATTGTCAGATACCGTCAGCTGGCGGGAGGTGGTGTCCAATGTGTCAAACAGGCGGTTGTTGGCAGGAATGCCCGCGCCGGTCAGCTGATTTAGCAGAGTAGATTTTCCGGCGTTGGTATAGCCTACGATGGCAACCACCGGCACGGAATTTTTCATCCGCCGCTGGCGCTGAACACCCCGCACCTGACGCACCTGCTCCAGCTCCGACTGCAGACGGGCGATCCGTTCCCGAATGTGACGGCGGTCTGTTTCCAGCTTTGTTTCGCCGGGGCCACGGGTGCCGATGCCGCCGCCCTGACGGGACAGGCTCTTGCCCATACCGGACAGGCGGGGCAGTAAATATTTATATTGTGCCAGCTCGACCTGAAGGCGTCCCTCTTTGGTTTTCGCCCGCTGGGCAAAAATATCCAAAATCAGCGCACTGCGGTCCAGCACCGGCACGCCCAGAATTTCCTCCAGGGC
Source organism: Faecousia sp. (assembly GCA_045587925.1). Taxonomy (GTDB): domain Bacteria; phylum Bacillota; class Clostridia; order Oscillospirales; family Oscillospiraceae; genus Faecousia. The sequence continues at coordinate 10,157 of JAZNDF010000013.1, forward strand.
GCGGATGTTGCCCGGCGATAGCTCATTGTCAAAGATCACCATCGTGGCTTCCGTAAACTCCACCAGCATTTTCACTTCCAGTGCCTTGCCCTCGCCGATAAAGCTGTGGGGGTCCGGGGTGTGGCGATTTTGCAGGATCTTACCTGTGCAAAAGCCGCCGGCAGTTTCCAGCAGCGCTTCCAATTCTTCTAAGGTTTCGTCGGTAGCTGTCTGCTCCTTTCGGAAGCAGTCGGCATTTAAGCCAACCAGCACCGCCCGTTCCTGCTTCGTTTCAAAATTCGATTCCATAGTGCCTCCGGTGTAAAATTTCTGTTTGACAATACCTTCTCCCGGGGAGAAGGTGCCCCGCAGGGGCGGATGAGGAATGCGGGCGGCAATCTGGCTTTTTCCTCATTGTCCCAGACTTTTTCCGCACTTCACTGCACGCCATTCCTCATCAGTCAGCTTCGCTGACAGCTTCCCCCCGGGGGAAGCGATTGGTCGGTGCGTCGCGCCAACACACCGATAAACAGAAATTTGACTTTCTCTTTTTTCTTATTATATCACACACTTCTATGGATAGACAACAAAAAAATCCGCACTACGAAAAGTAGTACGGATTTTGTCTTACTTCAAACCAAATCTCTTGTTGAAACGATCAACACGTCCACCGGTGTCAACCAGCTTCTGCTTGCCGGTATAGAAAGGGTGGCACTTGGAGCAGATTTCAACTCTGATGTCCTTCTTGGTAGAGCCG
>JAZNDF010000014.1:0-3748 GCA_045587925.1 Faecousia sp.
CATTGACCGCCCGCACAAATTTCCGTGAAATTTGTGAATTTCCGTAGGAAATCAATATTTTATCGCCTTTGGCGATGTGATTTTGTTTTGCAAAATCACGCGGGCGATCAATGATCGCCCCTACGGTTTGCCCAATAAACAGACCGTCAAACAGGAATTTGACGGATATTCGGAAAACCTTCCGGGAAATGTTGGAAAAAGCTTGCAAGATTTACCGATTGATGATAAAATACAATTGCGTATTATGGCAAGGGCCATTGAAAGAACGAAAATCTTAGGAGGAATATTATGACAGCCAGTGAAAAGAAACAACTGCAAATCGCTGCCTGCAAGGTCCGTATGGGCGTGATCGCATCCACCCACGGCGCAAAGGCAGGTCATCCCGGCGGCAGTCTCTCTGCTGCAGAGATCTTTACCTACCTGTATTTTAAGGAAATGAAGATCGATCCGGCAAATCCCAAGTGGGAAGGCCGTGACCGTTTCGTACTTAGCAAGGGTCACACCGCACCGGGTCTCTATTCTGCATTGGCAGAGCGCGGCTTCTTCCCTGTGGAGGATCTGCCCACCCTGCGTCACATTGACAGCTACCTGCAGGGCCACCCCAATATGAATATGGTTCCCGGCGTGGATATGTCCACCGGCTCTCTGGGCCAGGGCATTTCCGTAGCTGTGGGTATGGCACTGGCCGCCAAGCATACCGGCAAGGAAAACCGCGTTTATTCCCTGCTGGGTGACGGCGAGATCGAAGAAGGCCAGGTCTGGGAGGCATTTATGTCTGCCGCACACTACAAGCTGGACAATCTCTGCGTGATCGTTGACAACAACGGCCTGCAGATTGACGGTCCTGTGGCTGAGGTTATGAGTCCCTATCCCATCGTGGACAAGCTGGTGGCCTTCGGCTTCGAGGTGCAGGCGATCGACGGCCACGATTACGATGCTATTGAGGCCGCTTTCCAGAAGGCAAGAGAGGTAAAGGGCAAGCCCTCTGCGATCGTGATCACCACCACCAAGGGCAAGGGCGTTTCCTATATGGAAAATCAGTGCGGCTGGCACGGCAAGGCTCCCAACGACGAAGAATATGAAGTAGCAATGGCTGAGCTGAAGGCACAGCTGGCAGAATTGGAGGCGATGTAATTATGGCAGATGTAAAGAAGATCGCAACCCGTGACAGCTACGGCGCGGCTCTGGTCGAGCTGGGCAAGGAGCACGACAATCTGGTGGTTCTGGATGCCGACCTGGCAGCAGCTACCAAAACAGGTGTGTTCAAGAAAGCATTCCCCGACCGTCACTTTGACTGCGGTATCGCAGAAGCAAATATGATGTGTGTGGCTGCCGGTATGTCCACAATGGGTCTGGTGCCGTTTGCATCCAGCTTTGCAATGTTTGCCGCAGGCCGCGCTTTTGAGCAGGTCCGCAACTCCATCGGCTACCCCCACCTGAATGTGAAGATCGGCGGTACCCACGGCGGTATTTCCGTTGGTGAGGACGGTGCAAGCCACCAGTGCTGTGAGGACTTCGCACTGATGCGCTCCATCCCCGGTATGACCATCATCTGCCCTGCAGACGATGTGGAAGCAAGAGCCGCTGTGAAGGCTGCTTACGAGATGGACGGTCCTGTTTATCTGCGTTTTGGCAGACTGGCAATTCCTGTGTTCCACAGTGATGACTATGACTTCCAGGTAGGCAAGGGTGAGATCCTGAAGGACGGCACCGATGTGGCGATCATTGCCAATGGTCTGCTGACCTACGAAGCAATCAAGGCCGGCGAAGAACTGGAGAAGGCCGGCATCAATGCAATGATCATCAATATGGCTACCATTAAGCCCATCGACGAAGATCTGATCGTGGAAGCAGCAAAGAAGTGCGGCAAGATCATCACCTGTGAGGAGCATTCCATCATCGGCGGTCTGGGCGAGGCTGTGTGCAGTGTGCTTTCTGAAAAGTGCCCCACACCTGTGCGCCGCATTGGTGTCAACGACGAGTTCGGTCACTCCGGTCCTGCACTGGACCTGCTGAAGCAGTTCGGCCTGACCAGTGACCATATCGTAGAGGTCGCAAAGGACTTCTGCGGTAAGTAATATATGAATAAACAGGGTATATTGCAAAATATCATTTTGCAATATACCCTGTTTCAACAACGGGGGTGGTGCAGATGAAAGCGGACTGTCATATTCATATGGTGCTGGATGGGTACAACTGGAAGACGGCCATTGCCCGGCACAGCCAAAGACCGGATGAGCCGTTTATCCGGCAGACCCTTTCTAAGTATCAGCAGATGGGATATACATACCTGCGGGACGGCGGTGACCGCTGGGGCGCAGGTCAGTTGGCGCGCACACTGGCGCCGGAATACGGCATCACCTATCGCACACCCTTGTCGCCGTTACACCGCAGGGGACATTACGGCGGATTTATCGGTACTGCCTATGAATCGATGGGCGAATTTGCCCGATTGGTGGCAGATATCAAGCACAGGGGCGGCGATTTTATAAAAATTATGATCTCCGGCCTGATGGATTTTGACCGGTTTGGGGTGCTGACAGAACCGGGGTTGCCGGAAGAAGAAATCCGGGAGCTGATCCACATTGCCCATACAGAAGGTATGGCGGTGATGGCACACGCCAACGGTGCCAGAACGGTACAGGCGGCGGCAGAAGCCGGCGTGGAGTCGGTGGAGCACGGGGCTTATCTGGATGCAGATGCCCTGGCGGCAATGGAAGAAATGAAAACGGTGTGGGTGCCCACAGCGTCTACGGTTGCAAATCTTCGGGGAACCGGGCGTTTTTCGGAAAATGCAGTGCAGAGGATATTGGAAAGCACCTGCCAAAATCTTGCAGAGTATAAAGGGCTGATTGCACCCGGCACAGACGCAGGTGCCTGGTCCGTGCCCCACGGATGCGGCTCGGAGGAAGGCTTGCTCCGGGAATGTGGTATTGTGCAAAACCGGCTGGATCTGGGCATCCGACGGATACAGGAGCAGTTCTGAATAAGCACTGACAAAGTGGCTGTAAAGAAACCCGAATAATTATACGGTCCATACATTTTATGAAGTACCGTCAAATTCCTGATTATCGGATATCCCAATGTAGGGGCGGCTATTAGCCGCCCGCTAAAGGGCGTTGGTTTACTGACACCTTAAATTAAGCCCCAAAAGCTGTCAATAATCGTGTCATTGCGAGCCCCCACGGGGCGTGGCAATCTCCTAACTGCAAAGGAAAATCATACTTTCTCTCCGGTGAGAAAGTATGCAAAGCCCCGCCGAGGCCCTCCCGTATGGCCCTCGGACTCCCCAGACGGCCTAAGAGGGAAGCGGATCGGCTTTTACATTATCCAACTCGTTTTCCGCTTCCCCCTTAGGAATTCCCTTGCCAAATTGTGCGAAAAAGTATTTAAGCTGTGCGTTGAACAGGAATTATACAAAATTTAGGAGGTGCTCGAAACCGAGCACCTCCTAAAACATTCATTCACTTTGGATCAATATGCGTTTCTTTACAACTCCGTTTTTTCAAATTCCTGTTTGACGCACTGATATGCAAGTTGACGGTGTATGGGACTTTTTATTTTTTTCTCAAAAACCCAAGAGAATACTATTGACAAACGGCACAAGATATGGCAATATATTGTGTAGACACCCCTTGTCAGCACACAATATATTGTGGCTGGTGTAAATATGACTATAACAGAAAGACAGGTACCTACTTATGATCCAAAGTATCATCAAGCGCGATGGCCGCGTGGTCTTGTACGA
>JAZNDF010000015.1:0-3232 GCA_045587925.1 Faecousia sp.
ACGGGTTCCGCCTATCCAGTTCTGGCTGTGACGGAATTCTCCCGGATTTTTACCGCTGCCACGCCCTTTGGCAAGCAATTCAGCATGAATTTCCCGAAGCAAACGCAATGAAAGCGGGAATCCCTCTTCCAAACGTTTCAAACCGTAAGTCATTGCCGCAACATAATTGCTAACTTCCTGCACATCATCAATGGGAACGCCCGGTTTCTCTTTGAGTTCAAACAAGAGCAAGTCAGACAAAGATGACTGCGTACCTTCGATTTGCGAAGACAGTACCGCTTCTTTTCGGATAAACATATAGAGGAATATTCCGACATCCGGGAGCAGATTTGCTGAACCATCCAGTTTGCCAAGCAAAAAAGCAGCTTCATCCAGCTTTTTCTGCAAATCTCCCGTAATCTCCAATGCCGGAAACGGCGGCAACGGATTGGGGATAAAGGCTTTTACCGTTTCCCCAACCGTACTGACTGTTTCATAATGTCCTTGCAGACCCCGTTTCATAATCCTCTCCAAATTAAAATAACATGCCATCTTGCTTTAAGATAACGCAATATCGTAAAATATGCAAGCCGTTTATTTCAATTTTTTGATTTTTTTTGTTACGTTATAAATCCATACCTCTGGATTTTTTCTTGTTCCGTTCCCGTTCTTCCCGCTCCTGCTGTTCGCGGCGATTTTGTTCGGCTCGCTCACGGGCGATCTTTTCTCTTGCCTGTCGTTCTGCTTCCAGCCGATGTGCCTCTTCACGGGCGGCGGCTTCTCGCTCAGCAACGGCTTTTTCGGCGGCAAGTTGTTCCTGACGTGCTTTTTCAGCAGCTTCTTTGGCTTGGATTTTGGCAGACTCTTGAGCAAGAAAATCCAATGCTTCCCGCATAGAATTCTTTTTCCGGGAAGCAGAAGGTTCTGCAGGTTTTTCGATCTTTAAAGCACTTGGCTTGAATGTAAAAGGCGGCATTGCCACTTGGGGTTTGGCGGGTTTTGATGTTTGTTGCGGTTTCGGTTCCGGAGGATTTTTACCGTTTCCAATATCAGCCAGCCACGCCATAGTCGCTTCCCATTGGCTCAATGGTTTCCGGGGCTTCGCTTCCTCCTGCCGCTGTTTTTCTCTGGCAAGAACCTCTTCTTTTGCCAAGGCGATTGCCCGCTCCTGATCCATTTCCAGAATGGTGTTTTCAGAAATCAGCCCATACCCGTACTTCGCCCAGCGGGAGCGGCGGGCGGCGATCTGCTTTGCCCGTTCCCAGACTTTCACAGTCGTTTGTTTGATCTGTTCCATAAACAACCGTGTCCGTTCAATAACACTCTTATATTTTTCATCCGGCAGCGTTTCAGCCTTCCGGCGTTGAGCATCTTCCGAAAGCGGCAACATACGTTCTGCAGAAATTTGTCCTTCCGCCAGCAAATCATGAACACTGGTCCGGTCGCCAATACGGAAACTCAACTGCTGTTTCAAAAACTCCTTTTCCGGACAATGCAACGCCACATTTTTGCGTCCACGGCTCAATGCCACATAAAACGCTTTTCTATCCAACGTCTGTGCCGCGACAACCACATTTTCAGCAGTCCGCCCCTGGGATTTATGCGAAGTCGTCACCCATCCATACTTGAAAGTTGCGTAATCTTCCGGCAAGTCGATCAACTCTCTGGGCGTGCCGTCCGAATAAAGCATCATTACTTTACGTGGATCGTCGGTAATTTGAGCGATATTGCCGTTGTAAATCTTTTTATCCCTCAAATTCACATTGAACTGAATCAAATCGCCCCGGCAAAGTTCGATTTCCCGCAATTCTCCCACCTCAATAAAATCTGCCGACGCTGTTGGACGCAGACATTTGCCGGAATCCAGATAAACGAAATCTCCCTCCACGCGCTCAACTTTAGCAACTTCACCGGCATTGCCGATATCTTTCATATTCCGGATAAACGCAATGGTCGTCCCCGGAGCATAATTTCGGATATTCTTAATCCAGACTTTCGGCTTGCTCCAACTGCGAAAAACCTCTGCCTGCCGCCCGGTTTCAGCTACGCTCCCGGAAGTTTTCAACTTTTCCCGCACCGCATCAGTCAGCCGGTCACCTTCGTCATGGGTCGGAGCTACCAGTATTGCCCGGTCGATAAATTCACCATTTTCTGTAAATTTCATGTAACTATCTGCCGCTTCCTGCAGATACTTGGCTTTTCCCTCGTGAATAAATCCATTCCGGTCAAACCGTTCAAACGCCGCCTCAAAATTACCCAATGCACAATCGGAAATGCCACGTCGATATTCCTCATTTTTCTGACGGTGGATCTCCGTCAAGGAAAACTTGGCAATGGTTGAATGATCTTCCAGAAGCCGGAAGAAGTCGCCCGACTCCACCGCCGTATGCTGCCTTGCATCCCCCACAAACAACACCCGGTAATTGTTGGCTCTGGCAATCTTGACGATTTCTACTCCCTCCCGCAGAGAGTTCAAACCGGATTCGTCAATAATCACATAACTACCTTCCGGAGGCTTTTTTTCCGACAAAAGAAAACTTGCCACCGTCTGCGACTGGTCAAAGCCCTCTTGTTTCAGAACATCCGTCGCCGAATTGGTTGGAGCAATCACATAAATACTGTTCACTCCGCCGCTTTGCAAGCCCCGGCATAACTCCTGCAAGGTGGAAGTTTTACCGGCTCCGGCAACGCCGCGAAATAAATTAAATTGATCCTTAACTGCACAGCATCTTATGAATCAATTCTCCTTGTGTTTTTCGGCTCTCAACTCCCGGAAACGGTTCAAAACAAGGAGCGATTCCCTTAAATAAATCTTTGCGTTCTTCCACCGATTTGATTGCAAAAAGTTCCTGTTCGATTACCTTTTCCGGCGACACCCACGGATTGACTTTTAATCCGCCCAAATCCCGCAATTCAGAAACTTCTTTTACTGCGTTTTTCAAGGTCTCCAAATCAACTTCGCCCAAATTCTGATTTAAGGCTTCTGCCAGGACTTTATCCAGTTTTACCACGCTTTCACGCTCAAAAACCAACGGTAAAGCCTCTTCAAGCATCATTTTTGCCCGATCAATGTCTCCTGAAATATACATCCCGCTTGCCCGCCTTGCTCTGGAAAAAATATTCCGAAGCTCTTGATATTCCGAATCACTCATCTCTGCGATCTGCAACTTTTTTACTTCCGCACGATCTATATGTTTCATCTTGGAATTACGGGTAGTTACCGCAATAAAATTGTTTTCTGACAAAGTCGGTT
>JAZNDF010000016.1:0-1604 GCA_045587925.1 Faecousia sp.
CCGGCTTCTTATGATACAGGTACTCCATCTGCACAGAACTGACGGAAGCGCAGACCTGCAGACGGGGATATTTGGCAGATTGCAAAGCATTCCAGGTCTCCTGCACACTGCTTTTATCCAGTTGCACCGGTACGGCTACAACGGCAGACTGGACTGCGGATGCAATGGACTTAATCCGAAGACTATCGATCTTACTGCTGCGGACCCCTTCCAATTCAATGACAGAAATATCCAGTTTATCCAATAGTTTTGCCAGTTCAATTTTCTCCTTAAAGGACAGGGACAGCTCCTTGCCCTCCTGCTTCATTGTCATATCACTGATCTTGATTTGTTTCATAAGGTCCAACTCCTTAAAATAAAATGAAAATCCCTGAGATCCGAAGATCTCAGGGACGAATATACATCCGCGGTACCACCCTGATTATCCCCCGAATGGGGATCTCTCATCAAGCTCCAACAAGCTCTAGCCCGATAACGGAGGCAACCGTGTTCCACTACTAGCCAACGCGTTGGCAGAACCGACTCAGGAATCAGATCGCCTGTTTCTTCCACACCGGTTCGCACCAAACGCCGGCTCTCTGCAGTTTCCAAAAAGGCAAGTTTTCCGTCAATGTCATTTTACTGCTACTATTTAAGCACAAACAGCCGGATTTGTCAACCAAAACAATAGGATTTTATAATGTTTGCGAATTTGCACAAAAAATCAGGTCAAACCGCCCCGTACTTTGTCAGAAAAACATTTGACTTTTTCCTGTGGACATAGTATAATGGGGTCAATACATAAAAAGGCTTTGACGAAGACGGGTCGGACAGCCGCCGTTTCCAGAGAGCCGGCGCTTGGTGCAAGCCGGTAACAACGGGTCCGAAACAATCACTTCCGAGCCGGAGAACTGAACTTGTTATAATAGTAAGTTCTCCCGTCTGCCCGCGTTAAGGGATAGCGCTTGTTGGAGCGTGAAGGGGCAACAAAAGGTTGCAATTTGAGTGGTACCGCGGGTATTGTTTTTACTCGTCTCAAGTGTTTGCTTGAGACGATTTTTTATTTTGTAACATCTAAGTATAACAATTGGGCATCCCGCAGTTGCCCAAGGGCACCTCTAAAAAATAATTTTTAGTTGGGTGTCCAAAGATTTTGGCACAGATTAAAGTTTGGAAAACGCAGGAATACTTTGTGTATTTCAAGTTTTTCAAACTGAAAATATGGGACAAAAGATCGGGCATCCCGACAAAAAGTATTTTTTAGAGGTGCCCTAAGAATAAGAAAGGAGATCCACCATGACCAACACAAATACCTCTACACAACTTATGGACATTGCAACTCGTATCAGAGGTATGCGAGAAATTTTGGGCTACAGCACCGCTAAGATGGCTGAGCAGACGGAGGTGACAGAAGAGATTTATCACCAGTATGAATCTGGAACGATAGATCTGCCCTTTACCTTCCTGCACAAGTGCGCCAAAGCTCTGGGCGTGGAGATCACCGTTTTGCTGGAAGGCCACAGCGCAAAGCTTAGTGGCTACACCGTCACCCGTAAGGGCAAGGGTCTGACCACCGCCAGCGAGGATGGCATCACCATTCAGGATATGGCACCGATGTTCCGCAG
>JAZNDF010000017.1:0-21162 GCA_045587925.1 Faecousia sp.
GCCATCTGTATCCTGTGCATAAAGGATGATCGTATCGTTCCACCATTCCTGATTGCCCTGAACATAGGCTTCGATCGTAACCTGTGTGTCTGCTTCAGCCGCCATATAAGCGCTATGGGTCGTAACACCGGTGCCTTCAAAGGCTATCATAAAGTTTCTGAGCATTGCGGCACACTCAGCACGGGTGGCTGTGCCGGCAGGGTCTAAGCGGAAGGTAGAGATATCGGCATCTGCATTGCCCTTGCCGCTGAGGACGCCCTTGGTCACCGCCCAGTCCATTGCAGCCCTTGCATAGCCTGCAACACTGCTGCCGTCTGCAAACCGGTCGATTGTTCCCGCAGTTGCTTCCAGAGAATAGCCCTTCAGGTCTGCATACTTATAAAGCATCAGCGCCAGGTCCTGACGGGAGATATTCTTACCTACGCCAAACTGTCCGTCGCCCATACCGTTTGCGATATTCTGGGAATTTGCCCACAGGACTGCATTTTTGTACCAGCCGTTACTTAATACATCCGGGAAACGGTTTTCAATGTCTACGGCGGGTTTCCCCTCCGCATTGTAAAGTACCTGCACAAATTCCTCTCTGGTGATGGGGCTGTTGGGATCAAATTTCACATTGCCATACTGATCGGAGCCCTTGCCTGCCATCAGACCTTTATCGTAAACATATATCACATGATCGATCTGCCAGCTTGAAGCGCTCACATCGCCGAACATCGCTCCACAGCGGGCGCATAGCGCATTGCCGTTAAAAGTGTGATTGATCACAGGGGTACGAATTTCCCGGCAGTTGTCGCAGGCCGCATCGCAGTCAGAAGTGTAGCTGTGGCCGGAGGTGGTGGTACGGGTTTCGCCGCACCAGTTGCAGACCGTATCGCAATCACTGTCATAACTATGGCTACAGCCAGCCTCTATACCGTCGAAGTTGTCAAAGCCCAGACTTCTTAGGCCGAAGCCCAGATACTCATAGAAGCACATATCCCAGTACAGGCACAAAAAAGCCATTGCGCCGTTCATCATATCGGAGAAGTTGCCGGAGGTAATGTAAGCGCCGCTATTATTAAAGGGTAACAGGGTTTCGGTTGTGTAAGAGCCAATGTTCACGGAAAGGGTTTGTGATATTTCTTCCACCGTCTCATTGTTGTAATAAAGCCCAACCGCACCGTCTGCAGATACATATCTGCTTGTACTTGTCAAAACAAATTCCAACAGCACAACGCACTCATAATCAGCGGTGTGCACGCTCAAATACTGGAATTTAATTCCGGAGGGTTCATTGATGACCGAGAAATAATATTCTACACCATCATTTTCCATCCAGTCAATCACTCTCACATATCCGTCATCGGCCAGCACGCCGTTGTTGTTGATGTAATTGCGCAAAATCGTATAATTTGTGCCGGCTGACCTTGCCAGACTGCCTGCATTCAAGGGACTTTGGTTGGGATTCTTCGGTGCAGTCAGCGCCGCCACTGCTTTTGCCTTTTCCCCGGCGACCACATCCTGCTTTTCTGCAAAGGCGGTCACACTCAGCATTGCTGACAGTAAGCACAGCATAAGCAAAAGTGCCGTCAGTCTTTTCAATCCTTTCATTTTCAAAATCCTCCCAAAATTATTATAGTTTTTCCCCAAAGACTTCAACGCCGCCGGAGGTAATGCCCGGAGTCAGCCTGAAGTTTTCAAGTCCTTCCTTTTCTGCTATGCTGACAGTGATATAAACACCCCTGTTTGCATTGCAGCCGTCTGCCCAGGCCACGGTAAATGCCGGGTCTGCCACTGCGTAGATGGCCTCACTTTGCCCGTCCCAGGTCATTTTCACCTGAATGGCGACCTCTGCACCGGACAAGATCAGGGCATAGAATTTTTCAAAATTCTCAACATCCACGGTAAACCAGTACTTATTTCCGCCGGTGATCGCCTTGGGTGTTACGGTCACGGAAAAGAACCGGTAGCCGCCCGCCTCGCTGTCATACACAGGCAGCTGTGCATTATCCGGGCTTATCATATTGCCGTCAGCATCCCGGATCACCAGTAAGCCGTTTGCGGCTTCGCTGCTGTCAAGGATCGCTCCGGTGCTGAAGGTCAGCACAGAATTGACGGTCAGTGTGTATCCGTTCAAGTCCAGCACTGCACCGGCCAGCTGCACATCCACAGCCTCTGCATCTGCCTGCACGGTGATCTTACCGCCTTCCGGCACCGCAGATAAGGCATCGTCCAGGGTGATAAAGTTCCCGGTCTGTGTTCCGGTACTGTCCGTGACGACCGCCAGGATCTTTTCCCCACAGTCCGCGCATATACCGTTTTCCACCTCGGTGTGCAAGCACACCACCTGCACTGTAAACTTTGCGGTATACCTTAATTTGTACCGCACAGTAACGGTTTTTGTGCCGGTAGTGGTACTGCTGAAACCGCTGTCCGCAAAGCCGCTGGTAATTACTTCTTTGCTTCCGTCTGAATATACCACATACAAAGAAAGACCTGTCCAATCCTTCTTTTCTCCCAGCTGGTATTCCGTCTTATCCGGCAAGGTGCAAATCTCCACACCGGTGACCGTGGAGGATGTGGGAGCTACGACTTCCACATCCAAAACCACAAACATCCCGTCGTATTCCACTGTAAGTACCTTCGTTCCTGCTGTGGCACTGCTAAAGCCGGAAACCGCATAGTCCTTGGTAATTTGCAGTGTACTGCCGTCTGAGTAAGTCGCTTCCAAAACCAAGCCCGTGGTGTCCAGGGACTCTCCGATCCAGTACCGGGTCTTTTGGGGCGGTGCAGCGATGACCAGATCGGTCAAACAGAGCTGTACCACTGTTACAGAAAATTCTGCTGTGGCATCCTCATACCATACCGTTAAAACCTGCTGACCGGCAAGGTCCTTGTCAAAGCCGGTCACGGTAAAGCCTTCGGTAATTTCCCTTTCGGTGCCGTTTAAGTAGGTAACCAGCAGGGAAAGTCCTGTGATGTCCAGCTCCTGACCTGTGTAATATTCAGTTTTTTGAGGCAGGGTGTGAACCTGTATGCCCTGTACCTGCAGCTTTTTGACCGTTACCGTAAAGGTATCGGTTGCGCCCAGATAGGAAACGGTCAGGGTCTGGGTGCCTATACTGCTGCTGTCGAACCCGGTGACGGTGAAGCCTTCTGTGACTTCCGCCGTATTGCCGCTGCTGTAGGATACAACCAGCCGCAAATTCTGGGTCTGTAAGGCTTCTCCCTCCCAGTATTCCGTCTTGTCCGGGAAGGAAATGATCTCAATGCCGGTAACATCGGCAGTATTCACGGTTACCGGAAAGGTAGTCGCTGCGCCCAGATAGGAGACCGTCAGGGTCTGCTGACCTGCAGATGCACTGTTAAAACCGGTGACTGTAAAACCTTGGGTGATCTCCTCCGTGCTTCCGTCAGAATAGGTAGCCACCAAAGTCAGACCGGCAATGTCCAGGCTTTCTCCCAGCCAGTATTCGGTTTTTCCGGGCAAGCTGCTCACAGCAAGATAAGTCACTTCCCGCCGTTTGACCGTTACGGCAAAGGTATCCGCCGCGCCCAGATAGGAGACCGTCAGGGTCTGCTCACCTAAAACACTGCTGTCAAAGCCGGTGACGGCAAAGCCCCCGGTGATCTCCTCAGTGCTTCCGTCGGAATAGGTCACCAGCAAAGTCAGACCGGTGGTATCCAGGCTTTCTCCCAGCCAGTATTCGGTTTTTCCCGGCAAAGTCACAATGGAAACACCTTCCAATGTGGCTTCTTCCGTTGCCTGCGCTGTCGCCGGCAGCATCGCCGCCGCAAGGCATAAGGTCAGCACCAGCGCCGCAATTCTCTTTATCTTCTGCATAGCTTTAACCCTATCAGGCAGAACCTAAAACCATCTTGCCGAAATGGGTGGGCTGATGGAAGCTGGGTTCGGGCACATCCACATAGTTCCAGGAAATAAAGTGAGGCTTTACGGTCTCGTCGCCGCACTTGTAGGAGTTGGCATAAAGGGTCGCACCGGGCAAAAGCGCGTAGCCGGGGAAGAAGATCCGGATCATAGACACCGGGATCTTGTAAAACACCTCCCAGCCGTCTTCTGTATAGCTCCATTTCTTTTCCAGAAATGCATCCTCGCCCTCCGGGGCAAGGCGCATAAGGTCTTCAGCACTATAGCCAAAGCCAATAAACATCTGTCCGTTGGGATTGATCTCAAAATTGAAATAGCGCAGGTCCTCTGCCACCGGGCGGAAGAAAAACTCCATACAGCTATCCTCGCACACCATACTCAGCGGTGCAGTCAGCTGAGCGCGGATGTCCTTTTCCCAGGCGCGCAGATGGACATAAATGCCGGTTTCATCGTAGCAGATCTGGCTTTTCATTTTGATATCCAGCGGCTCGCACCACTGATAGTTATCCACATCCAGTGCGGGGATCTTGCTCCAATCCGGTGCTCCGGAAATTTTCGTAACGGTATAATTTCTCATAATCTGTCTCCTTATTCAGGCTGTGTATACCATTATACTTTTCTTTTTCCGTTTTGTAAAGAAAGATTATGTTGTGCCTGAGGGATCCAGCCGGAGGGTCACCACCGTGGCATCGTCATCTCCGCTGAGCTGACTGCCGGTAAGCAATCGGGTCGCCAATTCTCCGGGAGGCAGGTCCGCGCCCCGCACACAGCAGCGCAGGGCTTCCTCCTCCCCCACGCCGTCACTGACCATAAACAGTGTCTGTCCCCGACGCAGGGACAGCCGATAACAGCTTTCCCGGCAGTCTGTCACCGACAGCCCGGGAGGCGGTCCGGCAGTGCCGATCTTCTCCGCGCCTGTTTTGCTGACCAGATAAGAAGGTGCCGCACCCCATTTGTACAAGGTCACCTCTCCGCCGGTCAGCTGCAGCTCCGCCAGATCCACAGTCACCGCCCCCGCCCGCTCCCGCAGAGCACACAGGCTGTTTAAGCTGCGCAGGGCATATTCCGCAGGATAGCCCGCGGATAACATTCTTCGCAACAGGGAAGCTGCGGTTTTCCCCTCCTGAACGGCCCCCAGACCGGTACCCATCCCGTCGCACAAAAGGGCATAATACCGCCCTGCTGTTCCGGCAAAGCGGGAAAAGCGGTCGCCGTTATCCTGCTCCGGACGGTTGCCGTAGACACGGATCTGGGGGGTGTAGCAGTTCCCTCTTCCCTCCGTGTGGCGGGGCAGCTGGTCTGCCAGCTCCTGCAAATATTCCGATAAAAACTGATATTGCTGGATCACTGCCGCCCGGTACTCCCGCTGTCGCTCCCGATCTGCCTGAATGGAACGAAGCTGTTCCTGACTGCGGTGGAGCTGTGCCAGAAAGCGGCCGCTTTTGCGGCAATTGATCGGGATCTCCTCCGGGGTCAGCAATGGCTTATGGAGGATCAGCCCCGGCAATTGGGCGATCCTCTTGGTATCCTTACAGCTTTTTCGGCAGGGACAGCCACTGCAGGCCTGTTCTGCCGCCCTTGCCACCAATGCCCCTTCATCCACCGGCACCACCGGCACCTCCAGCAATAGCTGCTGGGTCTGTGCCAATACGGTTGCCGCCATTTCCAGCCGCACCTGCGCCGCTCCGGTCTCGCCCCGGCGATGGGCGATCTTGCCGGAAGCCGGCAAAAAGCCGCCCACGATGCCGCCCAGCAGCAGTCCCGGCAAAGGCATCAGATCAAGCCTTCCCCACAGCGCCATCACACTCAGATACAAAAATCCCGGTGCAAGTCTGGACGCCAGAGGGCTTCTTCGGGGCAGAAGTCTCACAAAATAGGAAAGGGTCATAACCGCCGTCATAGGAATGGAGGTCACCTGTGCCAGGTCCAGCGCCAGTCCCGCCAGTGCCACCGCCGGAAATGCGCCCCAGACAGCCAGAACACCCGCCGCCACAAACCCCAGACCCAGATAGGGAATAGGAACGATCTGCGCCAGCGCCAGCACGAACACACCGTATGTAAGCCACTCTAAAATGGGATTTCTTCCCTTGCGGACCTCCCCAAACAGCCAGCTTGCCCCCGCCGCTGTTCCCACCCGCAGAAGATAAATGGCAATGGGACTCGTATCCAGGCCCATAGACTGATACAGCACCCCGCAGGAGGCAGTGATCAGCGCCGCAACCGTGGGCATCAGCACCGGTGTCTGACGGGTCAGCAGTCGGTCCGTCAGCAAAAGGGACACTGCAAGTCCCGCCGCCAGCCAGATGACCGCCTGATGCCCGGCGCTTGACCAAAAAAGCAAATATCCGGCACAGCCGCCCAGAAATGCCAGCACCGCAGACCAGCCGGTACAGGCGCACACCAATCCCAATGCCAGCGGCATTGCACTGTGGTAAAGGCTTGCCGCGCTCAGGCAAAAGCCTGCCAGCAAATGCCCCGCCGCCCTTGCCGATGCCTGTATCCGCGGATTTACCGCCCAGCGGCGCAGAATGTGATGCCCTTTTTGCACATAAGACTCAATGGAGATCATTTGTATCACAACCCTTCCTTTTGCCCCCATTGTAACAATATCTTCCGGATTTTTTTGTCGTAATCCGTTCAGGAAACTTGCCAAGATACT
Organism: Faecousia sp.; assembly: GCA_045587925.1. Taxonomy (GTDB): domain Bacteria; phylum Bacillota; class Clostridia; order Oscillospirales; family Oscillospiraceae; genus Faecousia. The sequence goes on from JAZNDF010000017.1 coordinate 6,531, forward strand.
TTAATCGGTGTATAATAAGGAAAAATGTCCCTGGGAGGCTGCTATGGGTATCGAATTTGAACGAAAATTCCGGGCAAATGAACGGATTTTAGAGGACATACGCAAGGCTTTTGACTTGGAAGAGCATATCTTCTCAATGGAAACCACTTATTATGACACCCCGGACAAAGCCCTGTCTGACCGATGGTACACCTTACGCCGCCGAATGGAAAACGACCGCTCGGTGTGCACCCTGAAAGCACCGGTTTCCCAGCGGGGACGGGGTGAATGGGAAGTGGAATGTGACTGCATCGAAACTGCCATTTTGGAATTATGTAAACTTGGCGCCCCTAAAAATTTAATTCTCCTCACCCGCAGCGGGATCCTCCCTGTATGCGGTGCAAAATTTACCCGCATCACCAAAACGCTGGTTTTGGAGGACTGCACCCTGGAGCTGGCGCTGGATAAGGGCATCTTATTTGGCGGCGGTAAGGAAATTCCCCTGTGCGAGGTGGAAATCGAGTTGAAAGCAGGCACCCCGGATGCCTGTGTTGCCTTTTCCAAAGAATTTGCCGCCCGCTTCGGTCTGAAACGGGAGCAAAAAAGCAAGTTCCGCCGGGCACTGCAATTATACGAGGAGGCGTAAGATGGCACAGCTAAATGCATTATTCGACCGGTACGACCGTTTGGTGCTTTTTGATACGGAAACCACCGGTCTGGGATACAGCCGGGACGAGATCATCGAATTTGCCGCTGTGGTGCTGGAACGCCGCAACGGGCAGGTCGCAGTGGTGGAGCAGTACGATGAGCTGATCTCCCTGACGCCGGGAAATACAGTCCCCCCAATGATCGAACAGCTCACAGGCATTACGAATGCAGACCTGCTGGAGCGGGGCATCCCCAAAGCCCAGGTCTGTGCAGATATCGCACGGATGTTTGCAGGCAACACCCTGATGCTTGCCTACAATGCCCATTTTGATCTGAGCTTTCTGTTTTATCTGCTTTTGCGCAACGGTGACCCCACCGTGCTCAGGGGCAAGGACAAGCTGGACCTGCTGACGGTGTATAAGGACCGCCACAGCTACCCCCACAAGCTGTGCAACGCCATCGAGGTTTACGGTCTGGCAGACAAGGTGGTAAACTCCCACCGGGCAATCGACGATGTGCTGGCAACGGTGGAGGTTATGAAGGCAATGGAAGACGAACGGGACGACTTTTTATGTTATGTAAACCTGTTCGGCTACAATCCCAAATACGGCGTAGAGGGAAAACCCATCGGCTCGGTTACATACAAGCCCCAAAAGTTCGATCCCCCCGCCCCTCTTTATGAATGATAGGAGATGTTTTTATGATCAACGAAAAAGCTCATGCGCTGGGTGCAAACCGTTCCTGCATCCGGGACCTTTTTGAATACGGCCAGCAAAGAGCCGCCATTGTAGGTCGGGAAAATGTTTATGACTATTCTCTGGGCAACCCCAGCATTCCCTCCCCGCCGGAGGTAAACGAAGCTATCTGTGCCATTTTGTCCGATACCGACTCTCTGGCAGTCCACGGCTACACCTCTGCCATCGGCGATCTGCAGACCCGTCAGGCCATTGCGGACGATCTGAACCTGCGTTACAACGCCGGTGTCCGTCCCCAAAATCTGTTCATCGGCTGTGGTGCCGCACCGGAGCTGTGTGCCGTATTTAAGGCGCTCAGTGTACCGGGGGCTGAATTTATGGTGATCGCCCCCTACTTCCCGGAATACCGTCCCTGGGTAGAGGAAGCCGGTGCCACCTTGAAGGTAGTCCCTGCGGATATTCCCAATTTCCAGATCGATCTGCAGGCTGTGGAAAACACACTGACCCCCAACACCTGTGCCCTGATCCTCAACTCCCCCAATAACCCCTCCGGCACCGTCTATACTGCCGACACCTTGAAAGCACTGGCATCCTTGCTTACCAAAAAGAGCGCGGAATACGGCCATCCCATTTATATCGTGGCAGATGAGCCCTATCGGGAGCTGGCTTACGAGGGTGTGGAGGTCCCCTTTATCCCCACCATTTATAAGGACACCGTTGTGTGCTATTCCTATTCCAAGTCCCTCTCCCTGCCCGGCGAAAGAATTGGCTATGTGTATGTGCCCGACGGTGCAACGGACAGTGCCGCACTGTATGCCGCAGTCGCCGGTGCATCCAGAAGCATCGGTCACGTTTGCGCTCCCTCCCTGTGGCAGAAGGTGATCGCCCGGTGTGCCGGTCTGCGCCCGGACCTTGCCGCCTATGACCGCAACCGCAAGGCGCTTTACGAGGGTCTGCTGGCCGCTGGCTATGAAACCGCCAAGCCTGACGGTGCATTCTATCTGTTTGTAAAAGCCCCCGGCGGAGATGCAGTCGCTTTCTCCGAAAAAGCAAAGAAAAAGGATCTTTTGCTTGTTCCCGGCGACGGCTTCGGCTGTCCCGGCTACTTCCGGGTATGCTACTGCGTGAGCTTCGAAATGATCCAAAAGAGCCTGCCCGTATTTGCAGAGTTAATTCAGGACTTGTAAATATCTCCAAAATGTGGTAAACTAAACCAGTTTTATCAAATTTGCAGGCGAAAAGCCTTGGAGGAATATTATGTCAACCTTAATGGAAGAAATCAGCCGCCGCCGGACCTTTGCCATCATCTCCCACCCGGACGCCGGTAAAACCACTTTAACGGAAAAATTCCTGCTCTACGGCGGTGCCATCGCCCAGGCAGGTGTTGTTAAGGGAAAGAAAAATTCCCGCGCCGCCACCTCTGACTGGATGGAAATTGAAAAACAGCGTGGTATTTCTGTTACCTCCTCTGTTATGCAGTTCCAGTACGGCGGCTTCTGCATCAACATTCTGGACACCCCCGGTCACCAGGACTTCTCCGAGGACACCTACCGCACCCTGATGGCGGCAGACTCTGCAGTGATGGTGATCGACGGTGCAAAGGGCGTTGAGCCCCAGACCCGTAAGCTTTTCAAGGTCTGCGCTATGCGTCACATTCCCATTTTCACCTTCATTAACAAGATGGACCGGGAGACCCAGGACCCCTTCGACCTGCTGGACGAAGTGGAACGGGAGCTGGGCATTGAGACCTATGCTATGAACTGGCCCATCGGCTCCGGTAAGGATTTTCAGGGCGTGTACGACCGGGAAAACAGCCGGCTTCTGTTCTTCTCCGGTGTAAACGGCAAGGCAAAGGCTGACAAGCTGGAGGTGGATCTGTACGACCCCCAGGTGGCCGAGCTTCTGGACAGTGAAGCGAAGCATCAGCAGCTGATCGACGATGTGGAGCTGCTGTCTGCCGGTCGGGAAATGGATCTGGAGGCTGTGCGCTGTGGACAGCTGAGCCCTGTGTTCTTCGGCTCTGCTCTGACCAACTTCGGCATTGAGCCCTTCCTGGAAGCATTTTTGAAGCTGACACCGCCCCCGCTGTCCCGGACCGCGGATACCGGTCTTGTGGATGCCTTCAGCCCGGATTTCTCTGCCTTTGTGTTCAAAATTCAGGCGAATATGAATAAGGCCCACCGGGACCGCCTTGCCTTTATGCGCATTTGCTCCGGCAAGTTCCAGCGGGATACGGAATATTACCATATGCAGGGCGGCAGGAAAATGCGTCTTTCCCAGCCTCAGCAGCTGATGGCCGCAGAACGGGAGATCGTGGAAGAGGCCTACGCCGGCGATGTGATCGGTGTGTTCGATCCGGGCATTTTCGCCATCGGCGATACCATTACCGTCCCCGGTAAAAAGTTCCTGTACTCCGGCATCCCCACCTTTGCGCCGGAGCATTTCTGCCGGGTGTCTGCCAAAGACTCTATGAAGCGCAAGCAGTTTGTCAAGGGTACGGAGCAGATCGCCCAGGAGGGTGCCATTCAGATCTTCAAGGTGCCCAATTCCGGTATGGAAGAAGTGATCGTGGGCGTTGTGGGCACCCTGCAATTCGATGTGTTCCAGTACCGTATGAAAAACGAGTACGGCGTGGACCTGCGGATGGATATGCTCCCCTACGAGGAGATCCGCCTGATCGACAGCTACCCCGGCGACCTCAGCGACCTGAATTTAGGCTCGGATGCAGAGCTTCTGGAGGATTACCGGGGCAGAAATCTGCTGGTATTCAGCAGCTTCTGGGCGATCGACTTTACCCAAAAGCGCAACCCCGGCCTGGAGCTCAAGGAGATCGTGGTCGCGGAAGGGTAATAATAAAAAGGGGCCGTAAAGAAACGCATATTGATCCCAAGTAAATGAAAATTTTAGGAGGTGCTCGGTTTCGAGCACCTCCTAAAATTTGTAAAGTTCCTGTTCGACGCACAGTTCAAATACTTTTTCGCACAATTTGGCAAGGGAATTCCTAAGGGGGAAGCGGAAAGAGAAAGTATAACTTTCCCTTGCAGTAAGGAGATTGCCACGCCCTATCTCGTCCCCCTCACTGAGGGGGATGCCCAGTGCGCAAACTGGGTAGGGGGAGTGTACTCCTTAAGATAGGACACTCCCTCCACCGCTAACCCGGTCTCCCTCAAGGAGGGAGGCAAGGCAGGTATGATACCCGTTCGTAGGGGACGATGCCCACATCGTCCCAAACAGCCCCGTTATCGACCGACCTTGTTGGGCGGATGTGGGCATCCGCCCCTACGGGGTGCCGATACCCGTTCGTAGGGGACGATGCCCACATCGTCCCACCAAGCCTTCATCTTTCCCGATGCCTTTTAGCGGGCGGCTAATAGCCACCCCTACATTGGGATATCCGATAATCAGGAATTTGACGGTACTTCATAAAATGTATGAACCGTATAATTATTCGGGTTTCTTCACAGCCCCATTGTTATTATCCTTGCTTTTCCGGGAGCTTACTGCGGCGACGGCGGCGGGAAGCGGAGGATCTGTGGGGATGCTCCGGCTCTGCCTTTTCTGCCCGGCGGGCATAGGCCTGCGCTGCTTCAGAGGTTGCCTCGTATGTCAGACGGCTGACCCGTACCGTACCGGCAGGCTGGTTGGAAAGCCGCACCCGTATGAGGAACTTTCCGTGCTCCGGACAGGTGGCAAGGTCCATATACCGCCTGCCCGGCTGGGCAAACCAGCGGGACCCCAGCATTTGTCTGCCGCAGGTGGGGCACAGGTTTTCCTTTCCGGACATAGCCGCCAATGCCGCCCGCTTGTCCGTATAATCGTAAAACACCTTCCGGTTGATGCATCCGGGAAGCTCTGCGCCGTGAAAGCCATCCACATGCTCCTTAAGTGCCTTTTCGTACTCTGCTGTTCCCCGCTTCAGGTCCAGACGGGCGGCGATCAGCGCCGTATGATAGGCATCTCCCAAGGCATCGTGGGCAGGTCGGCTGGGTTCGATGCCGAAGATCTCCATTGCCGTTTTCAGTGCCTTCTGGGAATTGGTGCCGTCGGTCTGGGCATTGAAGATCATTTGCAGGTTGTACCACCGGCTGACCCAATTGTCTTCCATTCCGTAAAGCTGCAAATTTTCCCGCAGGATGGTAATGTCATCAAAGCCCCAGGTCAGGAAGATCACATCCTCCCCGCACCACCGGCGAAAGCTTTTCATTGCGTCGGTCATACCCACGCCCTCATCCCGAAGCTGTGCTTCCTTGATGCCGGTGAGCTTGCCTACCCTGCGATTTAACCGCCGGTAGTATTTGGGCTTCACCAGAACCTGAAATTCATCCGCCACGGTCTGATCCTCCCGCACGCGCACCGCGCCAAGCTGAATGATCTCACCGCGGATCTGCACCGGCAATACCTTCCGGGCAGAAGGGGAACCGGGCCAGGGCTGATTCCACTCCATATCCAATACGATATAGTCCATTTTCATAACCTCAGAAATTTATATTTACAGCTCCGATTTTTCCGGAGTCAGAAGCTTGTGGTTTACATAATATTCCTTCTCCACAGGCTCCCCATTGATCAGGCTCTGTGCCACAGTCAAAACCTGCTGTGCCACGCCCTCCGGGTCGCTGACCACCGTTCCGGTTATGGCACCGGCGGAAAGCTTTTCCTCTGCGCCCACGCCTACCAACAGGTAATCTCTTCCGATCTGCCAGCCACCGGCTTGGACCGCTTCCAGCGCGCCCAAAGTAATTTCCTCATTGCCGCAGAAGATCACTTCAATATCTCTGCCATACTGAGAAAGGGCCTTTGCGCACCGGGCGCGTCCGCTGTCCTGTGTCCATTCTCCCCAGCTGGTATCGATCCGGTCCACGATCAAGCCTTCCTGTACAAGGGCATCCAGGCAGTCTTCCGCCTGGGCCTTGGCAGAGATATCATCCTCCGGACCGCTGATTACCAGACAGGAGATCTGTCCGTCCTCGTTCAGATCGCCGCCGTTGGAGGCCTGCAAAACGATCTTGCTTTGCATTTGACCCAGCTGATCCTCTGCCGTTCCCACAAAGCTCAGTCTGTCCCACTTTTCAAGGGCTGTCTCAGGACAGCTTCCCAGGAACACAGCCGGAACATTCTTTTCCATAAGCAGGGCGGCAGTAGCTTCTGCAGTATCCTGAATGACCGGCTCGATCACCATCAGCACCACGCCCTCTTCCAAAAGGGCATCGATCTGCTCTGTCTGCCGGGTCTGATCGTTTTTTGCATCCTGCAGCTGTACTTCGTAGCCCAGCTCCGACAGCCGGCTCTGCAGAAGCTGACCGTACCGGGGGTCCTCCTCATACTGCCGCAGACACAAACCGATCTGCAGCTTGCTTTCCTGCTCCTCTTCGCAGGAAGTAATGCACAGCACCAGAACCAAAACAACCACCAGCACCAGTGCAATGATCATCAGTAGCCCTTTTTTCTTATCCACAAAATTCCCCTTAACTTAATTTGTTTTCGTAAGTGTTTACATCTGCAGTTTCACCAACGGCAAAGTAAACATCCAGAATTTCTTTTGCTACGGTTGCCAGAGTCGAGCCGTGACCGCCCTTTTCCACATAGACAGAAATGGCGATCTGGGGGTCGTCCAGGGGTGCGTAGCAAACGAACGCGGCGTTATCCGAGGCATCGGTAATGCCGGTCTGTGCCGTACCGGTCTTTGCCGCTACGGTAATGGGATAGTTCTTGAAGGTAGAGTAGGCAGTACCGCCGTAAACATTGGCCACCATATACATACCTTCCTTAACCGCGCTGTGTGCCTCATCCGAAATTTCCAGATGGGAAACCAGGGTCGGCTCGTTTTCAAGATGCAGGCTCCGGTAATCGGAGGAAACCACGCGGTTCATAAAGGTTGCCTTATAGCGCTTGCCCTGATTGGCAAGGGTCGCCGTATACACGCACAGCTGCATCGGGGTGAAGCGGTTATCCGACTGACCGATGGCCGCCAGGATCTGGTCACCCTTATACCAGCCGGTCTTGTCACCGGAATAAAGCTTTTCCTTTGTCTCTGCATTTGCCCGGTGTCCGATATCTTCATACAGCTCAATGCCCGTAGGCTCGCCCAAGCCAAGCATTTTGGCAGTGTTGTCCATAGGGGCCAGTCCGATGGTATCGCCCAGCACATAGAAGAAATAGTTACAGGACTTCTGCAGTGCCACTGCCGCATTGATGCTTCCGTGGGTGCTTCCTGTCAGGGTATAGGTCAGACAGGAGGCTTCAAAGCCTGCGTATTTTGTAAATCTGCCGTTATCGGTAATGGTGCTTTTGGAATCGATCAATCCTGCGTCGATCGCCGCCACCACCATAGACATCTTGTAGGTAGAGCCGGGGGGATAGGTTCCCTGCAAAGCGCGGTTGTACAGGGGGCTGTATTCGTCCTTTGCCAGCTCGTTATAGTCCTCAAAGAAGGTGGACAGATCGTAGTTGGGATAGCTGCCGCACACCAGCACCTGTCCGGTCTTTACATCGGTAGCCACCACTGCGCCGCCGCCGGCATCAGAGCCGTCGCCTTCCCCTGCCCGCAGGTCCTCGATCACCTTCTCAAGGGCATCCTCCGCCGCCCGCTGGAGGTTAATGTCAATGGACACCTCCACATTGGCGCCTGCCTGAGGCTCTGTAAGATACCGGGAGGAGATCAGGGTACCGTCGGTGGCAACGGTGTCTTCCCGCCAGCCGTCGATGCCGTGGAGGTACTCCTCGTAAGCCTCCTCCAGTCCGTCCTGACCCACTTCCGCGTCCATTTCATAGCCGTCGATATCCTTGTAATATTCCCACTGCGCCGGGCTCATTGCGCCCACATAGCCCAGAATATGGGCAGCATAGGTGGTGTTATACTCACGGACGGTGGATGCCTCCACATTCAGTCCGGGAATATTCAGCTCCATAATCACTGACAGCTCTTCATCGCTGGCATCGGTCAAAAACACATAGTTAGGCAGAACGCCCACGCACTGCCGCAGGTCCAGCTCATACCGCAGGCCGATCACCTGCCGGGCCTCGTCGTCCGTCCACTGGGCAGGGATCTGATACTTGTCCCGCAGCTTTTCTACCAGCAGCGGTGCGGTAATATCCGAGTCCAAGCCGCCCTTATACTCCAGATAGGTCTGGAAATATCCCTGCCAGGAGGAGTTATACTCGCTGAGTGTATAGGTGAAGGGCCGTTCCTGAGAAATTGGGAAACGGTCTGTGTAGTCGATGCCCTGACTTTCGCAAAGCTTGATCAGGTCATACAGATAATTGTTTGTTCCGTCTGCGGAGATCAGCACATAATGGTTGATCACCAGATCATAGCTGGCACGGTTACTGACCAGCACATTTCCGTTTTTATCCAATATCTCGCCCCGTGCAGCTTTTACACGGGTCAATGTAGTAAAGGTAGAGGTATTATCTGTATTTCCTCCGGTTTTTATGATCTGTATGTCATAGATCTTAAAGGCGAAGAAGCACAGCACCAATACCACGGTCATAAGCAGGATCAGCGCCCGCCGTCTGGTTATTCTTTCCATACGTCACCTCCGAGAGAGCGAATGGATACTGCAATGGGGTACAAAACCGGCACGATCACCGTGGAAACCGCCGCCGTAATGCAAAAGCCTAAAATTCTGCCCGGTGTGGTCAGACCTAAAAACAGTCCCATTGCAAATACGGTCAGCTCGTATAAAAGCATACCGGCAGCTGAGCAAAGGACCACAGAGAAAAAATCCTTTTGCAGATAGGCCTGACGGAACACGCAGATCACCACCGCCAGCACCACCAGCAAAACCATTGCATAGGCGCCGGGGGCCGTGCCCGTAAACAGGTACAGCAAAGAAGACACCAGCGCAAACACACTGCCTGTATGGATGCCCTCTAAAATGCAGATCAGGAAAATACCGCAGGGCACCAGATCTGTAGACGCGCCAAAGATCCGCACCCGGCTGAAGATCACATCCTGCAAAACGCTCAGAACCAGCAAAACCAGACCGTACAGGCACCATTTGAGTAAAGAGCGCCGCTGCTTCTGAGTCAGGTAAAGCTTGCTCAGAAGACCGGATCTGGGCTTATCCGGCCGAAATTCGTGTTTTCTTGCCATCGGTCTTACCCCACATTATACTCAGTGATAATGAACACCTGTTCCAGGCTGCCGATATCCGTTGCAGGCTCCAAAAGGGCGTATTTGGCAACGCCGGTATCGTCAAAGCCTGCATCCACCACATAGCCTAAGATCAGATTTCTGGGATAGACCGTAGAACCGGTGGTGACCACCTGGTCGTTATTGCGGATAACCGCAGAGCTGGGCAGATAGTCCATACGCAAAAGGCCTTCCAGACCGGTGGAATAGCCGCCCTGGACCATACCGTTATAGCCGGAGGAGGCAATGGTGGCACTGATTTCCAGGGAGGAGTCCAGCACCGTCTTGACCACCGCGTAATTGCTTCCCACCTCGCTGACAAGACCTACCAGCTCGCCGTTGGCGGTAATGGCGCACATACCCTCTTCGATGCCCACATTACTGCCCCGGTTAATGGTAAAGGTGCTGGTCCAGTCGTTACTGCTCCAGGAGATGATGTAGCCGTCTGCCAGCTTATAGTCCTCGTTGGCATTTGTCAGCTCCAGCATATCCCGCAGGCGCTCATTTTCTCTGGAAATGGAGTCTGCCTGACGGGCCTCATCCTCGATCTCTGCCAGACGCTCCTTCAGCTCCTCGTTTTCAGCCTGCAGTGCCTCATAGCGGAACATATAGTCATAGATCTGTTCTGCCCGGTCTGTCAGCTGGCTGAAGCCAGAGCGAATGGGGGTCAGAATTCCCTTTACAAACATATCCGGAAGGCTCAAGCCGGTCAGACTGCTCACCACGGTCAAAATTGCCGCCAGCAATACAGCCGTTACCAAAACGACCTTAACACGGGTGGTAAAATAGTGTTTCATTCTGCTTCCTCCATAATCTCCTTAAGGATCTGACCCAATCGGCAGACCGGCAGGCCTACCACATTGTAATAATCTCCGTTCATTTTCTCTGCAAACAGTGCCGCACCGCCCTGAATGGCGTAGCTTCCCGCTTTATCCATCGGCTCGCCGGTGCGGATGTAATCCCAAATCTCCTCATCACTCAGGGGCCTAAAATGGATATCTGTCACCTCGGTACAGCTGATGCACCGAGCTCCCCGCAGTACGGTCAGTCCGGTCATTACCTGATGATCCCGACCGGAAAGCAGACGCAGCATCCGAAAGGCATCCTGCGCATCTGCAGGCTTTCCCAGCACCTGTCCCTGGCAAACCACCACTGTATCAGCGGCGATCACCACAGCTTCTCCGTCACAGGCAATTGCCTGTGCCTTCCTGCGGCTGACCCTTGCCACCTCCTCATAAGGAGGCTTTGCAGGGTCCATCGTTTCATCGATATCCGCGACCTGAATAACAAAGGGTCTGCCAAAAAGCCCCATCAGTTCTTTTCTTCGGGGTGATTGGGATGCGAGAATCCATTGCATTTTTATTCCAGTCCTCTCAAATACAAACCGCGGGTGCACGCACCGGGGTCAAAGGGTACAGGATTTTGGACGCAGGACAAAACCTGATCCACTTCCTTGGGGTTTTCCGTTGTAAAATACAGTCGTGTTGCCCACAGACCGAGCCTTGCCAGGTCATCCTGGCGGTCCAGCCAGTTGAGCTTCTTGCCGTTGAGCAGTACGCTTCTGCAGGTGTTTCCGTCCCGTATCACCGGGAATTCCGCACCGGTCTTATCCATCAGCTTTGTGGGCTGTAAATGGCAGGTGCAGTTTCCGCTTCTGCCTCTGCTCAGGCAGTTTTCCGTGATCATCAGGGGCAGTCTGCCGTAGGCCAGGATCTCACAGGGCACTGCCTTGCTCACATCCCGGATCTGAGGCAGGGTCATCTCAAAGCTCAGACAGGCAGATCTCAGCTCCAGCTCCATCGCCGTATTCACGGCGGCAGAATTATACAGGTTCAGGCCGAAATCGCCTCTTACCTTCAGTCCGCATTCCCGCACCGGGAGCATAAGTCCCAGATTTCCTACCAGTGCCTCCCGGACACCCAGGGCACGGACCGTCCGCATACACTCCCGAAGACGGGCGATCTCCCTGTCGTGGGCAATGCGGGGCAAAACCGCGCAGACGGTCACCTTCCTGCACAGACTCTGGCACCAGGCCGCGTCCTCTGCAAGCAAATGGATGGGTACATATAAGATCTGGGGATTTAATTTCAGCAGTCTGCCGGTGACCTGCTCCCGGCTTGTGATCTGTACCGTAAGCACCGGACGGGTCCTGCTGCCCGGAAATATCTTTGTTCTTTGGGGACGGCTCAGTCTGGGGTACTCCCGACGGGCGCGCTGGGCCGTCAGCAAATTCAGGGCATCCCGCCGCAGGGCATTGATCGCCGCCGCAGAAAGGGTATAGCCCGGCGTGATCTCCGAACGCACCTCCACACAACGGTAGGGGGTCCCGCCGGTTTTGCCCAAACGGCTCTCCAGCTCCTCCCGGCTCAGGTCTATGGTCCTTGCCACCTCCGGCTTCGGACCGTTTAAGGTGCAGACGCGCCCTTGGGGATCTGTGACCGTAAGGGTCGTCCCTTCCGGATGGACAGCGCAGTGAAAACGCACCGGAACCAGGCTGTTTTCTGCGGTTTCATAGCTTTGGCGCACCGTCTTCATCCACTTCTGATTTTCTGATGTATCCTTCCGGATACCGAACATATCCGCACCGATCTCTCCGGTGTAATAGCCGTCGGTAAAGCCCTGCCGGTTAAAGGCTATGTGCAGCTTTTCCATCATTTCCCTGGTCACGCGGCCTGTGTCCATAGCCTGCCGGTACACCCCGGTGACTGCCGCCACATACTCAGCCCGCTTCATCCGCCCTTCCAGCTTAACGGATGCCACGCCCATTTCCTCCAGCGCCTTCACATCCTGCACCAGGCAGTTGTCCTTCAGGCTCAGGGGATAATTGTTCTGCCAGCGTCCGTAGCCGTAGCTCTGACGGCAGGGCTGGGCACAGCGACCCCGATTGCCGGAGCGACCGCCGATCGCCGCGGACAAATAGCACTGTCCGGAATAGCACATACACAACGCGCCGTGGGCAAATACCTCGATCTCCACAGGGGAATTCTGGCAAATGTACCGGATCTCCTCCCGGCTCAGCTCCCGGCTCAGGACCACACGGCTCAGCCCCCAGGCGGCACATATCTGCACGCCGGGTAAATTATGGACCGTCATCTGGGTAGAACCGTGGAGAGGAATATGGGGTGCGATCTCCTTACACAGGCGGATCACCCCAAGATCCTGCACGATAAACGCATCCACGCCGCACATTGCCGCGTGACGGATCAGGGATGCCGCATCCGCGGTTTCCTTGTCCGACACCAGTGTATTTAAGGTCAAATGGACCTGCACCCCACGGATATGGCAGTATTTGACTGCCTCTTCCAACGCCTGTGGCGTAAAATTTTTTGCACTCTGCCGGGCATTAAACTGCCCGCAGCCAAGATAAACCGCATTGGCGCCGTTTTGAACGGCGGCGCGCAGGGCCTCCATAGACCCGGCCGGTGCTAACAGTTCCAGCATACTTATCTCTCCAAACATAGTTTGCGCATTATACATATAGTTGCATACATTATAGCACAAACAATTCCCAACTTCTACCCCACTTCACATAATTTTCAGATTTTTTTCAAAATAAAAGACCCAACCGTAACAGTCAAAAGTTGACAAAAATTCCCCGCTGGTATATGATGGCACTATTCTTACAAACAGAGGTTTCTATGTACATCAAATCCCAAAACAACAAGGCGTTTTATCGCCGGCTTTTCATCATTACCCTGCCCATTATCCTGCAAAACGGAATTTCTATGTTCGTTTCTCTGCTGGATAACATTATGGTGGGACGGCTGGGCACACCGGAAATGAGCGGTGTCTCTGTGGTCAACCAGCTGATGACGGTTTTCTACATTACCATTTACGGTGCCGCTTCCGGTGCCACCATTTTCACCTCCCAGTTTTTCGGGTCCGGTGACACTAAGGGCGTGCGCTACGCCACCCGGTTCAAGCTGTATTTCTGTCTGGCACTGACGGTGATCGCCGGTGTTCTGTTTTGCTGGAAGGGAGATCTTCTGATCAGGCTGTTCCTTCAGGGCGAAGGCAGTGCAGACTCGGCACAGCAGATCCTTTCCTACGGCAAGCAGTACTTGAAATGTATGATCTGGGGCCTGGTCCCCTTCTCCATTGCCCACACCTATTCCAGCACCCTTCGGGAAAGCGGCAAAACCTTCCCGCCGATGATAGCAAGCATCAGTGCTGTGCTGACCAATCTGGTGCTGAATTACCTGCTGATCTTCGGCAAGTTCGGCTTTCCGAAAATGGGTGTGACCGGTGCCGCCGTTGCCACTGTGATCTCCCGGTATGTGGAGCTGGCAGTCGTTGCGCTTTGGACCCATCTGCGCCACAAGGAAAATGCCTTTATTGAGGGCTTTTACCGCAGCTTCCGTATTCCCGGTCCCTTGTTGCGCCAGATCGGCATCAAAAGCCTGCCCCTGTTGTTCAATGAGCTGATGTGGTCCGGCGGTATGGCATTTTTGAACCAGTGCTATTCCACCTGCGGTCTGGATGTGGTCCCTGCCCTGAATATTTCCAGTACCCTTGCCAATCTGGCGGCAGTGGTATGCTTTGCCATCGGCAATTCCGTCGCCATCATTATCGGGCAAATGCTGGGCGCAAACCACAGCCGGGAGGAAATTTTGTCCGCCAGCAAAAAATGTCTTTGGACAGGCGTTTTTTCCGGTTTCCTGTTTGGTGCCCTGATGCTGTGTGTGGCAAAGCTGTTCCCCCAGCTCTATAACACCAGCGACGATGTTCGCACCCTCGCCACCAAGCTGATCTTCCTGACGGCAGTGATCTGGCTGCCTATGCGTGCCTTTATCCACCCGGTCTATTTTGCCATCCGGGCAGGCGGCAAAACCTTTATTACCACTATGTTCGACAGCGGCTTTCTGTGGCTGACAATGGTGCCCCTGGCATACCTGCTCAGCCGATATACCCAAATGGATATTCTGTGGCTTTACGCCATCTGTAACGGTTTGGAGATCATCAAATGTGCCATCGGTTACCGGATGCTGGCCGGCGGCAGCTGGATCCAAAACCTCACCGCAAAACAATAATTTTTCACCAAATTCCTGTTTATCGGGCAGTTTTGATTTATGCAGGGGCTACCAACAATCCCTTCTCCCGGGGAGAAGGTGCCCCGAAGGGGCGGATGAGGAATGCGGGCGGTAGGCTCACATTTACTGCATAGTTGCAGGCTTTTTCC
>JAZNDF010000018.1:0-2379 GCA_045587925.1 Faecousia sp.
GGACGATCCCGACGATTTTGAAGTCATCAATACGGTTGCCTACATAGCAAACGGCGAGGTGCTGTCGCTGGCTGTTATCTACAACATTAACGGTAAGGAGCTGGAGATCGGTGCAGTGAGTACAGCACCTGCCCACCGCAATTTGGGCTACAGCTCCGCATGCATATCTCTGGCAACCAAAACGATCCTCGAAAGAGGAATGACCGCCTCTATTACGACAAAGGAAGACAACACAGCAATGCAAAAAGTGGCAGAAAAGTTGGGATTTATAAAAATATGAGCGCAAATCATACACTGCGGCCATCACACATAGTCTAAGGTTTTCTCTATTGAAAAATATGGAATTATCCGTTATAATACTTTTTAGCTAAACCGAAGGAGATTATAGATATGAAATTAGGTATCGTCGCTCAGTGGCCTATTTTCATAACTCCTTATAAATCCATAAACGTGCGATAAATCCTTGCGGCGCAAGGACTTTCAGGATTTAGGCTAAAATGTATCTTCACGTATCTCCATGCATCTGCCTGCCAAAAAGGTGTACAAAAGGTGTATGGAAAAAGTGAAACTACCGAGAAAAATCCAATGCAACAAAGCTTATAACAACACCCCGCTCTCGTACGAAGCCGTACAAAAGCGGTGTGATAATTTTATCCAAATTTTAAAAACTGCTCCGCGTAATTTCTTGCGCTTGTATTGCGTGTATAGACCACGTGGAATGGGTGTGGTTCTGTGAGCCCATCCACAGCAAAGGTTCCGATTCCATTTTCTTTAGAGATTACAGATTGGTACATAAAGCTGATACCGATTCCACTGCCAACTAAAGCCTTGATTGAAACGAAGCTGCTTATGGAAACCTCTCTATTAAAATCACTCAGTTCATACCCCGCCGCAATCAGACGCTCCTCAAAAATGCGACGCGTTCCGGAGCCCTCTTCCCGGACGATAATCGTCTCCTTCAGCAAATCCTCGATTGTAACTTGTTTTCCAGATAACGGACTATTCTTGGCACAGATCCCCACAAAGGGTTCCATCCGCAGCAAATAGGAATCGTATTTGGTTTTACTGAATGTGCCTTCAATTACGGCAAAGTCCAGTTGATTCTCGTCAAGCATTTGCAGAAGATGCTTGGTGTTATCCACCACAAGGGAAATCTCGTGACTGGGATCACGGAGATATTCTTTGATGGAATCGATCAGCACATAGTCGCCGATGGTCTTGGTTGCACCGATCCGTAACTTCAGGCGCTTCTTATCTGAAATTGCCAGTTGAAGTTCCTCAAATTGGTATTGCTGAGAAATGGCATATCGCTCCAGCAGCAGGCAATTTTCTGTTTTATGCAGAGTGTGACCATCATAAGTAAAGAGCTTTGTCTGCAGCGATTGTTCCAAAGCCTGGATCTGCTTGGTAACAGCGGGCTGAGAAAGGTGAAGGCGCTCCGCCGCCATTCGGTAATTCATCGTTTGGCAGAGTGTCAGAAATGTATGTAGTTTCGGATCCATATTGCTCCTCCGATAATTTTAAGGAATTGACATATTCCATATAATAACTTCATTTTATCACAATTCTATGGTAAAATAAAGAAAAAATTCAAAGGAGTACCATTATGACCCCGAAAACAAAAGAACGCTTGCTGTTTCTGTTGGGCATTGCCATCTGCTTTGCAGTAGCTGGACTGTCTGTGCTTTTAGAAAAGCTGATTCCCGGAGAGCTTCTGGGTGCATCCATCATCGCCTTGTTTATGGGTACGATCGTCAACAGCTTTTTCCATCCGAAATGGATTCAGCCTGCGCTCAAATTTACATCTAAGAAGATTCTGAAAGCAGCTATCATTCTCTTGGGTGCATCTCTGTCCGTTAGCACAATTTTGTCCGTTGGCAAGATGACCTTCTTTGTGATGATCTTCACCTTTGCCATGTGCTTCGGTGCAGGCTTCTTTATCCGCAAACTGTTTGGCCTTAACTGGAAGTTGAGCAACCTGATCTCTGCCGGTACCGGCATCTGCGGCGGCAGCGCCGTGGCAGCCATTGCACCGGTCATTGATGCCGATGACAAAGATATCGCATTTGCCATGTCCTCCACCTTCCTTTTTGATATGGTGATGATCGCACTGTATCCGCTGATGGGCAAAGCATTGGGCATGTCCGACATTGCCTACGGTATTTGGGCAGGTACTTCTGTGAACGACTCCGCCAGTGTGGTGGCTTCCGGCTATGCCTTTTCCGAAGCTGCCGGCGACTTTGCCACCATGGTCAAGCTGACCCGTACCATTGCCATTATTCCCACCGTGCTGGTGTTCGCCTGGATCGGTGTGCGTATGAAAAGGAAAGAAATGCAAGCTACCGGGGATGGCAAAAAAGTGAACATGATGAAAATCAT
>JAZNDF010000019.1:0-10461 GCA_045587925.1 Faecousia sp.
CAATCTTTATGATAACAGAGTTTTCTTATTGTTTAAATTGTTGAAGGGGAAATATTTGCGCAAGTAGCATTATCTAATTTGTATCAAATTTTAAGTTAACCGTTGAAAACTGCATTGTCATTCAGTTGCAATTCTATTGACACACACGACACTTCGTGTTATGATGTATTATACAAGAGGAGGTATGGTATGGACATTCAACTCAAACGGGGGCTTCTGGATGTTTGTGTTTTGGCGGCCATCAAGGATGGCGAATCCTACGGATACAAGATCATAAGGGATATGAAGCCATACATCACACTTTCTGAGTCTACATTATACACCATTCTCAAGCGTCTTGAGGGGGCAAATATGCTCACTGTCCGTACGGCAGAGCACGGTGGCAGACTTCGGAAATATTATCAGATAACAGATGCAGGTCTTCGCCGCATTTCCGATTTCAAGGCGGAATGGGAAGAGATTTTGTCAATATATCGGTTTGTAACCAAGGAGGATCTCTATGACTAAGCTTGAGTTTATTCTTTCGCTCCAGGAGAAATTATCCGGTTTGCCTGAAGCAGACATTGCCGAGCGCGTGTGCTTCTATACAGAAATGATCGACGATCGGATGGAAGACGGTCTTTCCGAGGAAGAAGCTGTTGCCGCAGTTGGGTCTGTGGATGATATTGTAAAGCAGATCGTTGCGGAGGTCGTTTCCACACCTTTCACCACCGGAAGGCAAGCAGGACGAAAGCGCAAACCCTGGGAAATTATGCTTTTGGTGCTGGGCTCCCCTGTTTGGCTTTCTTTGCTGATCGCCGCGGCGGCCGTTGCGCTGAGCCTTTATATTTGCCTGTGGGCGGTGGTCATTTCCCTTTGGGCCGCGTTTGCTTCCCTGGCAGGCAGTTCACTGGGCGGCATAGCAGGCGGTGTCGTGTTACTTTGCACCGGCAACACCTATGGCGGTTTTGCCTTGATCGCCGGCGGGCTGATTTGTGCAGGCCTGGCTATTTTCCTGTCCTGCGGATGTAAGGCTGTGACAAAGGGCACCTTGCGTCTGACAAAAAACATTTTCCGCAAAAGGAGGCAGCATAAATGAATAAACGGACAAAAATGTGGCTTATTATTGCTGCAAGCCTGATTTTGATCGGATGTATTATTTTTGGAGGTGTTATGATGGCAACAAAAGGCGATTTTTCCAAATTATCTACGATACAGTACGACTCCGGCAGTGTTACTGTCAGCGAAGAATTCAGCAGCATATCCATAGATTGCAGCTCTGCGGATATTACCCTTGTTCAGACGCAGGACGAGTTTTGCTCCATCGTATCCTTTACGGAGAAAAAGTTAAAGCCCACGGTTTCTGTAAAAGACGGCACACTGGTAATCGATGTGGAGGGTATCCGAAAATGGTATGATCACATTCGCCTGTTTTCCCGCAAGCCGAAAATCACCGTAAACCTGCCCGGAACGCAGTATGACACCCTTTTGATTTCCGGCAGTACCGGGGATATAAAAATTCCCGGCGCATTTACATTCCAAACCGTTGATATCACCCAAACCACCGGTGATGTCACCAACTGCGCATCAGCCTCCAACCTCTCCATAAAAGTTTCCACCGGAGATATTCATACGGAAAATATTTCTGCAAACAGCATTACCCTTTGCACTACCACCGGCAGCATCACCGGCAATTCTGTTGCCTGCGGCGGTGATTTGAATATCCAGATCCGCACCGGACACATAAAGCTGACAGACATTGTATGCAACAACCTGACAGCCACCGGCAAAACCGGCGATATGCGCCTGAAAAATCTCACTGCGGCTCAGCAACTTTCCGTCACAACTTCCACCGGAGATGTGAAATTCGACCGCTGTGATGCGGGACAGCTTGCCGTAAAAACAGGGACCGGCGATGTGACCGGCAGCTTGCTCAGCGAAAAGATCTTCATTGCAACAGCCGGCACAGGCGATATAGATGTGCCCAAAACGACCACCGGCGGCATTTGCGAGATCACCACATCCACAGGCGATATTAAAATCACACTGCCTTAAAAACTGCATAAAAACCGGGAGGTGCTCATTTCTGAGCACCTCCTATTTTTATAAAACCGGAAGCTTTGCAAAGCTTTTTTCCAATTCCTCATCGGAAGGAACATAGTCCGTCATCTTGCCGTCGTGGAATTTTTCATAGGACATCATATCGAAGTAGCCTGTTCCGGTCAGACCGAATAAAATGGTCTTGGCCTCCCCTGTTTCCTTACAGCGGAGCGCTTCGTCCATTGCCACCTTGATGGCGTGACTGCTTTCCGGCGCCGGCAAAATTCCCTCCACCCTTGCAAAGGCCTCAGCCGCCGCAAACACAGCTGTTTGGGGCACAGAAACCGCCTCCATCAGGCCGTCATCATAAAGCTGGGACAAGGTGGGGCACATACCGTGATACCGCAGACCGCCTGCGTGATTTGCCGCAGGAATAAAGCCGCTTCCCAGGGTGTACATCTTAGACAGCGGGCAAACCATACCGGTATCACAATAGTCATAGGCATATTTGCCTCTTGTCAGTGTGGGGCAGGACTCCGGCTCAACCGCTATGAAACGGCAATCCAGCTCACCTTTGATCTTCTTGCCCATAAAGGGTGCGATCAGACCGCCCAGATTGGAGCCACCGCCGGCACAGCCAATGATCACATCCGGCGTAATGTCATACTTTTCCATAGCCGCAATGGTCTCCAGACCGATGATCGACTGGTGGAGCATAACCTGATTGAGCACACTGCCCAGCACATAGCGGTAACCCTCCAGGCTTGTGGCGGTTTCCACAGCCTCGGAAATGGCACAGCCCAGGCTGCCGGTAGTGCCCGGCTTCTCTGCCAGAATTTTTCTGCCAACAGCCGTTTCCATAGAGGGAGACGGGGTGACCGATGCGCCATAGGTGCGCATCACTTCCCGACGGAAGGGCTTGAGCTCATAAGAGCCCTTAACCATATAAACCTTACAGTCCAGTCCAAAATAGGAGCAAGCCATACTCAATGCCGTGCCCCACTGACCGGCACCGGTTTCCGTGGTGACACCCTTCAGACCCTGCTTTTTGGCGTAGTACGCCTGGGCAATGGCGGAATTTAATTTGTGACTGCCGCTGGTATTGTTGCCTTCAAATTTATAATAAATTTTTGCCGGGGTCTGCAGCTTTTCCTCCAGACAATACGCCCGGACAAGCGGCGCAGGACGGTACATTTTGTAGAAGTTACGGATATCCTCCGGGATCGGAATATAGGGCGTGGTGTCATCCAGCTCCTGACAGATCAGCTCATCGCAAAACACCCCTGCCAGCTCCTCTGCCGTCATCGGCTGACGGGTATCCGGATTGAGAAGCGGTGCAGGCTTATTGACCATATCCGCCCGCAGGTTATACCACGCCTTCGGCATCTCGCTCTCTTCCAGATAGATTTTGTAAGGTATTTTCTTTTCCATAATATTATCCCCTTTCAAACGAATGCAGCATTGGGGCAGCCAAAGTTTGGGCCTAAAAACAGATTGTTTTTCAGACAGCGCGTAATTTTGTCGCGGATCAAACAGCAAGGGTCGCAGGAATACTTTGTGTATTTCAAGACACTTGCTGTGCAGAGCCACGGCAAAAGGACCGCTGCTCTGGAAACAAGATGTTTTTAGGGACAAACAATAATAAAAACCTGTCCCAGGCTTTTAATAAGCTGGGACAGGATAAAATTTCCTGCGGTGCCACCCGGCTTGACGCAAATTCTGCGCCCACCTCACGCGTACTGACATACGCCGGCATTTGATCACGAAGTGCCTGCTCCGGCGCACATACTGCGGAACGATCCGGTTCTGATTGCCCTCGGAAGTCCATTGGGCCTTCTGACTTCTGCCGCATTTCCACCATCCGCGGCTCTCTGAAAGAAGCTGATGAAAGCTTACTCACTCTTCCTCAACGGTTTAGGAAATTGTAGCACAGGCGATGTTCTTTGTCAAGTGTTCGCGGACAGTTTTCTTTACAGGGCGGACAAAATTTCACTGCAGTCCTGCAAAACCAAATGGGGCTTATCCTCCGACTGCGCCAGAATTTCCGGTGTGGTCTCTCCGCTGAGTACCAAAATTCCGGTAATGCCCGCATTTAAGCCGGATTTTATATCGGTGTAAATTCGGTCACCCACCACCGCGGTTTCCTCTTTTCGATAGCCGGTATGCTCCATTGCCAGCTCCGGCATCAGACTGCTGGGCTTGCCGATCACCACAGGACGGCGTCCGGTGGCATTATAGATCATTTCGCACACACTGCCACAGTCCGGCACACTGCCAAATTCTGTGGGGCACACCAGATCCGGGTTTGTGGCAATATACGGCAGCTCCGGACGGGTCAGCAGGAGCTTGCTTACATCCTCCAGCTTTTGGAAGGTCAGCTCCGTATCAAAGCCCATAACCACGCACTCCACTTCCTCCAGTCTGGTCGTGGTTTCAAATCCCTCAGACTCCAGCTCTGCAATGAGAGATTTTGTGCCGCAGACATAGAGTACCTTTCCCGGATGGTGCTTTTTCAGATAATAGGCCGTTGCCTGGGAGGATGTGATGAAATCCTCACGGGTGGCAGAAATGCCCATTTTTTCCAGTTTTTTAATGTAGTCTGCCACACTTTTGGAGGAATTGTTGGTCATAAACATATAGCGTCTACCGGTGGCCCTGATCCTCTCCAGCATCGGTATGGTAAAGGGATACAGACGGCTACCCAAATACAGTGTGCCGTCCTGATCAAACAAAAACAGCTTGATATTTTCAATGATTTGCTTTTTATCCATTACAGGATCTCCTTTGTGGCAACGATCTGTGTTCCGAACACATCCGACAGAAGTACATCGCCGATTTTTACCGGGGCATCCACCTGGACCGTGCGGATTTTATCCATTGCTTCCAGCATTTTTCCCTTGGGGATAGGTTCCGCGGACTTCACACTGACCATCCGATCCGGACGGTTAGCAATGCGCACCGTTGCCGTCAGCATACGGACAGGATTGGTATGTTCGTCAATTGCGTGCTTTTCTCCCCTGGGGCAGGTGTTGCCTTTTACTGATATGATACCATTTTCTTCTGTCAGCGTCAACCGGCAGCCTTTGGGACAGACAATGCAGGTAATTTGTTTTTCCATTATGCTTCCTCCAGCCCAACAGTAATTTCATCGGTAAGTGCCTCGCGCAGTTCTTCCCGTATCGTCAGCTTTTCCATTTCGCCGGGTGCCACCTTCATTCGCTTTGCACTTAACAGCACGCGGCTGCCGCATTTTACGGTTACCGTCACTTTTTCATAAGGTTGGGTCACGCGGAAGAACAGGGATACATCCCCTTCTCCGCCCCTGGATATCCGCTGGGGCAGTACATAGCGCACCCCCGCACCGGGGCAGGTTCGGATGTGATCCTCCGTTTGCGTGGCGCCCTGTACATATTCGGCGGCGCCCAGACCTGCCCGCTCTGCTTCCTGGGACACATAGTCCACAAGATCGTGAACCTGAAGCACATTACCGCAGGCAAAAATGCCCCGGATATCCGTCTGACATTTTTCATCCACTACTGCACCGTTTGTTACAGGGTCGATGGTAATGCCGGCATCCCTGGTCAGCTCATTTTCCGGGATCAGTCCTACGGATAACAGCAGTGTATCACAGGGAATATACCGCTTGGTATTTTCAATGATCCGCCGATTTTCATCCACCTGTGCCACCGTGACACCCTCTACCCTTTTCTTTCCGTGCACCTGGCATACGGTGGTGCTTAGGTACAGGGGAATATGAAAATCATCCAGACATTGCACAATGTTTCGGGTCAGGCCTCCGGAATAGGGCAGCAGCTCACATACCGCCTCGACCTTTGCCCCTTCCAAAGAAAGCCTGCGTGCCATAATCAGTCCAATGTCACCGGAGCCGAGAATGACCGCCCGCTTACCTACCATATAGCCATCACAATTGATAAGCTTTTGGGCAGTGCCTGCACTGTAAACACCTGCAGGGCGGGTGCCGCTGATGTTCAGCGCACCCCGACTGCGCTCCCGGCATCCCATAGCCAGGATCACAGCCTTTGCCTGGATCTTCAAAATACCAGTGCGGTTTTGGGCCGTTACGACCTTATCAGAAGTGACCTTTGTGACGGTCGTCTCGTAAAAGACCGGTATGTTTCGCTCCTGAACCTGCTGTTTGTACACATCTGCATATTCCGGTCCGGTCAGCTCCCTGCCCAGCTTATGCAAGCCGAAGCCGCTGTGGATACACTGGCGCAAAATGCCGCCAACATCCTCCTCCCGATCCAGGATCACAACATCCTTAACGCCTGCATCATAGGCCGCTACGGCAGCTGCCATACCTGCAGGTCCGCCGCCTACCACTACAATATCATACTGTTTCATCCTTCTACCTCTTACAGTCTTCCGATCAAAGGCTCGGAGCCAGTGCCGGATTTTGTTACCTGCTGCATAGGAATACCGTACACACCGGCGATCAGCTTCATAACATACGGTGCGCAAAAACCGCCTTGGCATCTGCCCATACCGGATCGCGTTCTCCGCTTTACGCCGTCAATATCCACCGCCGGAGGATTGGTGCGGATCGCATCCAGGATCTCCCCCTCGCTGACAGTTTCACAGCGGCAGACGATCTTGCCGTAAGCGGGATTTTCCTTAATATAGGCATCCTTTTCTTTATCAGTCATTTTCTTAAATGCAAAGGGGTCATCCCGGTGTCCGTTCCAGTTATCCTTATGTACCAGCTGCAGACCCAGGCCTTCCAGGAGCTCCACCACATATTGGGCAATTGCAACACAGGCTGTCAGACCCGGCGAATCGATCGCCGCCGCGTGGACAAGTCCTGCCACAGCTTCCGACGCCTGAATGATGAAATCATCCCCTTGCTCCGATGCACGGACACCTGTAAAGGATGTGATCACCTGCCGCAAATCCACACCGGGCACGCTCTTGGAAGCCAGTGCCGCAACAGTCTGCAAGCCCTCCGGAGTGGTTTCCCGGTTCTCCGGGCCGTCCACAGGGGTCGCTGTGGGGCCTACCAGGAGATTGCCGTCTGCAGTGGGCGAAACCAGAATGCCTTTGCCGTCCTTTGTGGGCACCTGGAAAATGGTGTGCCGCACCCGTTTGCCTTCCGCCTTATCCAAAAGCATATATTCACCGGCACGGGGAATGAGGGTAAAAAATCCGTCTCCGGCAAGAGCTGCTATCTTATCTGCATAGCCGCCGGCACAGTTGACGAAATAGGTGCCTTCTGCTGTTTCCCCGTTTTCAGCAGTAACAGTAAAGCCTTTTTCGTCCTTTATAATTTTAGCTACCGCAAAATTCCGCTTAAGTGCGACGCCGTTATCCATTGCATTGCCAACGGCCGCTATGGTCAGCTCATAGGGGCAAATAATGCCTGCATTGGTCACCTGCAGTGCACCGGTAACCGCTTTGGAAAGCTCCGGCTCGATCTGTCTTGCCTGATCGCCTGTAAGCATCCGCAGATCATAGATGCCATTTTCGTGACCTCTGGCAAGGAGCATATCCAGGGTCTTGTTCTCTTCCTCAGAAAAGGCGCACACCATTGAGCCGTTCTGAATATGCGGGACAGACAACTCCTTCGCCGCCTGATACAGGAGCGCTACGCCCTTTGCATTAAGCTTTGCTTTTAATGTTCCGGGGACCGGGTCATAACCGCCGTGAATAATACCGCTGTTGGCGCGGGATGCACCCATTGCCACATCGTTTTCCTTTTCCAGCAGACACACCTGCAGGTTATATTTCGAAAGCTCTCTTGCCAGCATACCGCCTACCACACCTGCACCGGCGATCAGTACATCATACATAAAATTCTTCCTCTCCTTTTTCAAACACACGGTTGCATTTTTTACAACAATATGGTAACATCATATAAATTCGATCAGAATATGTCAATATCCCCAGGATAAGACGAAACTTGCAAACAACAATTGCGCGTTTTTGTGATCGTTTTGTTAATTTGATAGGAAGAACGGTGATTACATATGCCTTTTTACGAACGGGAGGAGCGCATCCTCAATGCCCTTTTGGAGAAGGACAGTATGCGTGTACAGGAGCTTGCTGACAGGCTTTATATCAGTGTCCCCACACTGCGCAGAGACCTGGTGAAGCTGGAGTCTTTGGGAAAGGTCATTCGCACCCACGGTGGCGCAAGACTTCGCAAAAGCCCTGCAGACAAGCAAATCCCCATCATTCTTCGGGAGCAGGAGCAAAACAGCGCAAAGGATATTATCGGCAGAAAGGCCGCGGAGCTTGTAAAAGACGGGGACATTATTATGCTGGATGCCAGTACCAGTGCCTACAGTGTCATCCCCTATCTTGGAGAATTTAACGATCTTATCGTGATCACAAGCTCGGCAAAGGCCGCGGTTTTGCTGGGACAGATGGGCATCCAAACCATTTGCACCGGCGGCAGAATGATCACCCACTCCTTTGCATTTATCGGCGATGACGCAGAGCGCACAGTGCGCAGCTACAATGCAGACATTGCCTTCTTTTCCTGCCGGGGGTTATCCCTGGACGGCAGGCTGACAGACAAGTCTGTGGAAGAAAATACCCTGCGTAAAGCGATGCTTCCCCAATGCGGGAAAAAGGTCCTGCTGTGCGACAGCAGTAAGATCGGCAAGGTTTTTCTAAACACTCTGTGCCACGCCTCCGAAATAGACGATATTATTTGTGAACTGCCCTTGCCCCAGGAGATCTTACAGTCGATCCATAAGACAAAATAAAGGAGGTGGCTCAATTTGAGTCACCTCGCTTTATTTTGTTCGCATAATTCAGTTCAGCGCTTCGATTAGCTTGCCCAGAACCGGCTCAAAGGCCGCGCCGTACCAATGGTTTTCAAGCTGTGCAGTAGCCTTGATACATTCCACCGTATAGTCTGCGGCGATCTTTGCCGCATCATAGGCAGATCTTCCGCGGACCAGCACACCGACGAAGGAAGATGCATAGATATCGCCAGTGCCGTGACAGCTGTTGGGAAGCTTGTCGTGCTCGTAGTATGCGTATACGCCGTTTTCAAAAACCACAACACCGGTCTTGCCGGGTGCATAAGAAATGCCGGTAAAGATCACATTTTTACAGCCCAACGCGGTGAGCTTTGAAAGGATCTCATCGATATACGCCCGGTCATAATCCGGGTTATAGGGTGTATCCGTCAGCAGGCAGGCTTCTGTCAGGTTTGGGATCACATAGTCTGCCTTACTGCACAACCCCTTCATTGCCTCCACAAAGGCCTGATCGAAGCCGGGATACAGATTGCCGTTATCCGCCATTGCCGGGTCTACGATCTTTACACAGCCCGGTGCGGCAACTTCATCAAACAGCTCAGCCACATAGTCAATTTGCTTGGTGCTTCCCAAGTAACCGGTGTAAATTGCACGGAAGGAAATATTTTCTTTCTTCCAGTGGTCCTTGATCGCAGGCATATCCTCCGTAAGGTCCCGGAAGGTATAGCCGCTGAAGCCCGCAGTATGGGTCGACAACACTGCAGAAGGCAAAACACAGGTTTCCACACCGCAGGCGGAAATAATCGGAAGTGCCACCGTCAGGGAGCACTGCCCCACGCAGGAAATGTCCTGTACTGTTAAAATTTTCGGATATGTCATAACAAATACCTCTTTTCTCAGGATAGCTACATTTTACCAGCATCTGGTTATAAAGCAAGAGCCATTTTACATAATTTATATATGACCAGATTAGTGCAAAGATCACAGCCCCGGCGGAGTAATCCGCCGGGGCTGTGTTATAGGGAAGGAAACGAGCGAGTTAGAATGCAAAATGACACAGGTACGATACCCATTGTATGGGCGGGACGGGATATCCGTCCCCTACGGTTTAATTTTCAACTTCTTCTTTTTTCTTTTTCTTGAATATCTTTTTGCGGAAGATCAGGGCGATGGCCGCAAGGTCAACCACTACGATTGCCGGGATACCCCAGGACTGCAGTGCCTTGAGGATAAACTCTGCTCTTTGAAGCTTTCCGTATCTGGTAACGAAGCCGCGGGCAGTTTCATTGAGGGAATTATAGTACTTTCTTGCGTTTGCAATGCGCTCCGCATCCCCCAGGGTGACGATGCCGATTTCCTTCATCATAGCATCGAATTCCTCTGCCTTTGCAAGGGCATTTTTCAGGTTTCTCAGCTTGGATTCCGCTGTTTCCAGCTTTGAATAAGAAACCTCCTTGCGCTCCAGTGCATACAGCTTATCCACGCCTTCACGGGCTGCGGTGATCGCAGGCTCAGCATCCAGTGTAATCTCGGCAGGAATTGCCTGAATCAGTGCTTCCACCTGCTTGACAAGCGCAGCACGAAGGACTGCCACCTGTGCTTCTGCCTCCTCAAGGATCGTCTTATCTACAAGGTACTGCTGTGCGCCTTCCAGTGCGCTCAGTTCTGTGCGGACTGCTACCACCTGGGGTTCTTTCTCCAGGGTCTCGATAGG
>JAZNDF010000020.1:0-14788 GCA_045587925.1 Faecousia sp.
TCATCAAAACGAAGTTTTGTATATCATCATTGCGAAAGCAAGTTTTTATACACGCCTAAAGGCGTGATGAGATACAAAGGCGGCATTGCCGCCTTTGATGATATACACGCTACGCGTGATGATATGCCATTGCTTTCGCAATGGATAAAAAATAGACTTGCAAAAGCAAGTCTATTTTTTGGTGGGGGATGGTGGATTCGAACCACCGAAGGCATAGCCAGCAGATTTACAGTCTGTCCCCTTTGGCCACTCGGGAAATCCCCCATATTGAATTCTACCGTCTGCTTGGAGCCGGTAGACGGACTCGAACCCCCGACCTACTGATTACAAATCAGTTGCTCTACCAACTGAGCTATACCGGCGGCTCAAAACAGAACACGCTTATTATAACGATGTAACCTGAATTTGTCAAGTGTTTTTTTATGTTTTTTTAAATATGTAAACATTTCGTGATGTGCATTGTTTTTTTCCGTCTTATATGATAAAATCCCAGTATGATTTTGCTGATTGGAGGCACTTTCTTTGAAAAAAACAGTATCCACTGTCCCCCAGTCTCCACCCGTCTGGGAAAGGATCGGACAGTTTATTTTCAATCTTTTGCTTATTGCCGTACCCTTCTTTCTGATTGAGCTTTACGGCAGTCTTCTGTTAAAGCCCACCGCAAACATTATTTATGCCTTCAGCGGGCTCTGGTCCTTGCTGATCGCAACCGTTATTTTGCTTCTGCCCCGTAAGATCGGGCGTATTGCCTTTGGCTTTTTATATTTCTTGCTTGCGGCGTGGACAATGGTGCAATGCGGCTATTATCTGATCTTCGGCAAGCTGATGTTCCTTTCTGCCGTGTTCTATGCCGGCGAAGGCGCCGGCTATCTGGGGGATATCATCGGCGATTACCCGGCATTGCTCTGGATCAGTATGGCTCTGCTGTTGGTAGCCGGCGTGCTTGTAATCTGGTTTTATCCCAAACGGCAGCCTAAAATCCTGGGCAGACTTCCCTATCTTGCAATTACCGCCATCAGTGTTATGGGCCTCTGCTTGCTGCCGGAGATGGTATTCCAGCGGGACAACGATGTTTGGGGCACCCGCTCTGACTATGGCCAGTCCTCCTCCCTCAGAGCCGCTTACAATGTAATGTACGACGCCAGAAAGGTTTATGACATCGGCGGTATGTATCAGCTGTTGATGCGGGACATCTGGAAGCACCACCTCTATCCCCTGACCCCCGGCTACCGCAGCGACCAGAAGGCAGACATCGCCCGGATCGACGCATATTTTGACGAGCGGGGCACCTCCGGCGACAATGATATGACCGGAATTTTCGAAGGCAAGAATGTGGTCTATGTGCTGATGGAGTCTATGGACGACTGGATGATTACCGAAGAAGACACTCCCACCATTGCAAAACTGATGGACGAAGGCATCAACTTCACCAATATGTACTCCCCCGGTTACGGTCCCACCCGAACCTTAAACACGGAATTTTGCATCAACACCGGTGTATATATGCCCACCACCGGGCAATACCTTTTCAATTATGTAACCAACGACTTCAGCCAGTCCATTGCCTCCCAGTTTACAGACAACGGATACACCGCCGAAGTATTCCACTATAACGACCCATCCTTCTACAGCCGCGGGGTCATCGAACCTGCTTTGGGCTACAATTCCTATGTGTACTACGGCGATTACACCGACGATCCGGAGGACCTGTATAACGAGTGTTATCTTTTTGACAACGAAGAGATCTCGGATATATTCTTCCGGGACGGACAGACCTTCAACACCATCATTACCCGTTCTGCGCACTTGAGCTATAAGTACAACGAAGTGCTGAGCTACCGCGCCCTGAAGCAATATCCGGAGTATCGGGGTATGTACGGAAGCGAGGAGGAAGACTGTGCCCGCGTGAAGGCAAAGCTGGTGGACGATATGTTCGCCCGTCTGCTGGAGGAGCTGGAGGCAAGCGGACAGCTCCGGAACACGGTGATCATTGGCGTGACCGACCACTACACCTACGGCTATAAAAATATGGAAGAGCTGTATCGCCACAGCGGTGTGGACGACGATCTGCTTCTGGAAAAAACACCGTTTTTTGTATGGTCAGCAGATTGCCCCGATATAGAAGTAACAAAAACAGTCAACACCTCCGATGTGGTTCCCACTGTTCTGAATTTGCTGGGCATTGACTCCCCTTACAATTATCTGGGACAGGACGCTTTTGACCCCAATTACGAAGGCTATGCCCTGTTCCCCGACGGAAGCTGGATCTCTGACGGTGTCGTAAGCAAGGCGCAGTCCGGCGGCGGATATGAGATCTTGAGAAACGAGAATGATGCAGAGCTGTCCGCAGAGTATCTGGCAGAAATGTCGGATAAGGTACAAACCTATATCCAGATCAGCAACTTGCTGCTCACAACGGATTATTACAAGGATTAAGAACTTGAAAACTATTCAGAATATATATTCTTGCCAAGACCGTCAAAGTTCTGTTTGACGGTGTGTTGGCGCAACGCACCGACCAATCGCTTCCCCCGGGGGGGAAGCTGTCAGCGAAGCTGACTGATGAGGAATGGCGTGTAGTGCAGTGCGGAAAAAGTCTGCGACAATGAGGAAAAAGCCAGATTGCCGCCCGCATTCCTCATCCGCCCCTGCGGGGCACCTTCTCCCCGGGAGAAGGTATTGTCAAACAGGAATATACTAAAAGCGCGGTCTGTGGCAGACCGCGCTTTTAGTAAATTTTGATCGTTTCGCCCATTTGGGGGATCTGGATTTGCGGACCATCATTTTCTGCGATCGTTTGCTCCACCGCATCCCACAGGCCGTAGGTATCGTCTGCCCGCTCCGGCAGGTGCAGAAGCACCAAAGTCTTCGGAGCAAGTTCTTTTGTGACCTTCCAGCCGGTGCCGATGGCATAGGCATAGGGTGCGATCAGCACATCCGGTCTTGGCAGATCTTTTCTGTCCTTCCATTGCAAAGGCGAGCTGTCCCCTGTGAACCATACGCACCGGCTTCCCCGGAGAATAAAGCTGATATGCCCGATGTCCGCAACCTTTCCGATATGGCGGCTCTCCACGCCCTGAATTTCCAAGGCTTCCATACAGATGCTTTGAATATCCGCAGGTCCCAGAACGGGACCTGCGGTTTTTTGCACATATTCGGAAACAAAAGCGGCATCATAATGGTCCAAATGGCGGTGTGTAATGGCAACTGCATCCAGTTTTGTCTGCAGCAGCTGTGCCCGCAACGGTGTGGGGGTCGCCTGGTAGGGTTTGACCTCCCGGCTGACGCCGTCCAATAACACATTTATGCCGTCCAGAGTCAGCAGAACGCCCGCCGCCCCTGTTCTTTTGATCTCCATAGATAGCTTACACGCCTTCCTTTGCCCGGCGGATGGTCTCTTCCACGGAGCAGCCGTTCTGCACAGTGTAACCGTTCAGGGGAACCAGCTTCTCGTGGATCGCATCCAGGATCCAGCTTGCCTGGGGGAAGAAGAACTCGTCGAACCCGAAGGGACGTGTGATCCAGTTCTTTGCACCGATCACAACGGGAGGTGCATCCAGATCGTCGAAGCACAGCTCAGTGATGTTGCGGGCAACATCGTTCATAAAGCAGCCACGGGCGCAGGCATCGGAAACCAGAACCACACGGCCGGTCTTCTTCACAGACTCGATGATCTTGGTGTAATCCAGCGGCACCATAGAGTGCAGGTTGATCACATCGGCCTCCATACCGTACTTCTCGCTCAGCTCCTTGGCGGCATCCATAGCGCGGTACAGCACTGCGCCCAGGGTCAGGATGGTCACATCCTTACCGTCGCGCACCTTGTTGGTATCGCCGAACTCGATCTCGTAACGCTCAGCGGGAACGCCACCCTCGTGGAACTGCTCGCCCACATCGTAAATTCTCTGGCTCTCGAAGAACACAACAGGGTCAGTACCCTTCAGAGCGCTTTCCATCAGGCCCTTAGCTTCCCAAGGTGTTGCGGGGAAGCAAACCTTCAGGCCGGGGATGTGTGCGCACAGAGCGGTCCAGTCCTGAGAGTGCTGTGCGCCGTACTTGGAGCCAACGGAAACACGCAGAACCAGAGGCATCTTCAAGATGCCGGCGGACATAGACTGCCACTTGGACATCTGGTTGAAGATCTCGTCACCGGCACAGCCGATAAAGTCAGCATACATCAGCTCAACCAGCGCACGACCACCGGACAGGGCATAACCAACAGCAGTACCCACGATAGCAGCTTCTGCCAGGTTGGAGTTGAACAGACGGCTGTGGGGCAGAGCGTCCATCATACCGCGGTAGACAGCAAATGCGCCGCCCCAGTCACGGCAGTCTTCGCCGTAAGCGATCAAAGTGGGATCCTCGTAGAAACGGTCCCAGATAACCTCGGACAGGCCGTCACGGAGGTTGTACATCTTCATCTTGGAAACAGGCTTGCCGTTCTCATCGAAGGGGGAACGGATCTTGCTCTTGATCTTCTTGTAGCCCTCAGCCTCTTCCTTGGGAACGGTGTACTCAGGCTCGCGGTCATCAAACTTCTCCACCTTCTGGTTGGAGAACATCAGGCGCTCCACCACAGCGGGATCTGCCTTGAAATCGCAGTAGGGGCTGATCTCGGTGTCAGCGGCGGCCTTGCAGATCATAGTCATACGGTCCTTGGTCTCAGCCAGGATCGCATCTACCTCAGCCTGGGTCATAACGCCGGCTTCGATCAGCTTTGCAGGATAGGTGATCAGGGGATCCACTTCCTTCCAGGCGTCCATTTCTTCCTTGGTGCGGTATGCATTCTGGTCGGAAACGGAGTGACCGGAGAAGCGGTAAGTAATGGTCTCCATCATCACAGGGCCCTTGCCGCTGTGCAGCAGCTCCAGATTGCGCTCCATTGCGTCGATCACAGCCAGGGGGTTGTAGCCGTCCACAGTGACTGCGTGCATCTGGGTGGGGCTGACACCGGAGCCGATACGGGCCATAACGCCCTGACCCATCGTCTCGCCGCGGGTCTGGTCGCCCATACCGTAGGAGTTGTTGAAGATGTTGTACAGGATGGGCATACCGTCCTTGTGGCTCTCCCACAGGGTCTGGTACTGATCCATAGAAGCGAAGTTCAGTGCTTCCCAAACAGGGCCGCGGGACATAGCGGCGTCGCCCACATTACATACAACGATGCCCTTCTTGTCATTGACCTTCTTATACAGGGCAGAACCGGTGGAAATGGTGCCGGAGCCGCCAACGATCGCGTTGTTGGGGTAGATGCCGAAGGGCAGGAAGAGTGCGTGCATAGATCCGCCCATATCCATATGGAAGCCGGTCTCACGAGCGAAGATTTCAGCCAGTGTGCCGTAGAGGATGAAGCGGATCGCCAGCTCCTTGATATCCTTGGTGTCGCCGAACTTACGGGTGGACTTCAGGCACTTGCCCTCCAGGAAGTTCTCCATCACATTCATCAGCTGCTCGTCGCTCATCTTGTTGATGGTAGAAAGCGCCTTAGCCAGAATTTCGGAGTGGGAGCGGTGAGAACCGAAAGCAAAGTCGTTCTCGTCCAGCAGATAGGACTGACCGACACAGGCAGCCTCCTGACCGATGGACAGGTGGGCAGGGCCGGGATAGGTGTGGTCGATGCCGTTGTAGCCGCCCTGGGTCTTGATCTGGTTGAGCATCGTCTCGAACTCACGCAGAACGGTCATATCCCGGAAGATACGGACCAGATCTTCCTTGGTGTACTTGCCGGACGCCAGCTCCTCGGCAACGGTCTTGTTGTACTGGTTAACAGGGATCTCGTTGAAGGTCACCTTGCCCGGTGCACGCACCTGGGAAGGATCCACAAATAAACTCTTAGGCATTTTTCTATTCCTCCTAAATTACTTAGCAAGCAGAGTGGTGAAGTTTTCCAGGTTCTGACCCAGTTCCTTCTGGAACTTGGCGGCAGGTGTGCCGTCCACAGCGCGGTGGTCATAGGTCAGGCTCAGACCCATAGCGGGGTAGATCTCGATGTTGCCATCCTTACCCTTGCGGACACGGTCGATGGTGCCGCAAACGCCCAGAATACCGGTCTGGGGAGGATTGATAACAGGTGTGAAGGACTCAACGCCCATATTGCCCAGGTTGGACACGGTGAAGCTGCCACCGGAGAGCTTATCGGGGCTGATGGCGCCGTTGCGGCACTCAGCGGCCAGCTCTTTGACAGCCTTGGAGATCTCCAGCAGGCTCATTTCGTCTGCGTGGAAGATGGTGGGGACCATCAGGCCGCGGGGGGTATCCACAGCAACGCCCAGGTTAACGTGGTTGAACAGGCGGATGGAGTTATCATCCAGCATATTTGCGTTCAGGTCGGGGTGGTTGAGCAGTGTACGGGAAACGGCATACAGGACGATGTCGCCCAGGGTGATGCCTGCCAGCTCGCCGCCGGCAGCCTTCAGGACCTTGCGGTAGTTCAGAATTGCAGTTGCATCGAAGGAGGTGTTGTGGGTCAGCTGAGCCATTGTGTGCAGGCTTGTGGTCATAGACTTGCTGATTGCACGGCGGATACCGCTGAACTTCACATCCTTGTACTCTGCCTCTGCCTCGGCAGCAACCGGAGCCGGTGCGGGGGCAGCAGCAGGTGCGGCAGGCTGAACAGCCGGTGCGGCAGGTGCGTTTGCGATCAGCTCCTTCACATCCCGCTCAATGATGCGGCCGTTGGGGCCGGTACCGGTAGCGGCGGAAGCATCCACGCCGGCAGAAGCTGCCAGCTTCTTGGCTCTGGGAGAGATTGCCGCGCCGGATGCTGCGGCAGCTGCGCAGCCGGCTACGCCGACCTTGCAGACAGCTTCCAGGCAGGGCACTTCGTCGCCCTCCTGATAGAGGATCTCCAGCACTTCGCCTTCTGCGGTGGACTCACATTCAAAGGATGCCTTGTCGGTCTCGTAAGTAAAGAGGATGTCGCCGAGCTTGACCTTGTCGCCCACCTTGACCTTCCACTCGCCGATAATGCAGCTTTCCACAGTGATGCCGGCCTTGGGCATAATCACGGTTTCCACGCCGCAGGCGGCAGGTGCGGATGCAGATGCAGCAGGTGCAGCGGCGGGTGCTTCTTCTGCGGCAGGTGCGCCGCCAATGCCCTTCAGGCAAGCGGTGTCGTCGCCGGGTGTGCCCACAGCACAGACATTCAGCAGGCAAGGTACCTCGTCACCTTCCTCATAGAAGATGTCAAGCAGTGTGCCCTCTGCGGTGGACTCACATTCGAAGGATGCCTTATCGGTCTCGTATGTAAACAGCACATCGCCAACCTTAACGGCATCGCCAACCTTCATTTTCCATTCGCCGATGATACAGCTTTCCACGGTAATACCAGCCTTGGGCATCAGGATGCCCTTTGCATTGGTAGCCACTGCGGCAGGTGCGGCGGCAGGTGCTGCGGGAGCCTCTGCGGCAGGTGCACCGCTTCCGCCCTTCAGGGCAGAGCCGTCCTCGCCGGGCGCGCCGATGGCGCAGACATTCACCAGACAGGGAACCTCGTCGCCTTCCTCGTAAAAGATGTTCAGAAGTGTACCCTCTGCAGTGGACTCACATTCGAAGGATGCCTTATCGGTCTCGTAAGTGAACAGAACTTCACCCATCTTGACCGCGTCGCCAACCTTCTTTTTCCACTCGCCAATAATACAGCTTTCCACTGTAATGCCCGCCTTGGGCATAATCACTGCGTTTGCCAAAGCATAGTCCTCCTTATAATGTATGTTATAGCTTGTTAATTATAACACAACATAACATTTTAGTCAATAGCAATTTTACAGTCCTTCAAATTTCTGTTTGACAATGCCTTCCCCCGGGGGGAAGTGATTAGGCGGTGTAAGGTTTCCAACTGTGCGTCAAACAGGAATTTTCCGTGCAAAAAGGGAACGGCGCACAGGCCGTTCCCTACAATACATTTCAGAGCAATATAACGCCGGCGTTTTCTGCGGCTTTTACAAATGCCTCCGGCATTTGCCCGTCGGTGATCATATAATCCACATCCTCCAGCCGGGCAAAGGTGTAAGGCATCAGGCAGTTAAGCTTATCCTTTGTAAAAACAAGCACACTTCTTCTGGCCTTGTGGATGACCTTCCGCTTGACCAGCATATCCCCTTCCGTTCCGCAGGTAAAGCCCGCATCCAGCGAACAGCCGGACACGCCGATAAAGGCAAGGTCGATATTGATGCTGTCCAGCATTTCCAGGGTATTCTGCCCGGAGACAGCCAGATTTTTCCGGTTGATGGTGCCACAGCACAGGGTAACCACCGGATTTTGCAGGCGGCAAAGCTCCAGAGCAATGCTGGGACCGGTGGTGAAAATGTTCAGGTTGATGTCCGGCAGAGCCTTTGCCAGGGCAAGGTTGGTAGTACTGGCATCCAGGAAAAGGGCGGTGTTCGGCTGGATCAGCTCCAGGGCCTTACGGGCAACCGCCTGCTTGCCGGGATTGTTCTCCCGCATCCGCTCGTTAAACTCCGGATCGCCGGCGTGGCGCACAGACTTTGCACCGCCCCGGAATTTCACAATGCTGCCATCAGCCACCAGGGCGTCCAGGTCCCGGTGGATGGTCATAAGGGACACATCGGGTAAAAGCGCCTGTATCTGACGGATGGAAACCACCTTTTGTGTCTCGATCAGATCTTTGATCTGTTCCTGTCGAATGTTGTTCATAATGACCCCTCAAATGTTATACTTGTAAATTTATAACACAAATATAACACAAATATATCATTATTGTCAACGATTTTTTCAAAATTACTTGACGGGGCGTGCCCCCTAACCCTATAATAATGAAAAACGGTAACCGAGGTGACTTTATGATCAAGCAATTACATATTTACAAAAGCCGATCCTATGACCCATATAATAATCTGGCGCTAGAAAAGCATCTGCTGGATCGCCTCACCGCGGGAGTATGCATTTTATACCTGTGGCAAAATCAGAACACGGTCGTCATCGGGCGAAATCAAAATCCCTGGGCAGAATGCCGCACCGCCCTTTTGGAGGAGGAAGGCGGCAAGCTTGCCAGACGGCTTTCCGGCGGCGGCGCTGTGTTTCACGATCTGGGGAATTTGAATTTTACCTTTTTGGTCAATCAGGAGGATTACGATCTGGACCGTCAGCTTGCCGTAATTCAAAAGGCCTGTGAATTTGCGGGGATCCAGGCGGAGCGCTCCGGGCGGAATGACATTCTGGCAGAGGGTCGGAAGTTTTCCGGCAATGCCTTTTACCACAGCGAGGGTAAGGCATACCACCACGGGACCCTGCTGATAAATGCCGATATGGAGAAGCTCCAGCGGTATTTAAGTCCCTCCAAGGCGAAGCTTGAGGCGAAGGGCGTTTCCTCTGTGCGGTCGCGGGTGGTGAATTTGCAGGCGCTGGCGTCTGACCTTACCTGCGGGAAAATGGAAGAATGGATGGCCCAGGCCTTTTCCGTTGTCTATGGAATGGAATGTGGGAAATTGGAGCTGACGGACGGCGACCTTGCCGACATTGCGGCGCTTTCGAAAGAGTACGGCAGCTGGGCGTATTTATACGGCGCACCCCTGCCCTTCACCTTTTCCTGCCAGGGGCGTTTCCCCTGGGGTGGGGTCGATGTTGGATTGTCCGCAAAAAGCGGCGTGATCAACGGCGTGAAGGTTTATTCCGACGCAATGGATTGGGCATTGCCAGGCGTTATGGAAAAGGCGCTCCTCGGATGCCGTTTCCGCAAGGAAGATATGATCCGGGCGATCCGCGGCAGTGTTTGCGACCCGGTAATACAAAATGACCTGTGCGCGCTGATCGATAAACAGGATATATAACATCCAGGAGGGGCAATCGCCCCTCCCCTTTTTTGTGCGATCCGGATCGGTAGATATTCGTAAGAGACGGGTTTCAATGATCGTTCGCAGGGGACGGGTTAGCTTCCCGCTACAGGCTGGTGCAAGGAGGTTGGTTTGGCGGGGGCTAATTGCCGCCCCTACGGGCGGGTATCGATGGTCGTTCGTAGGGGCGGATGCCCACATCCGCCCAGCAAGGTCAGTCGATAACGGGGTCATTGGGGACGATGTGGGCATCATCCCTTACGGGCGGGTATCGACGGTCGTTCGTAGGGGCGGTTAACCGCCCGTTGCAAGGTATCGAAAAGATGGAGGCTTGGTGGGACGATGTGGGCATCGTCCCCTACGTGGCGGTTTTCGATATGTTTTGCACACAGAACCGACCCCTGTGCGCGTATCGCCCACCCCAACGGGACGCCGGGGTCGTCGTCCCCTACAAGAGGGCGTCGTACCTGGCCGTAGGGACACCCCTCCTGGGGTGTCCGAAACCTGTCGATAAGCGATGGGTTTTGGCGGGCGGCAGATTGCCGCCCCTACGGGCGGGTGTCGATAGTCGTTCGTAGGGGCGGATGCCCACATCCGCCCAACAAGGTCGGTCAATAACGGGGTCATTTGG
Source organism: Faecousia sp. (assembly GCA_045587925.1). Taxonomy (GTDB): domain Bacteria; phylum Bacillota; class Clostridia; order Oscillospirales; family Oscillospiraceae; genus Faecousia. The sequence goes on from JAZNDF010000020.1 coordinate 10,423, forward strand.
GACGATGTGGGCATCGTCCCCTACGCGGTGGTTTTCGATATGTTTTGCACACAGAACATCCCCTGTGCACACCTGTGCACAGGGGGGGGACTTTGTCAGCAAAACGGAAAATCGTGCCGGAGCTTTTGCTCCGGCACGATCCGAAATTGTTCTATTTGGGTTCTATCCAACAATTAACACAGAACCGAAATTGTTCAGAGAGGAATTAGCCCTTGTGCATTGCGCCGCCGGAGATCACAACACCGTTAGCGGTGACGCCGGGGATCAGCTCGAAGCTAGACAGGTTGGAGCCAACAGCAGAAACAACGATGTATTTATCGTAGTTAGCAACCCAGGTGTTGGAGAATGCAACATCAGCAGTTGCAACTGCAGCCCAGGCGTCGCCGGCAACATAGGAGCCGCTATCATTCTTAATGACACCGGTCATATCAGCCTGGATACGCAGCTCGGTGTTGGAGCCGATCATATCGTATGCAGCAGCATTGGAGAAGCTGACCTTGAACCAGTACTTGGTAGCGGAAGCGGAACCGGTGGTAGCGCAGGACTCAACTTCCACATTGAACAGCTTGTAGGTGTTGTTTGCAACATTGTACAGAGGCAGCTGTGCATTGTCCTCGTTGAAGACGATCTCAGCAGCGGAACGGAGCAGAGCCTTGCCGTCAGCGGAGTCGATGATCTCTGCCGCAGCTGCAAATTCAACAGAAGCGGCATCCAGGTTGAAACCGTTCAGATCCAGGGTCACGCCAGCGGGAACAACCACATCACCAGCGGTGGTATCCTGCAGCAGGACGACGGACTCGGTAGCAGCAGCAACAGCATCTTCGAAGGTTTCGTAGCCCTTGCCGTCAGCCAGATAGTTGATTGCAACAGGCTCCATCACGATGGAGGAGATGTAAGCGGAGGTATTCTTATCGGTTCTGACAGGAACAAATGCAATCACATACTCGCCGGTTTCTTCGAAGGTGTAGGTGAAGTTAACCTCGGGAGCATTGTATGTAGAAGTACCGTGAACCAGGTTCTCCTCGGTCAGGTAAGTAGTCAGGTACAGAGACTCATCTCTTGCATTACCCTCATCGTCAGCACCACTGTACAAACGGTCACTGTATTGATCGTAGGACACAGGAGACTTGAACAGATAAGTCTTGAAGCTATCACTGGTCTTGGAATAATTGACAGTAATGTCAAAGGTGCCTTCGCTGGGAACATTCAGATGGAAGGAGGTGTAGTTCAGGGTAACATCAGAATTTTCAGTCAAGCAACGCAGGTTAGTCTCGTAGATACGGAAGTTCTTAGATTCACCGGCAGAATAACTGCTGAGGTTAGAACCGCTGGATGCGCCCAGTGCCCAGTTGATGTCGCCGGAAGCGAATGCGGATGCGATAGCACTGTAAGGATAGAATGTTGCGGAGGTGCCGGTCCACTTGTATGCATTGCCGCCGCTGGAAATAGCAGTCTCAACGCCGTCGTTTGCAGCATACCAGGCATTCATAAATGCTTCGTTATTGCTCAGCGCGAAGTCGTAGGTAACGGTCTCGGTGCTGGGGATGCTCAGCTCGATGCTGGTCAGACGGATGGTTTCCTTAGCGGTGGTTTCAGCGATCTGGAAAACGATGATGTTGTCGCCGGCAGAGAGAGCTTCACGGAAGGAAGCATTCTTGCTGGAAGTAAAGGAACCAGCCAGGTTCTCCTCGGTCATATTGGCAGCTACATCGCCCTCTGCGTCTGCACTGTAGATGTAGACATTCAGAGTGGAAACGGACCAGTGAGAAGCATTCAGCTTAACATCATAAATAGCAGTAGCAGGAACATTGATGCGCAGCGCCATATACTGGCTCTCGGGCTGTTCTGTTTTAGATTTCTTCTGGATACGCAGACCGGTATCGGTATCGGTCAGGTCGCCTTCGAAGTTGGAAGAAGTAATGGTGCCCAGGGTTTCCAGCTTGAAGTTGTTGATGCCTGCATCATAGTCAGCAGCAAGGATGTCCTTTACGCTGGTGCCAGCCTCATAAACACCTTCCAGACCGGTAAATGCGCCATTGGTCCAGCCACGGCCACCGGTGGTGCCGTTTTCGTAGGTGAAGATGGGAGCGTAACGCTCGTTGTTGTAGATCTCGAAGTCGTAGGTAGCGATGGTGCCGGTGAGCTTGTCGTTGCCAGCAAGTTCTTCTACAACGATCTTATCCAGGCTGATCTCGGAGATGGGATAACGGCCATCATCAACACTGTTCAGCACAGCGATCATAATGTATTCGCCAGCTACGATATTCGCCTTATCGAAGGTCAGGGTGTCCTTCCACAGAGGCAGGTCCTGAGTGCCGACACAGTAATCAGCAGTCATATAGTCAGCAACAGTAGAGCTTGTGATTCCGGCAGAAACAGGAACCAGGTAAGCGGTCACATTTGCAATAACCTCCTGGCCGAAGGTATTGACAAAGGGATCTGCGGGGGTGGAACGGTCGGTCTTCAGAGACAGATACATTTCACCGGATTCAGGAACATTCAGCTTGATTGCTGCCCAGTTGCCTGCAGACTTCAGGCAGGGGTTAAACATAGCATCCTTTTGTGCACGCCAGGTGCCGCTATACTTAAAGGAAGCCCAGCCGGATTCAGCATAGACATTACTGGTGCCGACACTAACATAATCATTGGTGCTGGAGCCGTCAAAGAGAGGAATCAGGGGCTCATTGACGGTGCCGGTCCAGGTGGTGTAGTCGGTATTGGTCAGATCGAAGGGGTTCATATCGTAGGTGGCAGCATTTTCCAGGACATAAGCTTCGCCAACCAGAGACATTTCGCTGAGGGTGTAGTTGGATGCGGAGGTTTCAAAAACAACCACATATTCGCTGGAGTCCATACGGGTCTGAGCGAAGGAGACAACACTCTCTTCAGCAGCCATATTGTCGGTACCAACGCAGTACTCGTCGATCATCAGAGTGGGGATAACATCAGCAGCGGTGGGGACAACCTCGGTAACAGTGCCGTCGGTGCCTTCCACGGAAGTGGTGCCGTCAACGATCGCCTGCTCATAAACGGTCAAGGGGATGATGTAAGCAGTCACATTGCCAGCCCAAGCGCCGGTCTCGTTTTCCCAGTTCTCGTAGGTGTTCTTGTCGGTAGTCAGGTTCAGTGTATACAGACCGGGGTTCTCAACACGGATCTGGACAGCTGCCCAGCCCTTGTTCAAACGGAACTGATAAGCACGGTCTGCACGGAGTGTCAACTCATTGGATGTGCCAACATAGTTCCAGTTCACTTCACCGTCTGCATAAGCTGTAGCCAGCTTTGCGAAGGTGAAGCCGTTGTACTGGTACTGCTGACTGGTAGAGCTGAACTTTACCAACAGTGCATCCAGACCGGTTGCGGTGGCAGGATCCGTGTGGTTCAGATCCTTCAGACGGATGGGGTAGGTTTCTGCTACGTTAGCAGAGGGGGCAGCGACAGCCTCGTCTTCTGCGAAGGCGACGGGGACCATCAGAGATGCCAGCATGCACAGAGTCAGAACCAGTGCAAACAGGCGCTTGAAGTTTGTCTTCATAGTCTTTTTTCCTCCTGAACAAAAAAATGTTTATTGCACCGGACCGCCGGTGCTGGGGTAAAAATTGTTAAATTGTACCTACATTTTTGCATATAGGTACACCTTCGCACAGTTAATTTACCATACATTTTCCAAAGTTGCAATAGGTTTTTTTACATTTTATTAATTTTATTGGAAGTTTTTTGAAGGGGTTAGTCGTTTTGCACAATTGCGGGTTTTGGTTTTTAAGCAAGTTGACCAGTAGGGACGCCGGAGTCGTCGTCACCACGCGAGCGGGTGCCGATGATCGTTCGCAGGGACACCCCTCCTTGGGCAATGTCATTAAGTTAGTGTCTTTGCGAAACCAGTCCGCAGACTGGTTGTGGCAAACTCCAGTGTATCGATGCCCCGGAGATTCCCACGACCAGTGTGCGGGTTTTGGCAGGCGGCAGATTGCCGCCCCTACGAATGGGCATCGATGGTCGTTCGTAGGGGACGGTTTTCCGTCCCGCAAAAAAAGGAACGGCACACAGGCCGTTCCCTACATTTGGCTTTGGCGGGCGGCAGATTGCCGCCCCTACATTTGGTTTTGGCGGGCGGCAGGTTGCCGACCCTACATTTTATTATTTTGCGGCGGCGACCAGGTCGGCGGTGTCCTGTGCGATCATCAGCTCTTCGTTGGTGGGCACGACCCACACTTCCACCTTGGAGTCGGGAGTGGATATCTTCAGTTCCTTGCCCCGCTTGCTGTTAAGCTCGGGATCGATCTTAACACCCATAAAGCCCAGGTACTCACAAACAGATGCACGGACCGCGCAGTCGTTCTCGCCAACACCTGCGGTGAAGGTCAGC
>JAZNDF010000021.1:0-2189 GCA_045587925.1 Faecousia sp.
ATAGTTGGAGCCCAGCTTGTTGGCAACGGCAATGGATGTGGGGCCGTCAGCTGCACCAATGATGGCAATGGAGAAGAAATCCCGGAAATCGGGGAAGAAAATACTTGCCATACAAAGGGTGAAGAAAATACCGAACTGAGCAGCTGCGCCAAAAAGCATCAGCTTGGGGTTGCTGAGAAGAGCACCGAAGTCGATCATAGCACCGATGCCGATGAACAGAAGCAGGGGGAACAGCTCATTGGCAATACCTGCGTTGTAAAGCTCCTGGATGGGGCCTACCAGAGCGTCGGAGAAGGGGATGTTTACCAAAATCGTGCCGAAGCCCATAGGCAGCAGCAAAGACGGTTCCATTTCCTTAACAATGGCAAGATAGATCAGCACACAGCCGATCAGGATCATAACCAGCTCCTGCCAGCCGAAGGCCAAGAAGTTTGAATATAAAATTTCCATTGTGTTCCTCCTTATGCCAGGACGATCAGGGGAGCGTCGGTATCAACAGAGGAGCCCTTGGAAACCAGCACCTGGGAAACAGTGCCGGCCTTGGGAGCGTAGATCTCGTTTTCCATCTTCATAGCTTCCAGAACGACCAGCAGCTGGCCTTCCTTAACAGCCTGGCCCTGGGTCACATTTACACGCAGGATGGTGCCGGGCATAGGAGCCTTCACAGCTTCGCCTGCGCCCACAACAACAGGAGCAGCAGGAGCGGCAGCGGGTGCGGCTGCGGGTGCAGCTGCCACGGGAGCGGCAACAGGTGCAGCAGGGGCATACTGGGCGAAGGCATCTGCAGTCATAGGCTGGCAGACCTCCACTTCTACCTCATATTTCTTTCCCTTCAGGGTGATTTCATACTTCATAATTATTTGACCTCCTTAATGGAAATAAAACGCAGTTCGTTCAGGGGCTTATCCAGCTTGTCCGCGACGATGGCCATAAGCATTGCAGCAGTTTTCGGCTCTACATCGTGAAGCTTTACCTGTCCGGCAGTGCCGGGAGCAAAATCCTTGACTGTTTCCGCAACCGGCTCCGGAGCGGCAACAGGCTTTTTGGAATAAAGCTTCTTGCGGATTACCAGAATGATCACGATGGCTGCCAATGCAGTAACCATAGCCAGTGCAATATAGTCCGGCTGGGTGGGTGCAGAGGAAGTTAACAGTAACATAGACGGTTCTCCTTTTTACAATAATATCCTTATTATAGTATACGAAAGTGCAAAAAAAGTAAAGATAGAGAAGATAAAAAAGTTTTTGATAAAAAAGAAATAAAAATATTCACACAATATTTATTGATTTTTTTCCTCGTATCGTGTATGATAAAATTGCAAAATATGGGATACCGGATTTTTCCAGAACAGAAGGAAAAAGCGGTATTACTTTAAATGAAAGAGGTATATAATTATGGCAAAGCTTGATCTGACCAAGTACGGCATTACCGGTACTACTGAGATCGTCTACAACCCCAGCTACGAAGAGCTGTTCGCAGCTGAGACAGACCCCACCCTGGAGGGCTTCGATAAGGGCCAGGTTACTGAGCTGGGCGCTGTCAATGTTATGACCGGTATCTACACCGGCCGTTCCCCCAAGGATAAGTTCATCGTCATGGACGACACCTCCAAGGACACCGTGTGGTGGACCTCACAGGAGTTCGCTAACGACAACAAGCCCGCTTCCCAGGAAGCTTGGAACGAGTGCAAGCGTTTGGCTGTGGAAGAGCTCTCCAATAAGAAGCTGTACGTCATGGACGTTTTCTGCGGCACCAACAAGGACAGCCGTATGGCCATCCGTTTCATTATGGAAGTGGCATGGCAGGCTCACTTTGTTAAGAATATGTTCATCGCTCCCACCGCAGAGGAGCTGGCTAACTTCGAGCCCGACTTCGTTTCCTACAACGCAGCCAAGGCTAAGGTCACCAACTACAAGGAGCTGGGCCTGAACTCCGAGACCGCTGCTATCTTCAACCTCACCAGCAAGGAGCAGGTTATCCTGAACACCTGGTACGGCGGCGAGATGAAGAAGGGTCTGTTCTCCATGATGAACTACTTCCTGCCCCTGAACGGCATGGCTTCCATGCACTGCTCCGCCAACACCGACATGAACGGCGAGAACACCGCTCTGTTCTTCGGCCTGTCCGGCACCGGCAAGACCACCCTGTCCACCGACCCCAAGCGTCTGCTGATCGGTGACGACGAGCAC
>JAZNDF010000022.1:0-3979 GCA_045587925.1 Faecousia sp.
ATCCATTTTTAATAAATTGTCCAAGGTGTTATAGTTCGTCTTTGCGTTATTCAATTTACAAGGTACAGTCCGCACGCCCCGTTTGGGGTGAGCCTGATTAATTTACCACAGCATAATTCATTTGTCAAGAACTTTTTTCAATTTTTCTCAACATTTTTTTCAAACTGTGAAATTTAGCACTCCAACCGCGGAGCGCTCAGATATAATATCAAAGCATTATCAAAATGTCAAGCCGTTATTTTTATTTTTTAAGCGATATTTTATACTCCGCAGGAGTGTTGCAACGCAAGCATTGCAACACTCCCTGAACTATATATTTATCCGTCTTTATTCAGCAGGATTTTCCTGTAAAAGTCTTTCCAGTGCAGAATCGTGGACGGCAACAAGTTCATCGTAGTGATACTTTGCCTTCATTTCCTCCAGGATCATATCCCACTCGTCAAAGCTTCTCTGACCCATATACATTTTCTGCCACTGACTTTGGGCATAGTTAAACAGTGCCAGCGCGTAGGTGTCATAGGTCAGCTGTTCTTCTTCGTTGTACCGGAGCATATGCTGGGCAGTGTGCTTACCGCGGTACTGCAGACCCAGTTCCAGAGAAGCTGCGTCAAATTCATCCAGGGATGCTTTATATGCGCCCTTCATCCGCTCACCCACCAGTCCGGGCTGATACAAGCCGGTGGCGATCAGGCTGCCGTATTCATCCAGGAAGCTTTGGATATACTTCCGCTCTCCGTTTTCGTCATATTCGAAGGTCTCCCCTTCTATGCCCCAGTTGGTCAGGATCATACCCTCCTCCGAGAACATCCAGTCCACATAGGCCATCGCAACAGACAAATTCTCATTCTTGCCAATGGCATACCAGAAGCCGGAACCGGAACCGATACCTGCGCTAAAAGAGGTAGAGACCTCATCTGTTTCCTTTGCATAGGAGCCAAAGTTAAAGGGTGCGGCGGCGACTACCTGGAATTCCGCTCTCAGTGCCTGTCCGGAGTAGTTCATCATCGGCAGACGGTCTGTCTTATCGTAGGTAATAAAGGATGTGTTACTTGCAAATGCCTCGTACCAGGATGCAGTATCCATTGTGGCGCAGGAGGGGTGCATCAAGCCTTCAGCGGTCAGTTCATTTAAGAACAATCCCATTTCCTTGTAGGCATTGCTGATCTGTGCCATATAGTACTCGCCGTTCTCATCCAAAGTAAAGATGGTGTTATAGTTACCCTGCAGCACATGGGTGCCGCCCCACAGGTGACTGAATGCCTGTACTGTTTGCATATTGCCGTTGATCTGGCGAAGCACAAAGGGATAGGACTTGGGATATAGCTCCTTAAGCTTGCGCAATACGCTTACAAATTCCTCCTGATTTGTGGGGAAAGTCAGGTTATTGGCCTCAAAAATATCCTGGCGATATAGGAACACATAGGGGTCGGAGGCTTCAGGAGAATACAGCGGGATGCTGTACAGAACACCTTCACGGGCAGTGTAGCGTTTTACATCGTTTGCGTGAGCCGGGTCTTCCAGATAGCGCTTCAGGTTGGGCATAAAATCCAGATAGTTATAGACATTGATATATGCACCGTCGTCACCAAAGGTCTCCCACATATCGTTATAGGTATTTGCAAATGTGATATCGGGCACATCGCCTTCTGCGATCATCGTAGCGATCTGCTGAGAGAAGCTGTCCAGCTCCACATAGTTCAGGTCGACACCCAGGGTTTCCTCAACCTTCGGCAGGAGCCAGGAGGTCTCGTGATCCCAATCGGAGTTGGAAAAGGCATACAGGTCTACGGTTTTACCGGTCAGATCCGGCACCTCATAATTTTCCAGGGCAGGGTTATAGTATTCACCCAGAGTTTCTTCCTTACCGCTGTCACCGCAGCCCACAAATAGACTCAGGCAACATACAAGTGCTAAAATTCCTCCTAAAAGTTTCTTGAACATATTAAACCTCTTTTCTTATTGGTTTATCTCTTCCTTTTTCTTACTCTTGAAAAGCTTTTTCCGGAAGATCAGGACAATGGTCGCAAGGTCTACAACTACGATCACCGGGATACCCCAGGATTGCAGTGCCTTCAGGATAAATTCGGCGCGCTTCAGCTTTCCAGCCTTGGTACAGAATTCTTTGCCTGCTTCATCCAGGGCATTGTAGAGCTTCCGTGCCTGAGCGATCTTATCCTTATCCCCCAGGGTGACGATGCCTACATCCTTCATAAGGTCATCCACCTGCTGAGCCATTGCTTTGCTGTTTTGCAAGCTTCTCAGCTTTACTTCAGCAATTTCCAGCACCTCGAAGGAAACCTGCTTCAGCTCCGTAGAATAAAGCTTATCCAGTGCCGTTCTCGCCGCGGTGATGGCAGGCTCTGCCTCCAGGGTGATCTCCTTGGGGATCGCCTGGATCAGCGCTTCCACCTGCTTTACAAATTCCGCTCTGAGAACTGCCACCTGACCTTCTGCATCCTCCAGAACAGTCGTGTCCACCAGAAGCTTCTGGGTGCCGGTCAACGCATCAAAGTCTGTGCGGATGGCTACCACCTGAGACTCGTCATCCAGTGTCAGGGGGAACAGCTCCTTCAGGGTGTCTATCCGCTTTTGCATTGCCTGAGCGATCTTCTGATCATTGAGGGCAGAGGCCTGATCGTACACCTCTTTCAAATTCTTATAATTCTTTACATATCTCTGCTGGCGCTTATTGAGGGTTTTGTATTCATCGATCAGTTCCTTCATTTGCGGATAATCCTCTGCCGTGATCTCACCAGCCGCAAGCAGGCCTGCATCGATCTTGCATTCCAGCACATCCGACTCTGCCTCCTGCAAAAGCTCCAAATTCTGAATCAGCGCCTTATAGTACCAGTTTAGATTTTCATAAGCAGAACGGGCGGTACGGATATCACTTTCCGTTGCCAGTGTGATTTCTCCTTCGTGAATTTCCTCAAACATTGCATCTACTTCCCCTGCGATCGCCCAATCCTCGTCGGTCACATTCAGGGGCAGCATCATCAGATCGCCGCCATTGCCGAAATAGATATTGCCATCTTCGGCCATCAGCCAGTCCTCAGGTGTGTAGCCCATAATCCGCTGATTGCCCGCGACCTTTACTTCCCCGACGGGCGCATCCCAGTCTGCCAGCTCAATGCATTGCATACCGCCGCCGGTGGGATAGAAGGACGCGTAAATGTAATTGTTTTCCGTATCGAAATGCAGGGTTTTTGACTGGCGATTCACGCCACTGGTGGTAGAATACAGGCTCTTATTAAAGGAGATCACTTCCTGCACATCAAATGCTTTCGTTTCCTTATCAAAGGTAAAGCAGAACAGTGTTTCCGAGACGATCGCCCAGATGCGACCATTTTCCGCCACATTGGGGTCAGCAGTTACACCATAAATATAACCAACAGGACTGGACAGGCCCTTAATATGCTCCCGCACATCCAAAGTCGCCAGCACCTCATCCTTCTGATGGTCGTAAGCCGCAATCATTGCAGAACCCTCAGCAAGGGGTGCGCCGTCACCGCCGTAAAGGGACATACCGCAATATACAATACCGTCGTAATATGCAAGGGAGATCGGTGACTGATCCTGTACAATATGGCGCTTATAGTGGTATTCACCGGTCTGGGTGTTGTAGCTGGTAACTGCGCCGCCAGTCAGTCCGGAATCCGGAATGGTGCCTACGAACACATATCCATCCCCTGCGGTAATTGCAGGCAATCGCTTCTGCCCGGTGATCTCGTGATCCAGCTTAAAGCGCTGAATCACCTTATCTGTTTCAGGATAGCACTCCACAAGCACTGTAGCACTGTAACAAGCCGCATACAGCTTGTCCTGATACCAGAGGATCGAGTCCGACTGACCGGCAGTTTTGAAGGTAAGCTCCTGCTTGCCGGTATTAATATTGTAGGAAACTGCGTAGTCTGTATTCCAGGTGCCTGCATAGATCAGTCCGGAGCCGGGCTCACCGTTGGTCATACTGATGACCTCA
>JAZNDF010000023.1:0-1550 GCA_045587925.1 Faecousia sp.
ATGGGTACGATCGATTACCATTTGGATATCAAACCGATCGAATAATACTTTTATTGGAAAACCACATTATTCTAACACAAACAGGCTTGACTGATCGGTCAAGCCTGTTTGTGATTTTGAAAACATATGTAAATGAGAATGAAGAAAGCGGTTATGCCTGCCATTCCACCTTGCCGTTGATGATGGTTGTGTAAGCCTTTCCACCGATGTGGATCAGGGGATCTGCCGTCCAAATGACCACATCTGCATCCTTGCCGGGTTCCAAGCTGCCTACCCGATCGGCAATGCCGTTATGGGTGGCAGGGTTGATGGTAATGGCTTTCCAGCCTTCTTCCAAAGGCAGTCCCTCGCTGACTGCCAGACCGGCACAAAGAGGAAGATACTGAATAGGTGTGACAGAGGCATCTGTAATGATACTGACTGATACACCGGCGCTGTGAAGTACAGCAGGGGTGGCAAAGCTTTTATTCCAGAGTTCGGATTTCTTAGGAACATAGAAGGCAGGTCCTACCAGAGCGGGAAAACCTTCCTTTGCCAGTTCGTCCGCGATTAGATGACCTTCGGTGCAGTGATCCAGAGTGATCCGAAGGTCAAACTCTTTGGCAATACGAATAGCAGTGAAAATGTCGTCGGCACGATGGGCGTGTGCTTTCAGGGGAATTTCCTTTTTCAGCACCGGGATCATAGCCTCCATTTTGCTGTCAAAGGCTGGTGATTTGCCGTTTTCCTTATCCTCCAGATACTTCTTGCACTTGTTTAAGAAATCCCGGAAAAGGGCAGCGGTACCCATACGTGTGTAGGGAGCTTTTTTCATACCGCCGTATACATTTTTAGGATTGTAACCAAAGGCACATTTCATTGCAATGGGATGCTTGACCACCATATCATCTGCCCGTGTGCCTGCGGTTTTGAAGGCACCAAAGGTTCCTCCGATGATGTTAGCACTGCCGGGACCGGTGCAAACTGTAGTAATACCGCTTTGCATTGCAACCTTCAGTTGATCCTGATTGGGATTGAAGCCGTCGATCACACGCATCTGGGGTGTGATGGGATCGCTTTTCTCGTTAACATCTCCTACTTCGGGCTTAGGATTGCTCAATCCCAAGTGACAATGGGCTTCCACACAGCCGGGCGTTACCAACCGCCCTTGTGCGTCGATAACCTGTGCGCCTTCGGGAGGGATAAGGTCACTTCCTACGGATACGATCTTGCCGTCGTCTCCTATAAGAATACAACCATTTTCAATATCAGAACCTACCATCGTCATAATATGACCGTTCTTGATAAATAGCATAACGAAAGCTCCTTTTCTGATTTGATAATAATTTGAATATAGAAGTGGTTGTTATGATTGTAGCACACTGGCTTAGCAGTGTAAATGTTCAAATGCTATGAAGAAATATTGAATTAAATCAATATTTTGATCCTGTTTGAATATAATAAAAGACTATCGGCGGGAGCAAACCCACACCCTACAAATCACTCAGGTAGGGCGCAGGGGCTTGTTCCCGCCGTTATTATGCATTTACATTTTATCCATCTTCCGTGAT
>JAZNDF010000024.1:0-21480 GCA_045587925.1 Faecousia sp.
GGCGTCCCATCAGGAAATCCGACCTCGATGGGCGGATTTCCTGCAGTTTGTCAATATTTCTGTATTTTTGGGGCATCGAACCCCAAAAATACAGATGGGACGCCGAGGGCGGCGTCCCCTACGAACAAGCTGTCAAACAGAAATTTGATAAAAAGAGGGAGGTGGCTCGGCGCTTGAGCTACCTCCCTAAATTATTTTCTTTTATCCTGAATTTATTACTGCCCTATTGTTTATTCACCATAACCCTTAGGGTTATTCTTTTGCCAGTTCCAGGCGTCCCGGCACATATCCTGCAGATTCTTTTCTGCCACCCAGCCCAGGATTTGACGGCTCTTTTGGGGGTCTGCATAGCAGGTAGCCAGATCACCGGGGCGGCGGGGTGCGATCACATAAGGCACATTCACCTGATTGACCTGACGGAAGGCTTTGACCATATCCAGCACAGAATAACCGGTGCCTGTGCCCAGATTGAACACTTCACAGCCGCTATGCTCTGCAGCGTATTTTACCGCCGCCACGTGACCCTTTGCCAAGTCCACCACGTGGATATAATCCCGCACGCCGGTACCGTCAGGCGTATCATAATCGTCGCCGAACACACTTAATTTCTCCCGGCGGCCCACTGCCACCTGGGTAATGTAAGGCATCAGGTTATTGGGAATGCCTCTGGGATCTTCGCCGATCCTGCCACTTTTGTGGGCGCCAATGGGGTTAAAGTACCGCAGAAGCACCACACTCCACTGATCGTCTGCGTGAGCCATTCCGGAGAGGATCTGCTCGGTCATATATTTTGTCCAGCCGTAAGGGTTGGTGCAATGACCGGTGCGGCTACTTTCCTTCAGGGGCATTTCGTTGTCGGCGGTATAAACAGTAGCGGAGGAGGAGAAGATCAGATTTTTCATCCCCACTTGCTTCATTACTTTTGTCAGCACCAAAGTAGAATTTAAGTTATTATCATAATACTCCCAGGGCATTGCTACACTTTCGCCCACGGCCTTCAGTCCGGCAAAATGGATCACGCAACCGATCTCATTTTCCGCAAAAATCTTCTGCAGCAGAGCCTCGTCCCGCACATCTCCCTCGTAAAACTTCAGGGTCTTTCCGGTCAGTTCCTGCACCCGGTTCAGAGACTCCGGATTGGAATTGCACAAATTATCCACCACGATGACCCCGTAGCCGCTCTCCAGCAGCTCCACGCAGGTGTGAGAGCCGATATAACCGGCACCGCCGGTAACCAAAACATTCATAATTGATCCTCCTTTTTTATTTGTATTTTACATCTAAACGGAAAAAATTGCAATACAAGACTGCGTTTTCAGTTCTTTTAGATAAGCAAAAAATTGATATTGACATTCTGTGCCGGTGCAATATAATGTAGCTGACATCATAAAGGGAGGTGCCTTTATGTCTTTTATCAAAAAGCACTATCACTGGCTGATCGTAGCGCTCGTTCTGCTTCAGCTGACTATCCACGGAGGCACGAACAACAATCTGACCTTATTCTTTCTTCCGGTATCGGAGGACTTTGGCGTCTCCCGAAGTGCCTTTTCCCTGATGAGCAGTCTCAAGGCTGTTTCCAGCGTGGTGGGTACCTTCCTGTCCGGCGCGGTTTTACTGCGCTATGGCTACCGCAAGTCGGTTTTCGCCTTTTTGCTGATTGTGATCGCAGGCTTCGGCATTCTTTCTGCCAGCAACGGTCTTGCCGTCTATGCCATAGGTATGATCATTTACGGTCTTGCCGACGGCGTGTGTATCAGTGCCGGTCCTCCCCGGCTGGTGGGTGCCTGGTTTCACCGCCATCAGGGCGCAGTGCTGGGTGCCGTTACCGCGGCCACCGGTCTGGGCGGCAGTCTGATGTGTCTGCTCCTTTCCGGGATCATTGAAAATGCCGGCTGGAAAATTGCCTATTTGACTGCTATGGTCCTTATCGCAGTGATCGCCGTGGCGATCCTGATCCTGGTCCGTGACCGCCCGGAGGAAAAAGGGCTCAGGCCCTTCGGAGACGGTCAGCGGGAAACGAAGAAAAAAGAGGGTAACGATCACTGGATCGGCTACACCTTCAAGGAAATGCGCCGCAGTCCGGAGTTTTATCTTCTGGTGGCAGGTACATTCCTTTCCTGCTTCTTCTCCGGCGGTATGCTGGCAATTATGATCCCCCATCTGCAGGATGTGGGAATGACCGCCTCCCGCGCCGCCGCAATGCAAAGCACCCTGATGCTGGTGCTGGCTGCTGTGAAGTTCGGCTGTGGCATATTCTCTGACAAGGTGGGTGCAAAGCGGGTGATGCTGGTCTGCATTGCCGCCACCGGCATTGCAGGTGCGCTGTTCGCCTTCGCGGAAGCTCCCGCCATCGCACTGACTGCGGTGATCATTTTCTCCGCATCCCTTCCGGTGACCTCCGTAATGATGCCCCTTTTAAGCTCTGCCCTGTTTGGCTATCAGGCCCAGGCATCCTGCCTGAGTATCGTAATGGCGTGCGCTTCTCTGGCAGGCATCGTATCCGGCCCTACGGCAAATATTATTTTCGACAAGCTGGGCTCTTACGACCTTTTCCTGTGGATCTGTGCCATCGGCTCTGCCGCCCTTTTGGTGGTATATCCCATTATGTACAAACTTGCAGACAAGGACAAGGCCCGCCTCATCCGCGAACACGAGCTGCAGCTGCAGGCAAGAAATCAACAGTGAACACCCTTTCGGGAGGTGGCAGAACGCCACCTCCCATTTTTGTCAAATTCCTGTTTGACGCACTGGTGCGCGAATGGACAATGGACAATTATTCGCGACAGATAGCTGAAGCAACAAAAATGAAAAACGCGTCATCCTGAGCGAGCAATGCGAGTCGAAGGATCTTGGCGCCGATTTTTCCTGTAAAGTTAAATAAATGCGTAGATTCTTCGACTTCACTGCGTTTCGCTCAGAATGACGCGACGGTAGTCTTTCTTGTTTAGGTAGCGGTCCGTCGCGTATTTGATCATTTCCGAAGGAAATACATTAACTGTCAACTGTCAACTATCAACTGTCAATTGTTTATCGGACTTCTGCCCGATAAACAGGATTTTGTTGTTTTCTTCTTGCTATTTTGGCACCTGCAAGTTATAATGGAGAATGGAAAAATAGGAAAAGAAGGTCAAGCCTATGGAACAAAAGAAACGCATCCTGCTTCTGACCACCGGCGGCACCATTGCCTGCCAGCCCGGAGAAGAGGGTCTGGAGCCCCGCAATTCCCGGATTATGCAGAAGCAGATCGATCGGCTTTGTGACTATTACGATATTTCTGTGCAGGATGTAATGTGCCTGGACTCCTCCAACATCCGTCCGGAGGAATGGCAGCAGATCGCCCAGCACATTTTCTCCCGGAAGGACAGCTATGATGGCATCGTGGTCTCCCACGGCACAGACACGATGGCTTACACCGCCTCGGCAGTTACCTTTATGCTTCCAAATATTCCTATTCCCGTGGTGTTCACCGGCTCTCAGCTGCCCCTGTCTGACCCCTTCTCTGACGGACCGGACAATCTGCGCACAGCCTTTTCGATGGCCGCCGCCGGCAAGCCCGGTGTGTTTGTGGCATTTGACCGGAAGGTAATGCTTGGCTGTCGGGCAGTGAAGGTGCGGGCATCGGATTTTGCCGCCTTTGAAAGTGTGAATTCCCGCTATGCGGCGGTGGTCTCCCATCGGGGACTGGTGATAAACGAAAAGGTCCTGCCTTCGGCTGTGGGAACCCCCCAGCTGCTGGACACCGTCAGCAAGGATGTTTTTCTTCTGAAGCTCACCCCCGGTCTGAAAACAGAAATTTTCGATGCCCTTTTGCATATGGGCTGTAAGGGCATTGTGATCGAGGCCTTTGGTCTGGGTGGCTTTAATGTGCTTAACCGGGGGCTTTCCGGTATCCAACGGGCAGTGGAAGCGGGCATCAGTGTGGTGGTCACCACCCAATGCCTGTATGACAGCTCCGATCTTCAGGTCTATCAGGTAGGCAACCGCCTTTTGGATATGGGCGTGATCCAGGGCAAGGATATGACCTCGGAGGCCGCGATGACAAAGCTGATGTGGGCCATCGGACAGGGACTGAACGCCGGAGAGATCCGCGATCTGTTCCGCAAAAGCCTTGCCGGTGAAATTACAGAAGGTTGATACCTGAAGCGAAATATGCTATAATACATTATCAGAAAACTTTTGGAGGTCAGTATGGGATTGGAAGGGCTGCTGGGCAATGAACGGCTGAAGGACAATCTGCGCCACAGTATCCGCCGTGGCCGCA
Source organism: Faecousia sp. (assembly GCA_045587925.1). Classification (GTDB taxonomy): domain Bacteria; phylum Bacillota; class Clostridia; order Oscillospirales; family Oscillospiraceae; genus Faecousia. Next base: position 4,262 of record JAZNDF010000024.1, read on the forward strand.
TTTCCCATTTTTATCTGATCTGCGGTCCCAAGGGCTCCGGCAAGCAGACGCTGGCGAAGCTTTTGTCCGGAATGATCCTGTGCAAGGATCCGGATGCCCCCTGCGGAAAATGTGCCGCCTGCCGCAAGGTCCTGACCGATAACCATCCGGATGTGATCACCGTCACCGATCCGGAGCACAAAAATGTGGCTGTAAAGATCGTCCGCAAGATGCGGGACGATATGTTCATCCTCCCCAACGAGGCAGACAGAAAAATCTATATTTTCCCCCAGGAGATGGGTATTGAGGGGCAAAATGCCCTTTTGAAGGTTCTGGAAGAGCCCCCCAGCTACGGCGTATTTATGCTTTTGTCGGACAATCCGGAAAAGCTTCTGCCCACCATCCGTTCCCGAAGCACAGAGCTGGCGCTGGGAGCACTGCCGGAGCAGGTCCTGCGGCAGGTCCTGACTGAAAAATTCCCCCAGGCAGACAGCGCCCAGCTTGCCGGTGCCATTACGCGCTCCGGCGGCTATTTGGGACAGGCGCTGTCCCTGCTGGAAAGCGGGACCGCCATCACCCCACAGACGGAGGCCTTTGCCCGCAGCTTTGCCGCCAAGGACGCGGTAGGGCTCGTGCAGGTCCTGGTGCCGATGGAAAAGTGGAAGCGGGATCAGATCCTTCCGGTTTTCATTGAATGGGTGCAGCTTTTGCAAAGTGCCCTTGTGAGCCGCCACGGTATGCAGGCCATTTCCCCTGCGGCTCAGCAGCTGAGCACCTGCCGCAGCTCCGGTGAGCTGAAGCGCGCCATTGCCCATCTGCAAAAATCCATCGAATATACCCAAGGCAATGTATCCGTAGCTGCCATATGCGGCTATCTCCAATGGGCATTGCAATGAAGAAGGAGTCTATAAAATGAGCGAACACAAAAAACAACCGTCCACGGTTCAGGTGGTAGATATCCAGTTCCGTCCCGGACAGAAGGTATATTATTTTAATCCGGGCCGGCTTACCTGCAAGCCCGGTGACGCGGTGATCATCGACACCGCACGGGGCCCGGAATACGGCACCTGCATCAACGGCAACCATCTTATTCCCCAGAAGGATGTGGTGACGCCCCTGCGTCCGGTGATCCGCCTTGCCAATGTGCAGGACCGGAAGGTCGCCGCGGAAAATCAGGAAAAGGAGCGCAGAGCCTATCAGTTCTGCCTGCAGCAGGTGGATTCCTTAAGGCTGGATATGCAGCTGGTAAGTGTGGAATGTTCCTTTGACGGCAGTAAGCTTCTGTTCTTCTTTACCGCCGATGAGCGGGTGGATTTCCGGGAGCTTGTGAAAATTCTGGCAAGCAATTTCCACACCCGCATCGAGCTGCGCCAGATCGGCGTGCGGGATAAGGCACGGATGGTCGGCGGTCTGGGCATTTGCGGAAGACCCTTTTGCTGTGCAAGCTTTCTGGACGATTTCCAGCCTGTTTCCATTAAAATGGCAAAGACCCAGAATTTAAGCTTAAATCCCACTAAAATTTCCGGCACCTGCGGCAGACTGATGTGCTGTCTGAAATACGAGCAGGATGCCTATGAGGATCTGATCCGCAGCAGTCCGAAAATGGACTCCCTGGTGGACACCCCCGACGGCAGAGGAACGGTCGTGGAGATCGACCTGATGCGCCAGCGGGTGAAGGTCAAGCTGGAGAGCGCTCTGGAAAACACCGGCGTCTACCGCAACGAAGACATTGCAATTTTGCGCAACGGCAAGGCCAAAAAGAACGATCCCCCCATCCCCGACGATCTGGCACCCATTTCCGGTGCAAAACGGCGGGCCTCCAAGACAGAGGATAACGAGGCGCTGGTTTTGGACTCCATCAAGTTCCGTTACAGTGAAGAGACCATCGCCGAGGAGCATATTGTTTCTCCTGCGGAAGCACCGGAGGCACCCAAGCCGAAAAGCAGCTCCCACCGCAGAAGACATCACAGGTCCAAGTCCCAAAAGGCCGGGGAAAAGCCCGCAGAAAAGCCTGCAGAAAAGCCCGCCCAAAATCCGGCACCGGAAGCACCCAAGCCGGAAGGAGAGGCACCGAAAAAGCCCAACAGAAACCGTTACCGCCGCAGACACAAAAAGCCTGCCGCCCCGAAAACAGAATAAAGCAGGTCTCTGGCAAAATGCGTTTTGCCAGAGACCTGTTTTTTATTCGTACTCAAATAAAAGGTTGATATCCACATTGCCTTCGATGCCGGGGACGGAGCCGGTGCAGGTATACTGCCACATATCCACCCGGTAAGGGTAGCTGAGCATCTGCCCGTACTGCGCCAGCCAGAACCGATATCCGGTCAGCTCCCCTAAGTACATATCCTTGTGGGACTGATCTTCGTTGAAATAGATCATTGCCTCATAGCCCGCTTCTTCGATGGCGGCACAAAAGGCAAGGGTGCAGTCTGTCAGGGTCCTTGCGTCCATATTGGCAGTGCGGCTGTCTGCGCCGCCGTATTCCCAGTCATAGACAATGGGCATTTGCACATCCCAGTCCCGGATCATTTCCAGCACATACTGCGCCTCCTCCACGGCTTCCTCCACCGTCACCGCCTGGGAGAAGAAATAGCCGCCCACCTGCAGTCCTGCGGCGGTGGCTTTTTCATAATTGATCCGGGCATAGGAGTCCTGACCCAAGCCACCCTGGGTGGTTCCCCGATAGCCCAGGCGGATCATCGCAAATTCCATCCCCGCCGCGGCCACCTGCTCCCAATCGATATCCCCCTGCCAGAAGGACACATCCACGCCCAGACGGGCAGGCATATTCAGGCAGTCCAGATATTCTCCCTCATAGGCAAAATCCTCCGGACGCAGGGGATTTTCCGTAGGCTCCGCGGTGGTGGGCGCGGTTTTTTCTGTCTGTGCTATTTGTATTGCGGTATCCCGGGAGGTCTGATCGGCAGGCTCCTGGGTCTTTTTTCCGGTTGCCAGAAAGAAGATCAGCAATCCTGTCGCCAGCACACCGGCGCAGATCATTCCGATCCATAAGCCCCTGCGGGCTTTTTTTGTTTGACTTTTCATATATCGCTCCTTCGCGTTTTTTGCATTATACCACACTTGCCTCTTTTTGCCTAGTAGGGAATATCAGGTATCGTTCCAAAGAAAACGGATATGATGTAATTGTAGGTTTTTGTTTGACGCACTGATGTGCCAGTTGACAGTTGATAGTTGACAGTTAATGTATTTCCTTCGGAAATGAATTTTAATAAGCAGGGGCGGCAACCCGCCCGCTACAAGCCCTTGATTAAGCATTAAGCATTAAGCATTAAGCATTTTTATCGGCTCTCTGCCCGATAAACGGAAAGGGCGCGTTGCAAAACGCAACGCGCCCGAAGTTTTCAAGCATTAACCTGCCAAAACATCTGCCTTGATCACGCCGGCAGTCTGCCGCAGCAGCCGCAGCAATTCTTCCAGCTGGACCGTCAGCTCCATCGTTTCTGCAGAAATGGTGACCACCGCACAACCGTTGGTGGGCACAATGGAATTGATAGTGATAATATTGGCGTGGGTCTGGGCAAACAGCTCCAGAACACGGGAAAGCAAGCCCTGCTCATCGTGCAGAAGGAGCTGGAAGGTGATGATCCGTCCGGTCATCATATTCTGGAAGGGAATGACCGCATCCCGATACTTATAAAAAGCACTGCGGCTGATATCCGTCATACGGGTAGCTTCGTTCACAGTGGACGCCTGTCCGGTACTCATCAGGCGCTTTGCCTCTGCCACTTTCAGAAAAACCTCCGGCAATGCGGATGCTTCAACGATATAATATTTCGGTTCTTTTCCCATTGTCTGCCTCCCGGTTATGTGTTTTTACACGATTTTTCGGCTAGATCTGAATACATTGTATCACATATTTTTGAAAATGCAAGCTATTTATCCTTGCTGTGAATACGAAAGGAGCACAAATGTCTACACTCTCCGTACGCAAAATTTTAACGGTCACGGCGGCTTTTTTGGTTTTCTTTCTGGCTGTGCGCTATCTCTGGCCGCTTCTGATGCCCTTCGTTCTGGGCTGGCTGATCGCTTTGGGGGCCGAGCCTGCCGTCCGTCTGGGGGTAAAAAAGCTGAAGCTTCCCCGTCCCCTTGCCGCCGGTCTGGGGGTATCGGTCACCCTGCTTTTGCTGATCACTACCCTGTGGCTCATTGGCGCTCTGGCGGTGAAGGAAATGGGACAGCTGGCCGGTGCCCTTGGCAATGTGCAAAAAACCGTCCAACAGGGGCTTGCCCTGCTGGAAGGGTGGCTGCTGGACCTTGCCCGGCGGGTACCGGACGGGCCGGGGGCCCTGCTTACCCGGCTGGTGCAGGAGCTGTTTGGCGGCGGCAGTTCCTTCTTCTCCCGGCTTGCGGGCAAAATCCCCGGTCTTCTGGGAGATCTGATCAGCCGGGTCCCCAGCGGCGCCATTGGCCTGATCACCGGCATTCTGGCAGGCTTTATGATCTCCGCCCGTCTGCCCCAATTAAAGAAGCAGCTTTCCGCCAGACTTCCTGAAAAATGGAAGGACCGCTGCCGTCCCGCCCTTTCAAAGCTGCGCAGGACTCTGGGCGCGTGGCTGCGGGCACAGCTGAAAATGATGGCGATCATCTACGGCGTTTTGGCGGTGGGTCTGTTTGCCTCCGGCATTTCCTACGGGCCCGTGTGGGCACTGCCGGTAGCGATCGTAGATGCGGTGCCCGTGCTGGGCACCGGTGCAGTGCTGATCCCCTGGGGGATCATTGCCGCGCTGCAGGGAAACACCCTTCAGGCCATCGGACTGTTCATCACCTACGCCGCGGCGCTTGTGATACGCACCGTACTGGAGCCCAGGCTGGTGGGAAAGCAGATCGGTCTTGACCCCCTGGTCACTTTGATCTTTTTCTATGTGGGCTATAAGCTTTTCGGGGTTTTGGGAATGCTTTTTGCCCCGGTGCTCGCCGCCGCCACCCGGTCCCTGACCGCCAATATGTTCGACAGCCATCCCTAGGGAAATATTTTGCACTTTGTACTTTGCATTTTGCATTATAAAAAGGTATTGTGCATTTCCTCCATTTTTGATATAATAGACAGAAATGATAAAATTGGATGTGTTATGCTTTGAAGTACGGAATTTGGAATATTGGTGAACCGAAAATGGATGCAGTCAACGCCCTGGTAGGAGGCGGCTATGCGCCCCTTTCTGCTATGGTTCTGGCATCCCGCGGGATTTGCACCCCGCAGGATGCCCACAAATACTTAGACTGCAACGGACCGCTGTTGGATCCCTTCCTGCTGACGGATATGGATCTGGCTCTGGGGCGGATCGCCCGCGCTCTGCAGCAGGGCGAGAAGATCGCAGTCTTTGGCGACTATGATGTGGACGGCATTACCTCCACCTGTCTGCTGACCGATTTTCTGCGCCGTCTGGGTGCGGACTGCACCCCCTATATCCCCGGCCGGCTGGAGGAGGGCTATGGCTTAAATTCCATTGCCATCAACCATCTTCACAGCTTGGGCATCACCGTGATCATTACCGTTGACTGCGGCATTACCGCCATCGACGAAGCCAGACTTTGCAAGCAGCTGGGCATCGATCTGGTGATCACCGATCACCACGAATGTAAGGATATGCTTCCGGAGGCTGTGGCTGTGATAGACCCCCACCGCAAGGACGGCGGCTATCCCCACAAAATGCTCTCCGGTGTGGGCGTGGCCTTCAAGCTTGCCGGCGCCCTGTGCGGCGACCAGATGCAGGTCCTGAGAGACTACGCAGATATGGTCTGCCTGGGTACGGTGGCGGATGTAATGCCCCTGCAGGGGGAAAACCGGGTGTTTGTGCACCACGGTCTGAATGCACTTCGCAGCCATCCCCGTCCGGGCATTGCCGCCCTGATGGCCCAAAGCAACTGCGATCAGGCAACCATCTGCACCTCCTCTGTGGGCTATATTTTAGCCCCCCGCATCAACGCCGCAGGCCGTATGGGTCAGATCGATCTGGCTGTGGAGCTGTTTTTGACCAAGGACCCCAAGCAGGCAGAAAGCCTGGCAAAAGCGCTGTGTGAGCTTAACCGCACGCGGCAGGTAGTGGAATCGGAGATCTATCAGCAGGCTGTGGGTATGCTTCCCGAAGGCCAGACACCGGACGCCATCGTTCTGGCTGAGGAAAGCTGGCATCAGGGGGTCGTGGGTATCGTTTCCAGTCGCATCGCCGAGGAATTCTGCTGTCCCACCTTTTTGATCTGCCTGGACGGCGATCACGGAAAGGCCAGCTCCCGCAGCTACGGCGGCTTCAATCTCTTTGGAGCGCTGAGCACCTTGTCCCCCCTGCTGGAAAGCTATGGCGGACACGAGCTTGCCGCCGGCTTTACCATTCACCGTTCTCAGATCCCCGCCTTCCGCCAGCAGATCTCTGCCCTTGTGCGGGAGCACTGCTCCGAGTCCGGTCCCCGGACCGTTCTGGAAACAGACTGCGCCATTCCTCCGGAGCTTCTGACCTTGCCCAATGTGGACTCCCTGAATGCTCTGGAGCCCTGCGGCAACGGCTGTCCCAAGCCTGTGCTGGTAATGAAGGATCTGCTCATCGAAAAGATCTCCCAGGTGGGCAGTGGGCGGCATATGCGTCTGCGTCTGCGCAGTGGGCGGTATGGCTTTAATGCTATCTATTTTTCTGCCAGCGCCCAAAGTGCATCCATTGCACAGGGGGAGACGGTGGACATTGCCTTTACGCCCCAGGTAAACGAATTTCGCGGCGAGCGGTCTGTGCAGATGAACGTAACAGACATCCGCCCCTCCTGCAGCGCAGAATGTTCGGTCCAGTGTGACAACTACCGGGCCTTGAAGGGTGGGGTGCTTACCTCCGCCCAGGCAGAAATGCTCCTTCCGGACCGTAGTGTTTTAGGCACCGTCTGGCGGTATCTTTCCACCTTTTGTGCAGATGCCCTTCAGGAGACCCCCTTCTGCCTGTGCCGGAAGATCGTGCGCTGGTCCGGTATGCCCCTGAGCCTGGAAAAGCTGCTGATCTGTCTGGATATTTTCTCCGATGTGGGTCTTTTGCAGACCCGCCGTCACCATAAGCATATTTTCATTTGTCTGGTTCCCCGTCAGGACAAAGCAGACCTGAGCCAAAGCCGGACGATGCAGCATTTGCAAAACGCGAAAGAGAGCTGATAAACTTGGAAAGTTACGAACAACATTATGACAGCCTGTGCCGGACCCTGCGCAAGCATTTGCCCGGTGTGGATATGGACCGGATCGAAAAGGCCGTTGCCTATGCCTGTGAAAAACATAAGGACCAGAAGCGCAAGGACGGATCTCCTTACATCATTCACCCCCTGGCAGTTGCCCAGGTGGTTGTGGAAATGGGTCTGGACCTGGAGGCGGTGCTCGCCGCCCTGCTTCACGACTGCATCGAGGACACCGATGCATCCTTCGAGGAAATTTCCCATCTGTTCGGACGCACCACCGCGGAAATGGTGGAGGGCGTCACCAAGCTGACCCGTGCCAATTTCTCCAGCACCGAGCAGGCACAGATGGAAAACCTGCGAAAAATGTTTATGGCAATGTCCAAGGACATTCGGGTGGTACTTATTAAAATCGCTGACCGTCTGCACAATATGCGCACGATGCAGTACCAGTCCCCTGCAAAGCAGATCCTCAAGTGCCGGGAAACGATGGATGTGTATGCCCCCCTTGCTCACCGCCTTGGTATGCAGAAGATCAAGTGGGAGCTGGAGGATATTGCTCTCAGATATCTGGACCCGGCGGATTACGAGGATATTATGTCCCATCTGACCGCCCGCAAGGAGCACGATCAGGCCTTTATGCTGGGCATTCAGGAGCGGATCACCGAGCGGCTGGAGAGTGCGGGCATCCACAGCAAGACCTACGGCAGGATCAAGCACGTTTATTCCATTTACCGGAAAATGCAGCTGCAGGGGAAGACCCTGGATGAGCTGTACGACATTTACGCCTTCCGGGTGATCGTGGACACCATTCCCGACTGCTACAATGTTTTGGGACACATTCACGATCTTTTCAACCTGGTGCCCGGACGGTTTAAGGACTATATCTCCACCCCCAAGCCCAATATGTACCAAAGTCTGCACACCACCGTGATCGGTCGCCAGGGCATCCCCTTTGAGGTGCAGATCCGCACCTGGGAAATGCACGAAACGGCAGAATACGGCATCGCCGCCCACTGGAAATACAAGCAGGGCGGCGAGGGCAGTAACGAAAAGGATTTCGAATGGGTGCGCCGCCTGCTGGAAGGTCAGCAGGACACGGATGCGGAAGATTATGTAAACTCTCTGAAGATCGATATGTTCGACGACGAGGTGTTTGTCTTCACCCCCAAGGGCAAGATCGTGTCTCTGCCCTCCGGCTCCACGCCCATCGACTTTGCCTATGCCATCCACTCCGGTGTCGGCAATTCCCTCACCGGTGCAAAGATCAACAACCGGATCTGCAACATTGACACCCCCCTGACAAACGGCGATATCGTGGAGATCATCACCTCCAAAACCGCCAAGGGTCCCAGCCGTGACTGGCTGAATATCTGTAAATCCAATCAGGCACGCACAAAGATCAAGCAGTGGTTCAAAAAGGAAAAGCGGGAGGAGAATATCGTCTACGGACGGTCCTCCTTTGAAGCAGAAATGAAGCGGGCCGGCTTGCCCTTGAGCATCACCATCGACCCGGAGGTCAGTCCTCAGCTGCTGAAAAAGCTGTCCTTTGACAGCTGGGAAAATATGTACGCCGCCATTGGCTACGGCGGCCTGACCGCTGTGAAGGCAGTTGGCCGCATTCGGGATGATATCAACCGGGCAGTGAAGGCCCAGAGCAACGAAAAATCCCAGTACCAGAACCCGCTTCGCACCCATCCGGACTCGGAGGTCGCCAAGCGCAACCGCCACGCAGTCAACGGAGTGATCGTGGAGGACATCGACTCCTGTATGATCAAATTTGCCAAGTGCTGTGCTCCGGTCCCCGGAGATGCCATTGCCGGCTTTATCACCAAGGGCTTCGGTGTCAGTGTCCATCGGGCTGACTGCCCCAATGCCGCCCACCGCGGTGAGCCCATTCAGGCTTCCCGCTGGGTGCGTGTGCGCTGGGCAAATATTGACGACCAGCCCTTCGAAACCACTCTGGAGCTGGACTGCATCACAAGAGACGGCCTTTTGCTGGATGTGGCTACGGTTATGACCACCAACCGGGTTCGGGTCAAGGAGCTCAACGGCAAGGACCTGCCCGACGGACGCAGTGTGTTTACAGTGCGGTTTGAAGTTAAGGATGTTGGGGAGCTGGATTCCATCCGCAGTAAGCTTCTGAACATCCGGGATGTGGTCGGCTCCCGCCGCGGCCAAAACTAAGTTTATCTGGCGATAAACAGTTTACAGTTGATAGTGAACAGTTGACAGTTAAAAGCGCATTTAATCAAAATCATTTCCGAAGGAAATACAATAACTGTCAATTGTCAACTCGTGTATATCTAAATTGTGTGTACAAGGAAAAAAGTATGAAAGCAGTATTAACCAGAGTAAGATCCGCATCTGTTGCCATTGATGGCCAGGTAGTCGGTGAGATCGGCAAGGGCTTTTTGATCCTGCTGGGCGTTGGTCCCGGAGACACAGAACGGGAGTGCCGCTATCTGGCAGAAAAAGCCCTGGGTCTGCGGATCTTCGAGGACGAAAACGGAAAAATGAATTTAGGACTTTCGGAGGTGGGCGGTGATGTGCTGGTAGTCAGCCAGTTCACCCTCTACGGCAACTGCCGCAAGGGTCGCCGTCCCAGCTTTACCGATGCCGCCGGCCCGGAGCTGGGAAATGAGATGTATGAGCGGTTTCTGGCCATTTGCCGGGAGCTGGGCTATCCCCCGCAGCACGGCCGGTTCGGCGCAGATATGCAGGTGGCATCCGTCAACGACGGCCCGGTGACCCTGATCCTGGACACGGACCAGCTGATGGATACACCGAGAAGATGAGGTTAACAGTTTTCTGTGTCATTGCGAGGGCATTTATGCCCGCGGCAATCTCCTTGCCCCTTTGACGATCCAACCGGGGAGATCGCCACAACCAGTGTGCGCACTGGTCTCGCGATGACACGAAGGTATGATAAATTCTCTATACAGGAGTTAACATTATGTTGCATATCAACACTTTGCCCCTGGGGGCATATCAGACAAATTGCTATATTGTCAGCAAGGAAGGGTCTGATCGCTGTATTGTCATCGATCCCGGCTATGAATCGGGAGATATCCTGAAAAATATGCAAGGCAAGACCCTTGCCGCCATTTTGCTCACCCACGGGCATTTTGACCACGTAGGCGGCGTAGGCTTTTTGGCATCGGAAACCGGCTGTCCGGTATACATCTGCCCGGAGGACCTTTCTATGCCGCCCCAGATGACCAACGGCCCGATCTTCTATACCCACACCTACGGGGAGGGAGATGTGCTGAATTTGGGAGATATCACCCTGAAGATCCTCCACACCCCCGGTCACACCCCCGGCTCTGTGTGCATTGCCGCGGAAGACGCCTTATTCACCGGCGACACCCTGTTTCAGGACTCCTGCGGCAGGACCGATCTGCCCGGTGGAGACTGGGCCACCATCTTAAGCTCCCTTCGCCGCTTGAAGGCGCTGGAAGGCAGCTACACGGTCTATCCCGGTCACGGCCCTTCCACCACCTTGCAGGATGAGCGAACCTACAATCCCTATATGAAGTAAGGAATCAATATGAAACTGACACTGAACGGACATCAGGACCGGTATGCGGTGGAACAATTGCAAATGGCCCTGTTTTCCGTAGAGGATCAGGGCGAGGCAGTATCTTCTGTGCATCGGGGGAAAACCTATATCACCGCGGTGACAACGATCACCTTAAACGGCAAAACCACCCGCGCCAGCCGCAGGCTGAAAGCCTCGGAAGAAACGGTGCGTCTGCGCCGCCGCATTTTACAGCAAAGCTATTATCTGGCCGCTGTGCCCCATCTTTCCCAGCTGCCCCCCTGGGGCGCGCTGGCAGGGGTCCGCCCCACCAAGATCACCACAAAACACCTTCTGGAGGGCGGCACGGAGCATTCTGCCCGAAAGCTGATGGAGGATGTTTACTTTGTCACAGCCGATCGGTGCCAGCTGGCACTGGAGTGCTCCCGGTCCACCGTCCGGGCGGCAGAGCTTCTGTCCGAAAAGGACATTTCCCTGTATGTGGGCATTCCCTTTTGTCCCACCCGCTGTGCCTACTGCAGCTTTGTCAGCCGAAGCATCGGCAAGCGCACGGAGCTTCTGACCCCCTATTTGCAGGCGCTGGAAAAAGAACTGGTGCTCACCGGAAAACTTTTGGAAAGTTCCGGACACCGGGTTCGTACCATTTACATAGGCGGAGGCACCCCCACCACCTTGTCGGAAGCGCAAATGACGGCGCTTCTGGATTGTATCAAAGACAGCTTCGATCTGAGCCGCTGTCTGGAATTTACGGTGGAGGGCGGCAGACCGGATACTCTGGATGCCCAAAAGCTGTCTTCCATCCGCCGCCACGGAGCAGACCGTATGAGCATCAATCCCCAAAGTATGGTGGACCGTGTTCTGCGGTCAAGCGGACGCCCCCACACAGCGGCCGATGTGCTTTTGCGCTATCAGGAGGCGGTGGATGCAGGCTTTCAGGATATCAATATGGACCTGATCGCCGGTCTTCCCGGTGATGACCTGAAGGGCTTTTGCCACAGTCTTGACACCGTAGCGGCGTTGAACCCCTCTAATATTACAGTGCACACCCTTGCATTAAAAAAGGGTGCTGACCTGTTTGAAAACCGGGCAGGTCTTCCCAGCTGGGAGGAAGCCGCCCAAATGGTGGCGTATGCCAACCAGACCCTCCGGGCCCTTGGCTACAAGCCCTACTACCTGTACCGGCAGAAATATATGTCCGGTAGCTTTGAAAATGTAGGCTGGAGCAGGGACGGGCGGGACTGCCTGTACAATATTTATATGATGGAGGAGCTGCACACCATCTTATCCCTGGGCGGCGGGGGAATGAACAAGGTCAATCTCCCCGACGGCTCCTTGCAGCGCTTCCACAATCCCAAATTCCCGGAACAGTATATCGAGCAGTTAGACAGCGTCCTGAAGCAAAAAGAGGAGCTGTTCGCTTTGCTTTAACTTTTACAAATCGTCAATCAGATCCTTAGAAAGGATGTATATATGGATACACTTATTTCCAATGTCACTGTGGTGACGATGAACGAAAAAATGGATGTGCTGTTCGGTGCATTTTTAGGCATCGATCAGGGCAAGATCTCCTACATCGGCAAAACCGCCCCGGAGGGGACCCCTGCCACCATTATCGACGGCACCGGTATGGTGGCGATGCCCGGTCTTGTGAACTGCCACACCCACCTTGCCACCACCGCCCTGCGTACCCTTTGGGACGACACCGGCAGAAAAGAGGCACTGGAGCAGCTTCTGCAAAAGGAAGCCAAAATGGACTCCCGCTGTGCAAAAGCCTCTGCCTTATTGGGCATTGCGGAGTGCCTGCGCTTTGGCATCACCTCCGTTTCCGACCTGTACTACTATCCGGAGGCCACCGCCCAGGCAGTGGCAGAGGCAGGCATCGGGGCAAATATTTCCCTGTCTGCCAACCGGTTTACCGATGAAAACGAGCCCTTCGACTTTGAAACAGACGAGCAGTGCCGGGAGCTTTGCCGTCTGACCGACAAGTGGCACGGCTATGAAGACAGCCGCATCCGCATCGATGCCGGCATCTACGCCGAGTATACCGGCAACTACCCCCTTTGGGAGGGGCTTTCCGACTATGCCGCAGAAAAAGGCCTTGGCTTCCAGCTGCACCTTGCCCAGACGGAAGAAGAAATCCAGTCCTGTCTGGACCGGACCGGTCTTTCCCCGGCAGAGCTTCTGAACTGCCACCGGGTATTCTCTGTGCCGGCACTGGCCGCAGGCTGTGCCTGTCTGGAGGAAGGTGACCGACTTCTTCTGGGAAAGAAAAAGGCATCCGTTGCCGCCACGCCGCTGGCAGACGCCAAATCGGGTCTGCCCACCACCCCCATTGCAAAGTGCGTCAAAGCCGGCCTGAATGTGGCCTTGGGCACCGGCGGTGCCGTGGATGGGGGCAATCTGGATATGTTTGAAGTGATGCGCGCCGCCGCCTGCGCCGCCCGTATGGACGGCGGAGACGCGGATGCAATGCCCGCCCAGGCGGTTTTAATGATGGCGACCGTCTGCGGCGCAAGAGCCCAGGGCAGGGCAGAGCGCACCGGTATGCTCAAAGAGGGAATGGACGCAGATCTGATCCTGGTGGATTTCTCTGCTCCCCACCTGATCCCCTGTCACGATGTATTCCGCAGTCTTGTGTTCTGCGCCAAGGGCGGAGATGTGGCAATGACTATGGTCCGGGGCAAGATCCTGTACCAGAACGGTCAGTTCCCCACCATTGACCTGAAAGCAGTTGTGGAAGACCTCACCGGTTATACCATCGACAAACTATTCCGGGAAAAGGAGTAAATTATGTCTGAAACCTCCAAAAAACAAACCTTCTTACACGGCGCGGCGCTGTTGGCCATTGCCACCGCGGTGGTCAAGCTCATCGGCGCCCTGTATAAGCTCCCCTTAAATGCCGTCATCGGCGCAGAGGGCTACGCATACTTCACCACCGCCTACGATATTTATGCTGTGCTTCTGATGATCTCCACCGCCGGTCTGCCGGTGGCAATGAGCCGGATGATCAGTCAGGCAAGCTCCCTGGGCAATTACAATCAGGTGCGGCGGATCTATCGCTCTGCGCGGGCACTGTTTCTGGGACTGGGCGTGGTCAGCACCCTGTTTATGCTGGTAGGCTGCCGCTGGCTTGCCAACACCTTAAACCAGCCGGACGCCTGGGCGGCCATTGCCAGCCTTGCTCCCTGTGCCCTTCTGATGGGACTGATCTCCGCTTACCGGGGCTTCTTCCAGGGTCAGGGCAATATGCGCCCCACCTCCAATTCCCAGATGATGGAGGCAGTGTTCAAGCTGTTGGTAGGTCTGACCGCCGCCTTCTTGATTATGTACCTTACCAAAAGTGTGGCGCTGGCCGCCGGCGGTGCCATTTTGGGCGTAACCGTCAGCTGTCTGATCTCTGTGTTTTACCTGCGGGGCCAGTTCTCTCCCGCCTACCGGGAACTGCCGGTTACAAACGAACAGCCCCAAAGCTTCGGACGGACCATCCGGGATCTATTGGCCATTGCCGTCCCCATTACCATCGGCTCTGCCGGCCTGCAGCTGCTGACGGTGGTGGAAACAGGCCTGTATATGGACCGGCTGGTATATCTCATTGACAGCAATCAGTATATGTCCCATATGGTAACTGCCGAGGTGGATGCCCAGAAGGCCGCCACCGTCTTAAAGGGCATTTACAATATGGCACAGACCATTTTCAATATGCCCTGTGCCTTCATCATTCCCATTACCGTCAGTGTGATCCCGGCGATCACCTCCAACCTGACCCTGAAGAAGGATCAGGCTGTCCGGGAGACAGAGGAGTCTGCCGCCCGGATCACAGGCCTGCTGAGCCTTCCCTGTACGGTAGGTCTTTTGGTGCTGGGTCAGCCGGTTATGTCCCTGCTGGGCGGCTATACCGGCAGCAATCTGGAGCTGGGCGGTCAGCTTCTGTCCCTGCTGGGCATCAGCATTTTCCTGTACGCCATCATCCAGTACACCAACGCCCTGCTCCAGTCCCACGGCTACGCCTATGTGCCGGTGATCAATATGCTGGTGTGCGGTGTTGCCAAGCTGGCTGTGGTGTATATCCTGGTGGGCAATCCTGCAGTGGGCATTTTGGGCGCGCCCATCGGTGCCATTTTGTGCTACGGCGGCATTGCGGTGTTAAATTTGATCGCCATCCGGATCATCGTGCCCCAGAAGCCGCGGCTTCTGATAAATCTGCTCCGCGCCTTCCTGCCTGCTCTGCTGATGGGTGCAGCCGTGTACGGAACCTCCTGGCTCCTGACGACCTATCTGGGCGCAGATACCAGCCGCGTGATTTTGTGCGGCGGACCGATTTTGGTTGGCGTGATCGTCTATTTTGTCAGCATCATCGTGTTCAAATCCATCAAAAAAGAAGACTGCCAGCTCCTTCCCAAGGGCGATAAAATAGCAAGACTCCTAAAATTATGAACATTTCACAGACCCTCTGGAAAAACTATGGAATTTTTTGAAAAAAATTGCAAAAAACCCTTGAAATTCCAGCAGAAATATGATAATGTGTTAAGTACCAGATATTTGGAAAAGAGGTAATTTATTATGAACAAGACAGAACTCATCGCTGCCGTTGCCGCTAAGGCCGGTCTGACCAAGAAGGACGCAGAGTGCGTCATCAACGCAACCTTCGAGACCATCACCGAGTCCCTGGTTAAGGGCGACAAGGTTCAGGTTTCCGGTTTCGGTATCTTCGAGGTTAAGGCTCGCGAGGCTCGCATTGGCCGCAACCCCCGTACCAAGGAAACCATCCAGATCCCCGCTACCCGCCTGCCCGCTTTCAAGGCAAGCAAGACTTTGAAGGACATCATCGCAAAATAAGATGCGTCTGGACAAGTATCTGAAGGTCTCCCGGCTCATTAAACGCCGGACCGTTGCCAACGAAGCCTGTGATAATGGGCGCATCAGTGTCAACGGTAGAGTGGTGAAGGCCAGCTACGATGTGAAGGTCGGCGATCGCATTGAGATCGCTATGGGACCGAGAACCGTAGCCGTGGAGGTAACACTGGTTGCCGATAATGTCCGCAAAGACGATGCGGTAACAATGTATAAAGAGATCTGACGACCGAAGGGCGCGTTGCAAAATACTGCAATGCGCCCTAAAACTATGCAATTGTCTACATCCTGCGGATGTAGGGGCGGTCATTGACCGCCCGCGGGCGATTAATAATCGCCCATACATATTCTACCGTAGATTTTGCGCATTTTGCAACACGCCCTTTTGATAATAAAGAATAGATGAAATATTTGGGACGATGTGGGCATCGTCCCCTACGGGAGGGTATCGACACCCGTTCGTAGGGGCGGCAACCTGCCGCCCGCCCCTTGCCTCCCCTCATAGGGGAGGCAAGGCAGGTACGATACCCGTTCGTCGGGACGGGAAAAGCATTAAGCATTAAGCACTAAGCATTAAGCATTGATCCCCTGTCAGCTTATGTTATTTCGGTATGGTAATGGTCAAAACGATCTGGCTGTCTGTTTCCTTGCGCTCGGACACCGCAGGGATGCCGGAAAGCTGGATACGCGCCAGAGACTGATTGAGATTGTTGAGAAAGGCACCCAAATTCACCTTGGGTGCTTTTTCTTTTGGCTGCTGCAGAAGCTCCTCTATGTACTTTTCTGTGCGGGCGACGCTCATTGACAGCTTTTCGACCAGGCTGATCACCTGCATTTTCTGCGCCTCTGTGGGAATTTTCAGCAATGCCCTGGCGTGGCGCTCTGTAAGCTCTGCCCGGCGAATGGCAGACAGCACACTGTTGCTGTGGCGCAAAAGGCGCAATTTATTGGCAACCGCGCTCTGACTTTTTCCCAACAGGCGGGCGACCTGCTCCTGGCTCATAGACCACTGCTCCAGAAGGTAGCTGATACCTCTTGCCTCCTCAATAAAGTCCAAATCCTGCCGCTGGAGATTTTCCACCAATGCAGTCATTCCCGACTCCCGATCGTCCATATTCATAATAATGCAGGGAATTTCCGTCAAACCCGCCTGCATCCCCGCCCGCAGACGCCGTTCCCCGGCGATCAGCTGGTAGGCTGTGCCCACCCGCCGCACAGAAATCGGCTGCAGGATGCCGTGCTGACGGATGCTTTCTGTCAGCTCCTGCAGGGCATCCTCCCGAAAGATTTTTCGGGGCTGGGCGGGATTGGGCTGGATGGACCGGGCCGGCAAAAACACCACCCGCCCGGTCTCCATATATGTTTTCAGCCTTTGACATTGCATAGGCTCGTCCTCCTTATGTGCTGTGTTTTCTATTGTAACCTCACCGCCCACAGAAAAAGCACGAAACCGGAAAAAGTACACCAAAAACCGCTCGACAGATTGCTCCCGGTATTTGCAAATACATTGCAGTTATGGTACAATGAAACAAATTTCTGTTTGACAATGCCTTCTCCCGGGGAGAAGGTGCCCCGAAGGGGCGGATGAGGAATGCGGGCGATAGGCTCACATTTACTGCATAGTTGCAGGCTTTTTCCGTGTCTCACTGCACGCCGTTCCTCATCAGTCAGCTTCGCTGACAGCTTCCCC
>JAZNDF010000025.1:0-1777 GCA_045587925.1 Faecousia sp.
GGCGTGTTGCAAAATGCGCAAAATCTACGGTAGAATATGTAGGGGCGATTATTAATCGCCCGCGGGCGGTCATTGACCGCCCCTACATCCGCAGGATGTAGACAATTGCATAGTTTTAGGGCGCATTGCAGTATTTTGCAACGCGCCCTTTTCATGGAGCAGGGTACGGGAGTCGAACCCGCCTTCACGGCTTGGGAAGCCGTTGTATTACCGATATACGAACCCTGCATTGCCAGAGTATTATAGCAAATACAAACAGAAAATTCAAGCACATTTTGACGACTGTATTTTTTCCTGTCAAATTCCAGTTTGACGCACAGTTGAAACCCTTGCACCGCCTAATCGCTTCCCCCGGGGGGAGGGGGGGAAGCTGTCAGCGAAGCTGACTGATGAGGAATGGCGTGCAGTGAGACACGGAAAAAGCCTGCAACTATGCAATAAATGTGAGCCTACCGCCCGCATTCCTCATCCGCCCCTTCGGGGCACCTTCCCCCCGGGGGAAGGCATTGTCAAACAGGATTTTGCTGAAAAATATCAGCCCAGGCGGCGTTCCTTGAGGGTCTCGTACTCCTCGTAGGTCATACCGTGGAATGCCCGTCTTGCATGGACACCGCCGCAGCCGCTCATAGGACCGGTATGGTCCGTTCCGCCGCAGTGATACAGGTTGAAGGTCTCGGCCGCCTCCAGCGCCAGGAAGGAAGTATTTCCGATCAGATCAGGATGGGAGACTTCAATGCCGTTGAGTCCGTAGCCAACCAGCCGTTCCACCAGATGGGTCTGGTTAATGGGATGTGCCAAAGCGACCACACCGCCGGCATTGCGGACGGTGCGGATGACCCGCTCTGCCTCTGCCTTGGGCTCTTCCTTTGCCTTTGCTTCGGGAGACTTAAACAGCTTCCAGCGGAAATTTGCCCAATCGAAGTTATCCGGCAGGCACTTCTTTGCGATCATTGTATTGCGGATAGAGTCGATGCACAGCCAGGTGCCCTCCTCATAGCGATCCTCCACATCCTGGAAGGTGATGCCGCTGTACATACCCAGCGCCAGGCCCTCTTCCAGCCGTGCCTTCGCCCGCTTTCTTGCCACATCACAGCGCTCCTTGATAAGCGCACGGATGCCGGGGTCGTTTTTATCGAAATCCAGGGCAACCAGATGCAGCTCAATGCCGTCCAGATCGCCATAGAACTCAACGCCGCGAATGGCATCGATGCCCTCTGCCTTTGCCGCACGGATCAGCCGGTCACAGCCGCCGTCGGTCTCGTGGTCGGTCAGGGCAATTGCTCCGTAGCCCAGGGACTTGCCGATGAGCACCAGCTGCTCCGGTGTGAACTGGGCATCGGAAAAAATAGAATGTAAATGACAGTTTGCGTATTTCATATTTATACTCCTCTCAACCTGACAGCAAGTTCTTTGCAAAGACTTTCTGCATAACACACAAAACCTTGGTCATTGGGGTGTAGTCTTTGATCAAAAAAATAGGCCTCATCTTTGGGAACAAAATCGAAGCCCCGTACCAGCTGCACATTGGAAAGGCCTTCGCAGCTGTCCTGCAGAATTTTCGCCACATCTTCAAAGGGTCCAAAGGGCTGCTTTTCCTGATAGTCTTTGCGCCAAATGGGTGTGATTACAAAAATCTGTGCCTGGGGATTTTTCTCGGAAACGGTTTTAATAAATGCGCCACATTGGGCTTTGAAGGGCGCTTGTGTTGTGGAATGAAAGTCATTTGTTCCGTAAGCAATGGTAATATAATCAGGCTTTACTGGCTCCTCCAGCTCCA
>JAZNDF010000026.1:0-1652 GCA_045587925.1 Faecousia sp.
TACAGATGCTTGGCGGTTTCGGTTTCCAGCAGGAAGTCCTTATCCATAAATGCTTTCATAGTCAGGTTGCGGCAATGCCGCGCCTCCTTTATATATTTATATATTTATATATTTTATTATATACCATAGAGCGGGAATTTCAAGAGAAAGATAAATGTGTGCCCAAAGGAAAAAACAGCCCCGGCTGTGGGCCGGGACTGTTAACGGATAGATTACAGGTGTGCTTCGTTGATCAGAATGTGCACATCATCCAGCTGCTTCTGAGAAACTGTGGTGGGAGCATCCATCATCAGATCCTGCGCGGTCTTGTTCATGGGGAAGGTGATGACTTCCCGGATGGACTCCTCGCCGCACAGCAGCATGACCATGCGGTCGATGCCGGGGGCTGCGCCGGCGTGGGGAGGCGCACCGTAGGTGAAAGCATTGTACATAGCGGGGAATTTGGCCTTCACATCCGCTTCACCCAGACCAACCATCTGGAAGGCCTTGATCATGATCTCGGGATCGTGGTTACGCACAGCGCCGGAAGCGCACTCGTAGCCGTTGATGACCAGGTCATACTGGCTGGCGTTGATGGCCAGCAGCTTTTCGTTGTCACCCTCGGCAGCCAACAGGGCATCCATACCGCCCTTGGGCATAGAGAAGGGGTTGTGGCAGAATTCCAGTTCGCCGGATTCTTCGCCCATTTCGTACATGGGGAAGTCCACGATCCAGCACATTGCGTACTGCTCCTCGTCGAAGTGACCGGGGATGCGCTTGCCCATCATTGTGCGGATGACGCCGGCGGTCTTCTGGGCTGCCAGCTTCTTGCCCGCTGCCATACACACGAAGCTGCCGGGCTTCAGGCTGAGCTTTTCCGTCAGGGCTGCGGTGTAGTCTGTCAGGAACTTGGAGATGCCGCCGGTGAGCTGACCGTTCTCGTCCACCTTGAACCAGCAGCACTTGTTGCCGGTCTGGACCTCCACGTCGGAGAGCAGCTTGTCGATCCACTTGCGGGCCTGATCGAAGTCATGGACCACGACGGCCTTGACGGTATTGCCCTCGAAGGGACCGAAGCCGCAGCCCCGGACAGCATCGGTGATGTCCTGGATCTCCAGGTCGATACGCAGGTCGGGCTTATCGGAGCCGTAGCGCTCCATTGCTTCGTTGAAGGGAATGTGACGGAAGGGAGCGGAGGAAATTCTCTTATACTTGCCGTACTTTTCGAACACGGGCACCAGCACGTCTTCCAAAGTGGTCAGCACATCGTTCTGGGTGGCGAAGGCCATTTCCATATCCAGCTGATAGAACTCGCCGGGGGTACGGTCTGCACGGGCATCCTCGTCACGGAAGCAGGGTGCGATCTGGAAATACTTGTCGAAGCCGGAGGTCATCAGCAGCTGCTTGAACTGCTGGGGAGCCTGGGGCAGAGCGTAGAACTTGCCGGGGTGGTTACGGGCGGGAACCAGGTAGTCACGGGCACCCTCGGGGGAAGATGCGGTCAGAATGGGGGTGGTGATTTCCAGGAAGCCCTTCTCGGTCATGAGCCGGCGCAGCTCGGCCACAACCTGGCAGCGCAGGATGATGTTGGACTTGACAGCGGGGTTACGCAGGTCCAGGAAACGGTACTTCAAGCGGACATTTTCGTCAGCATCCCGGGACTTGTTGATTTC
>JAZNDF010000027.1:0-10269 GCA_045587925.1 Faecousia sp.
CGAGCACCTCCTAAATTTTGTATAATTCCTGTTCAACGCACAGCTTAAATACTTTTTCGCACAATTTGGCAAGGGAATTCCTAAGGGGGAAGCGGAAAACGAGTTAGATACTGTAAAAGCCGATCCGCTTCCCTCTTAGGCCGTCTGGAGAGTCCGAGAATAGGCTGAGAGACACCAATCCCCAACAGGTTTTCAGCTGCCTGCATTTCCCAATTCAGCAGAAAATCCCTTGTTAATACACAAAGTATTTATCTGCGTGATTTTCTTTGCCTTGAAAAATGCAGGCTAGCTGAAAACTGCGTAGCACCTCACAGCCAGAAATTGTTGATTGGTTTTTAGCGCAGATGACGCCGCCTTGCTGACGCAAGGCAAGGAAGATAAGGTAAAAAGCAACAGCAAGGGCGGCTGTGAGGCTATTGGGGATTGGTGTCTCTCAGCCTTGGAAGGTCCTCGGCGGTTCTTTGCATACTTTCTCACCGGAGAGAAAGTATGACTTTCCTTTGCAGTTAGGAGATTGCCACGCCCCGTTGGGGCTCGCAATGACACGATTATCGACAGCTTTTCGGTCTTAATTTAAGGCGGCAGTAAACCAACGCCCTTTAGCGGGCGGCTAATAGCCGCCCCTACATTGGGATATCCGATAATCAGGAATTTGACGGCACTTCATAAAATGTATGAACCGTATAATTATTCGGGTTTCTTTACAGCCTCTTCAACTAAGTTTGCCCTTACGGGCAAGTGAAGTTGCTGGCGCAGTGAAGTTACTTCGTAGTGAAGTTTGCTTCGCAAGGATGATTGCGGTTTCATCGAAATAGAGAAGAGATATTTTTCTTTGTAGTTGACTTTACGGTAGAAATAAAATATAATATCATTCAGGCAATTGGAATATGCTGGTTTATTTTTTTGGTTAAAATCGTAGAAATCGGCTAATTTATCATTGATTAAGGAAAATAAGGAGGCGGGCAGGATGTTAGCCATCATCAATGCAACCTTAGTTATGCGGGATCATCTGATTCCCGGCGGCGCAATTTTAATGGAAGACGGAAAGATCACCGCCTTCGGCAAGCAGAAGGATGTGTCGATCCCTGCCGGCTGTGAGACTTTGGATGCGCAGGGTCTGTTCGTAGGTCCGGGCTTTGTGGATATCCACACCCATTCCGACGGCACAGTCTTCTTCCAGGACGAGCCTGAGCGTGCCAGCCTGCACCATTTGAAGCACGGCTCGACCACAGTTCTGCCTGCCCTGTATTACAGTATGGACACCGCCGGCTTTTTGCAGGCCATCGATACCCTCCGGCAGGCAATGAAAAAGCCGGAATGCTGCAACATTGCCGGTCTTTATATGGAAGGCCCTTACTTAAATCCCAAGTTCGGCTGTGACCGGGAAAACAACCCCTGGAAAGGCCCTGTGGATAAGGAAAAGCACCAGCCCATCATTGATGCGGCTTATGATCTTGCAAAGGTCTGGTGCGTTGCCCCGGAGCGGGAGAATATCCTGTCCTTCGTGCTGGATGTGAAGGAGAAAAATCCCAATGCCGTGTTTGCGGTCGCCCACTCGGAGGCCTCCCCCCAGCAGATCGAAGCACTTATGCCCTACGGTCTGAAGATCGGCACCCACCACACCAATGCCACCGGCGACCGGATCTTCTATCCGGAGGTGCGGGGCGTGTGCGTGGACGAAACGGTGAACTACAACCGGGAGATCTACGCAGAGCAGATCTGTGACTCTATGGGTATTCACGTGGATCCCTATATGCTCCGTCTGGTGCGGCGCATCAAGGGTGACGACCGGATCATTCTCATTTCCGACGCCTACGCCTGCGACGGCCCCATTCCCCCCGGCTACGACGGGGTGGACGATATCAATTTCGACCACGCAGGAGAGATCGCCGGCTCCAAGATGACCCTGGATATTTCCTGCCGGAATATGATCAAGCACACCGGCTGCTCCGTTTGCGACGCCTTCCGGTTTGCATCCTACAACCCCTCCAGAGCCGTTGGCCTTCTGGACCGCGGCGAAATTGCCGTCGGCCTGCGGGCAGACCTGGTGATCGCCGATCACTGGATGGGCGTAAAAAAAGTCATTTTTGCGGGTAAAACCGTGGAATAATTAACAAGTAATCTATTTTTTCAAAAGGAGAAAGCAAAATGAAAGACTTTATTGTCGATCCCGCAACCAAGTTTAGCTTCCAGCCTGCTGACTTCGTTCCTTTTAAGGACCGCGAGGTCTGCGAGCGTGTGCGCAATATGAGCGGTCTGGAGCTGGAACAGCGCGAGCCCTGGTGGCATCCCGAATTCCAGGTCAAGGTTATGATGAACCCCCATCCTGTTCTGATCGCTACCCTGTTTGAGCGCCTGAAGGCCGCTTCCGAAGCCGGTAAGACCTTCACAATGATCCTGGGCAACCCTGAGCCCGACACCTACATCCCCCTGGCACAGCTGATCAACTACTTCCAGGTCGACTGCTCCAAGGTCCATCTGTTCGCTGAGGACGAGTGGGCTGACGATCAGGGCAACATCGCTCCCATTACATACGAGGCAGGCTTTGCCCACTCTATGATCAAGTACTTCTACTACCAGATCGACGAGAAGCTGCGTATGCCTATGGAAAATGTCCACTTCCCCACCAATGCCAACATCGCTGACTACTCCAAGATCATCAACGATATTTCCGAGGGCGGCGCGGACATCGCCTCCACCTCCCCCGGTTGGGCAGGCCATATGGCTTTCGTGGATCCCATCCCCGAATTGGTCGGCAGCGGCGACATCGAAGAGTGGCTGAACCAGCCCGCTCAGATCGTCAAGCTGCATCCTATGACCATTATGCAGAACTCCCTCAACGGCACCTTCGGTCAGTCCGGCGATATCGCCAATGTACCTCCCTGCGCCGCTACCATCGGACCCATCGATGTAATGCGCGCCAAGGAGCGTATCGAGGTTCACGCACTGGCTACCTGCGGTACCTTCTCTTCCTGGCAGAGAATGATCTCCCGTCTGTGCACCCACGGACCCATCACTCCCTACCTGCCCTCCACAATGCTGCAGACCAAGAAAACTCAGGTCTACATCAGCGAGGAGCTGGCTGCACCCTTCCAGTGCTGGGAGAAGGTCGGCTACTAAGATCAATAAAAAAAGGAGATGTCTTCGGACATCTCTTTTTTTATTGGTGATATAAACCCCCGTTTATATCGCAGGATCAATCGCGTGTTAAGCACACGATTGTTTCTATATGGGCGCAACGGGGGAACAAATCGGCCGCCAGGGCATTTTTTACAGCAAAGCCCCGTTCCTTCAGGAGCGCCACATCCCGCGCCAGGGTAGCCGGGTCGCAGGAAACATAAACGATCCGCTGGGGCCGCATCCGGTGGAGCGCCTCGATGGTATCCGCATTTAAGCCCTTGCGGGGCGGGTCCACCACCACCACATCCGGGCGGATGCCCTGGGCCTCCAGCTCCAATGCGGCTTTTCCCGCGTCTCCGCAGAAAAATTCTGCATTGTCGATGCCGTTTCGTATCGCGTTTTCCTTGGCATCCTCCACGGCCTGGGGCACTACCTCTACACCGATGACCTTTCCCGCCGCCTTTGCCATTGTCAGTGTGATGGTGCCAACTCCACAGTACAGGTCCAGGACCAGATCCTTTTTGGTGATCTGCGCCTGGCCGATGGCAGCTTCGTACAGCCGCTGTGCCTGATGGTGATTGACCTGATAAAAGGACCGGGCGGACAGGCGGAAGTTCAGCCCGCACAGGGTATCTTCAATATATCCCGGACCCCATAGGGTAATAAACTCATCCCCCAAGACGGTGTTGCCCCGCTTGGTGTTCACAGAAAGCACCAGCGTGGTAAAGCCCGGAACCGCCTTCAGCCTGCGGATCAGCTCCTCCGGATGGGGCAACTTCCGTCCGTTGACCGCCAGGCAGACCAGCACCTGCCCCGAAACCGCGCCCCGGCGCACATAAATATGCCGCAGAAGGCCCTTGTGGGCGGTTTCCTCATATGCGGTGATCCGATAGTGGTTTACATAATCTACCACAATTTTCTTTACCTGATCCATTTCCGGGCGCAGGATCAAACAGCGGTCATTTTCCACTACGCTGTGGGTGCCCGCCTTGAAAAAGCCTGCATACACCCGCCCCTTTCGGCTGGAAACGGGATATTGGGCTTTGTTGCGGTAGGAAAAGCAGTCCGGCGCGCTTAAAATGGGGATTTCTGTAAATTCCTCTCCCCCGATGCGGCACAGTGCCTGCCGCACCCGATCGGCCTTCAGGCGGGTCTCCTCCGGATAGTCCATATGCCAGAAGTCACAGCCGCCGCACAGCTTGGCAACGGGGCACTGGCGGTTGACCCGATGGGGGGATCTTTCCAAAATCTCCACGATTTTTCCGGATGCCCAGTTTTTTTGCGCCTTTTCGATGCGAATGCGGCATTTTTCGCCTGCCACCGCATTGGGCACAAAAACAGCACAGCCGTCGATTTTGGCAACGCCCTGACCCTCTGCGGTGTAATCGCAGATCACGGCCTCATAAATTTCGTTCTTATTCAGCATTTTCCCAAGCTCCATAGTATTTTCTTGTATCATACCATAAAAATCCCAAAGGGTAAAGAAAATTCCTGTTTATCGGGCAGAAGCCCGATAAACAATGGACAGTTGATAGTTGACAGTTGACAGTTAATGTATTCGGAAATGATCAAATACGCGACGAACTGCTATCAAAGCGGGAAACCTGTCATCGCGTCATTCTGAGCGGAACGCAGTGAAGTCGAAGAATCTACGCATTTATTTGACAATACCGGTAACATCGGTGCGTAGGGGAGGATGGTGTGGGACGCCGGGGTCGTCGTCCCCTACATTTTGGGGTAGGTGGTGGGACGGGAAACCCGTCCCCTACGAAAGGTCATTAAGCATTAAGCATTAAGCATTAAGCATTGTTTATCGGGCAGGTGCCCGATAAACAGGAATTTGTTGTACTTTCCATCGGGAAATGGTATGATAATAAAAAGGTGGGATGTTTATGTGTTATGTTAACTGCAGGCTTTGTCCCAGGCAATGCGGCGTGGACCGCACCGGGGGAGAAACAGGCTTTTGCGGCTGCAGCGATGAAATGCGGGTCGCCAAAACAATGCTCCACAAATGGGAAGAGCCGGCACTGGCCGGAAGCGGAGGCAGTGGCGCAATCTTTTTCGGCGGCTGTACCTTAAAATGTATTTATTGCCAGAATAATGCCATCAGCACGGCGCCTGTGGGCACACCTGTAACGCCGGTGCAGCTGCGGCAGATGATGGACGCACTGATCGCCCAGGGAGCGGAGAACATCGATCTGGTGACCCCCAGCCATTATTTGCCCTCCATCCTGCCGGCGCTGGAAGAGAAGCTGCCTGTTCCTGTGGTGTACAACTCCGGCGGCTATGAGCGGGTGGAGACCCTGCGTCTGCTGGCGGGTAAGGTGGATATTTATCTGCCGGATATGAAGTATGCAGATAGCCGGTTGGCAAAGGCGCTGTCCGGTGCGGAGGATTATTTTCCGGTTGCCGCCGCCGCCATCCGGGAGATGGTGCGGCAGGTCGGACCGGTCAAATGGCAGGGGGACAAGCTTACGCAGGGCGTGATCATCCGCCATCTGATCCTGCCGGGAAATGTGGAAAATTCCCTGAAGGTGCTGGACTGGATTGGGGAGACCTTCGCAAAGGGGGAGGTTTTGGTGAGCCTGATGCGCCAGTACACTCCCATCGCCGGTATGAAAGCACCCCTGGACAGGCCGGTTACCGAGGAAGAATATCAATCGGTGCTCAGCTGGATGTTCTTAAATGACATAGAGGGCTTTACCCAGGAGGCAACCGCCGCCGATACAGGCTTCATCCCGGATTTTTGATTTGACGATATAAATCCCTGACGGGATTTATATCGACAACACAGGGGATGGCTTGCAACTTAGGCGCGAACCGTAGGGGCGGCAATCTGCCGCCCGTCAGGGCCTCGTCCTTGATGGTGGCTCGTAGCGGGAGGCTAATAGCCTCCCCTACATTTTGGAGTTGTGGCGGGACGGGAAACCCGTCCCCTACAGGCAAATCATTAAGCATTAAGCATTAAGCATTAAGCATTAAGCATTAAGCATTATGCATTATGCATTATGCATTCTGCATTTTGCATTTTTATAGGACTTGCTTCATAGGATAGACCAGAAATTCTGGGAGGGATCGTTATGAAGCGGATCGGTTGGATATTGGTGGTTTTGGCATTGCTGGCAGGCTTGCTGCCCATTGGCGCACAGGCGGCACCTGAAGTGGCTGCAAAAAGTGCGGTTTTGATGGATGTTGCCACGGGCACGGTGCTCTATGCCCAAAACGAGCACACGCCCCTTGCCCCTGCCAGTGTCACCAAGGTGATGACACTGCTTTTGATTATGGAGGCCATCGACAGCGGCAAAATCAGCTGGACAGATATGGTCACCGCATCGGAAAGCGCCGCCGCCAAGGGCGGCAGTCAGATCTACCTGAAGGTGGGGGAGCAAATGACGGTGGAGGAAATGGTCAAGTCCATTGCCGTCAGCTCAGCCAACGACTGTGCCTGTGCCATGGCAGAGCATCTGGCAGGCAGTGAAAGTGCCTTTGTGGATCAGATGAACGAACGGGCGAAAAAATTGGGTATGAATGACACCCATTTCGTAAACTGCACAGGGCTGGACGACGATGCCGCCGCGGCGGACCATAAGACCTCTGCCTATGACATTGCCCTGATGTCCCGCGAGCTCCTGAACAACCACCCGGACATCAAAAAATACACCACCATCTGGATGGACACGGTGCGGGACGGGGCATTTGGGCTGTCCAACACCAACAAGCTCATAAGGTTTTATCCGGGGGCAACGGGGCTGAAAACCGGCTTTACCGCCTCTGCCGGCTACTGTCTTTCTGCCTCTGCCCAGCGGGAGGGAATGGAGCTGATGGCTGTGGTAATGGGCTGTGAGTCCTCACAGGATCGGTTCAATGCCTGCAAGACCCTGCTGGATCACGGCTTTGCCAATTACGCAGTGATCGCCCCGGAAATGGCAGAAGCTGCCAATGTGCCGGTGAAGCTGGGCACAGAAAAATGGGTAACAGCAGAAATGGGAAGCCGGGATGCAATGCTCATTGACAAGGGTCAGAAAAGTCTTGTGACCACCCACATCGACCTGGAAACGGAAGTGACTGCCCCGGTGAGCAAGGGCCAGCGCCTGGGGACGATGACGGTCAAGGCCGGAGAGCAGATCTTAAAGGAGATCCCGCTGGTGGCGTCCCAAGGGGTGGAACGGCTGGGCTGGGGACAGGTATTTTGGAAGGTACTCAAAAACCTTGCTCTGAGCCTGTGAACAAATCGTTAAATCTTTCCGGGAGCAGTTGCAATCGGGCATATTTCCAATATAATGGACTTATCAAAGTAACAGGCGGGCGTCCTATGAGAAATTGGATACAGCGGTTTATGATGGGCCGCTACGGAAACGATAAATTAAATATTGCGGTTTTGGTGACGGGCGTGGTGTTTTCGGTGGCATCCGTATATGTGGGGCCCCCGTATTGGAAGCTGTCGCTGATGATCGTGTCCTATTTGATAATGGGCTGGGCGTTGTTTCGGATGCTCTCCCGCAACACCTACAGGCGCTATCTGGAAAACCGGAAATACCTGATGTTTTTGCAAAAGCTGAAGGACCGGGAGCATCGGTATTACGACTGCCCCCGCTGTCGCCAGCAGGTGCGTGTGCCCCGTGGAAAAGGAAAGATCTCCATCACCTGCCCCAAGTGCAAGATAAAGTTTATACGAAAAACATAACGAAAACACAGGGTAAAGTAAAAACACAAGCCAATGAAAGGACGAAGTTTATGTATCAGATACTAAAATATGACCCGCAATTGGTTCCCTTTCAGGAAGATATCCGGCTGCGGATGCGGCTGTATCAGGAGAAAATAAAGGCACTTCTGCCGGAGGGTATGGACCTGTCGGAGTTTGCAAACGGCAGTTCCTATTTTGGCTTTCACAAGGTAAGAAACGGCTGGTATTACCGGGAATGGGCGCCGGGAGCAGATGAAATTTATTTGACCGGCGATTTCTGCGGCTGGGATCGCAGAGCCCACCGGATGAAGAAGCTGAAAAACGGCGTGTTTGAGCTGTTTTTGCGGGGGCGCAAGACCCTGCAGGACGGGATGAAGGTAATGACCGTTGTGGTCCGGGAGGGTCGGGAGCTGGAGCGCATCCCCCTGTATGCCCATCGGGTGGTGCAGGATGCCCAAAGCGGGGACTGGAACGGTGTGATCTATGACCCGGAGGCGGCTTTTACCTGGACCGATGAAAATTTTGTGCCGGAAAAGACACTTTTCATCTACGAGTGCCACATCGGAATGGCGCAGGAGGAAGGGTCGGTGGGCACCTATGACCAGTTCCGGGAAAATATTTTGCCCCGGATCAAGGCGCTTGGCTACAACACCCTGCAGATTATGGCCATTATGGAGCACCCCTATTATGCCTCCTTCGGCTATCAGGTCACCAATTTCTTTGCCCCCTCCTCCCGTTTCGGACGGCCGGAAGATCTGAAAAAGCTCATCGACACTGCTCACAGTATGGGCATTGCCGTGCTTTTGGATGTGGTCCATAGCCACGCCTGCAAAAATACCAGAGAGGGCATCAACGAATTTGACGGCACCCCCTGGCAGTTTTTCCACAACGGACCCAGGGGCGACCATTCTGCCTGGGGCACCAAATGCTTTGACTATGACAAAAACGAAGTGATCCATTTTCTGCTCAGCAACCTGAAATACTGGCAGACCGAGTATCATTTCGACGGCTTCCGCTTCGACGGCGTTACCTCTATGCTCTATCTGGACCACGGTCTGGGTACGGCATTTACGGATTACGGAAAATATTTTTCTATGAATACGGACACGGCGGCTGTGACCTATCTCCAGCTTGCCTGTCAGCTGGCAAAGCAGGTAAATCCCAATGCCATCCTGATCGCAGAGGACACCTCTGCTCTGCCCGGCTTGTGCCTGCCCATTTCGGACGGGGGCGTGGGCTTCGATTACCGGCTGGCAATGGGCGAGCCGGATATGTGGATCAAGCTTCTCAAGGAAGTGCCGGACGAGCACTGGGACTTAAACAGCATTTACTATGAGCTGACCGTCCGCCGCCCCCAGGAAAAGGTGATCGGCTACTGTGAGTCCCACGACCAGGCGCTGGTGGGGGACAAGACCATTATGTTCCGCCTGTGCGATCAGGAAATGTACTACCATATGCAAAAGGATTCGGGGAGCCTGGTGATCCATCGGGGTATGGCACTGCACAAAATGCTTCGCCTGCTGACGATGAGCCTGGGCGGTGAAGGCTATCTGACCTTTATGGGCAACGAATTCGGACATCCGGAATGGATCGATTTCCCCAGAGCAGGCAACG
This sequence comes from Faecousia sp., assembly GCA_045587925.1. GTDB lineage: Bacteria > Bacillota > Clostridia > Oscillospirales > Oscillospiraceae > Faecousia. The sequence continues at coordinate 9,419 of JAZNDF010000027.1, forward strand.
GCTGGAGCTATCATTACTGCCGCCGGCAGTGGAGCCTGGCAGACGATCCGGCGCTGAAATATCAGTATCTGAACGCCTTTGAAAAAGAGATGGTGCGGCTTGCCGGGGCGCACGGCGTGCTGGAAAATGCCGACCGGCAGCTGTACCTGCACAACGATGACAAGGTGCTGGCATACGAAAAAGGGGAGCTGCTGTTCGTGTTTAACCTCCACCCGGAAAAATCCTACGAGGGCTATGGCATTCCCGTGTGGGACAAGGGCACCTACGAGGTTGTTATGTCAACCGATAATTTCTGCTTCGGTGGGCACGGACGGGTGTACCACCAGGCCTATACCGCAGAGGGAAGCCTTCAGCTGTACCTGCCTAACCGTACAGCCATTGTGCTGAAGAAATGCAGAATGCAGAATGCATAATGCTTAATGCTTAATGCTTAATGCATAATGCATAATGCTTAATGCTTAATGATTTGCCTGTAGGGGACGGGTTTCCCGTCCCGACACAAAAAAGCTCCCCTCTGAGGGGAGGCTTTGGCGGGCGGCAGATTGCCGCCCCTACAATTCGTGCCGCAGGCATATCGCATTGAAAATATATCGCACGCCGAAGGCGTATATCGCAAATCCCAAAGGGATTTATATCGCTATAAAAAAGGGAGCTGTAAAGAAACGCATATTTATCCCAAGTAAATGAAAATTTTAGGAGGTGCTCGAAACCGAGCACCTCCTAAATTTTGTATAATTCCTGTTCAACGCACAGCTTAAATACTTTTTCGCACAATTTGGCAAGGGAATTCCTAAGGGGGAAGCGGAAAACGAGTTAGATACTGTAAAAGCCGATCCGCTTCCCTCTTAGGC
>JAZNDF010000028.1:0-10723 GCA_045587925.1 Faecousia sp.
GATGGCGTTACGCATCCAAGCGGTCATAGCGCCGGCAACTTCCAGATCTTCGCAGGTAACGGGCTCGCCGGTGACAGAGTAAGCAACGACGACCTTGCCGATACGCTCGCGCAGGTCCTTCAGATCCTTAGCAACAGCCAGGATAGCCATCAGCTCGGAGCCGACAGCGATGCCGAACTTGGACTGCATGGTGAAGCCGTCCAGACGGCCGCCCAGACCGATGATGATGTTACGCAGAGACTGTGCGCAGAAGTCGATGACCCAGCCCATCTCGACGCGGGAAGGATCGATGTTCAGACGGCGCAGGCCCTTCTTTGCCAGCCACTCGTCGGTGTTGTTACGCTCGTGCTGCATACGGGCGGTCAGAGCCACCATTGCCAGGTTGTGAGCGTTCATGATATCGTTGATATCGCCGGTCAGACCCAGGGAGAACTCGGTCATGGGCATCAGCAGAGCGTTGCCGCCGCCTGCTGCGGTACCCTTAACGTTCATGGTGGGGCCGCCGGAGGGCTGACGCAGAGCGCCGCCTGCGTTCTTGCCGATGTAGCCCAGGCCTTCGATCAGACCCAGAGAAACGGTGGACTTACCTTCACCGAAGGGGGTGGGGGTAACAGCGGTAACTTCGATGAACTTTCCGTCGGGCTTGTCAGCCAAACGGTTCATAACCTTAATAAAGTCGATCTTGGGGGTCTTGCCGTAGGGGATGATCTCCTCAGGGAGCAGGCCAAGCTTCTCGCGGAAATAATCCACGGAAGGCAGAGTCTTTTCAGCTTCTTCTGCGATCTGCCAGTCAGCGAACTTGGTGGGGTCCAGCTTTACGAGACCCTTCTCGTCCACATACTTGCCGTTTTCGTCATAAACGATTGCCATAGTGTGTTTCCTCCTTAATGTTGGTGCTTATCAGCACAATAATTATGTATTTATTCCTCCACAACGGCCGCATCCCGAATGAGCTGCATAGCCTTGCCGGTAAGGACACTGTTAATGACCGCCTGTTCCAAAGCGGCGTCGTACTGCTCCTTGAGCTGCTGCATCGTAATGTTGTTCTGGCGGCAAATGATCGCCAGTGCTTTGCCGATGTCTTCCTGCTCTGCCTGCAGACCTTCGATCTGAACGATCTCGTCCACTGCGGCGCGGCTGCGGATGGCAAATTCTGCCTGGGGGCGCAGGTCCTTGCGGATGGCGTCTTCCGTGGTGCTCATAAACTGGCAGTACATTTCCAGGCTCAGACCCTGTTGTGCCAGCTGGGCACGAAGATTTTGCAGCTGCTCTTCCACCGCATCTTCCAGCATCTTTTCAGAAACGGTCAATTCCAGGGTTTCCGCCGCCTGACGCAGAAGCTGATCCTGCAGCTCCATTTCGCCCTGCTGATCTGCATAAGCTTGCAAGCTCTCCTGCATTTTCTGACGCATTTGCTCCAGTGTATCACATCCGCCCACTTCTTTTGCAAAGGTATCGTCCAGCTCATAGGGGGTCTTCACCCGGATGGATCTGATCTTGCAGTGGAACCGGGCTTCCTTACCAGCCAGGTCGGCACTGTGGTACTGCTCCGGGAAGGTAACATTTACAGTCACTTCTTCACCGGGAACTTTATCGAGAAGCTGCTCCTCAAAGCCGGGGATGAACATACCGCTGCCTAAAACCAAGGTCTGGTTTTCTGCAGTACCGCCGGCAAACTGATTGCCGTCACAGAAGCCTGCGTAGTCCAAAATGACCTCGTCGCCCTGCTCGGTGGGACGGTCGGTAATTTCCGCAACACGGGGGTTGCGCTCCAGCAGACGCTGCAGGTTGCGGTCCACCTCTTCGCCTGTGACAATGTGGCGCTCCAGCTTTCCCTTCAAGCCTTTATATGTAAAACCCATAGATTGCATCTCCTTTAATTCTTCAGCTTACATCATAGCACATTTTCTCATACCGTGCAATCGCTGTTTTTACAAAAAGCGGTCAAATCTTGGAAAATTCCCGGCAACAGGGAAAATTATATAATTAATTGTTGCAGAAAACAATATAGTTATGATATTATATTCATAGTTTATATCTATAGATTTTGAGGTGGATTATGAACTACAACTACTTACGGTATTTTTCTGTGCTGGCGCAGGTGGAGCATTACACCCTGGCGGCGGCCCGTCTGGGCATTTCCCAGCCCTCCTTAAGCAGTGCCATTCACCATCTGGAGGATGAGCTGGGCGGGGTGCGCTTGTTTGAAAAGGTGGGGCGCAACATCCGCCTGACCGAGGAGGGCCGCTATTATCGGGAAAAGGTGGATGCGGCACTGGAGGAGCTGAACACCGCCTCTATGACCCTGCGGGACAGCAAGGTCAGTGCGCCGGTGGTCATTCGTATGGGCGTGGTATCCGGGGCATTGGGCGGTGTGGTGGCAAGGGAGATCGTGAAATATACCCAGCAAAACGATCGGGTCCGTTTTCATCTGACGGAAAGCTCTGCTGAGGAGCTGATGGATCTGGTGCGTCAGGAAAAGCTGGATATGGCCATCGTGGACACCACCGACCGGGACAGAAGCTTGCATTTTCGAAAAATGTGTCAACGGGATTTTTCTGTGGCAATGCCAAAAAATCATCCCCTGGCGGAAAAGGAGATCCTGGTCCCCCAGGACATTGCCACCCAATCCCAGGTGGTGTTCAATTACAATATGGACAACAGCTTCGGACAGTGGGCAAGCGGTATGCACAGCGAGGAAAATATCGTCTGTACCGTCAACACTGCCCAGGCGGCGCTGGAGCTGGTCGGTGCCGGAATGGGCATTTGCGTCATTCCCGATGCCTGCATCCAAAGCCGGGAAAAGGTGGTTTTCGCCCCCTTGTCCCATTGGCATCAGGCACTGTATATGTGTATCCTCTATGATAAATGGTTAGAACCTCTGGTGTGGGGCTTTGTGGAGGAGATCGTAAAGGTGATCCGAAACCTGGAAAGCAAAAGACTCCCCACAGAGTCCTGAATTTCCTGTTATCAGGCAGAAGCCCGATAAACAATGCAAAATGCAAAGTGCAAAATGCAAAATGTGTCCGCAGGTATCGATACCTGTTTGTAGGGGACGGGTCCCGTCCCGCCACAACCCAAAAATGTAGGGGAGGCTATTAGCCTCCCGCTACGAGCCACCATCAAGAACGAGGCCCTGGCGGGCGGGCGCCCCTACTTATTAAAATTCATTTCCGAAGGAAATACATTAACTGTCAACTATCAACTATCAACTGTCAACTCGCACAGCGGTGCGTCAAACAGGAATTTGGCAAAAAATATGGGAGGTGCTCGGTCGAGCATCTCCCATTTTTGTTTTATCTTCTGTTATCGTATTGCTTTTCAAATTCCGACTTGGGATAATACTGCTCCGCTACCTTTACCACCACACAGCCGTCAATGATCTGCACACTGCCGTCATTGGGATACAGGGGCATTGCCTTAAACTCCTCTGTTGCGGTCAGGGCAAGGCACAGTTCGTCTGCCGGTTCGGTTGCCGGAACATTGAGCCAGTCGTTCATATAGTAATAGATATGCTTGTTCAGTGGAATGACCGAGCTGGAAAAAGCACTTTCGCTTCTGACCACCTGGAAGGTCTCGATATCTGTATCGTACTTGTCCGAGGGGAACCCGCCGATCACCACGATCGGCATTCCGTACTCATAGCCCTCACAGCTTTCCACTCTGGATACCATTCTTGTGGCATAGCTTAAGGTGGATCTGTGGGCGTGGTCAAGCATTGTGTAAAGCAGGTTGTCATACTGCCAGAAATACAGGCTCGATGCCAGCATCGCCCCGGCAAGGGTCAGGGTGATGCAGGTCTTTCTTTTGGGGGCAATGGGATCCAGAAGGATCACCGGCAGCAGGTAAAGATACACAAGGGAGAATTTCATCAGCAGTCGGGGTGTGGACATCGGGCTGATGACCTGCACAAAGTTTGCCGCCAGCGGAAGCAGGACCAGCAGTGCCGCAAAGCCGATGAGCTTTACCGGTGCCTTGTGGAGCCGGCCTGTCCGGAGGGTGACCGCGATCAGCACCACCGTCACCACGGCCATTAGTCCGTTGAGGATCAAAAACAGGGGGCTTGTTAAGCCGTTGGCACCGCCGAAGAAGAACTGACCTACCTGCACATAGCTCTGCTTCAGGGCCTGGGGCAGCAAATGAACGGGGTAGCCTTCGTTAATATCGCTCATACCCAGATAAGACCACATCTCCAGGTCCTTGACCTTCAAAAATACCAGCAAGGTCCCATAATACAAAACCGCGCCCAAAATCAGGAACACAATGTATCTGACGCCGGTTTTTAATATATCCTTTACCTCTGCTTCCGGACTTGCCAGCTGACGGATCACCAGCAGCACGCACAAAACAATGGCAATGGCGGCATAGGCCTGGTAAACGCCCATTGCAAAGGCCAGCAGTGCCGCGCCCCCTGCAACGCCCCACCACTTGCCTTTTTTGGCAAGCAGCACCGCCAGCACTGCCACAAAAATGGCAATGCAATAAGCCGATGCGGTAAAGGTGTAGGCGTAGGTGTCGGCAATGGCCGGGAAAACGGTGTATACCAGTCCCCAGGCACCGGCAAGGAGCCGACTGCGGATGCTGAACATCCGCACCACCAGCATACCGGAAAGTGCCAGGAAAAAGTTGGACAGCACGCCGATCACCAGCGGCATCTGGGTGCACCAGTTTGCCAGGGTAGCATAGTGCAATGACCAGCGGCCCGCAAGGGTCATCTGCTGTTCCTCATAGACGCGGCTGATGCCGTCAAAATTGGGAATGATGTTTGTAAAGATAAACAGGTGGGCGATCAGGCCACCGATGAAGATCACCAGAAAAGCCGTTATCTCGCTGGCAGACAAATGCTTTAAGGGATTTTTGATCGCTTTTGAACTATTCAAGGACTCTCTCTCCTTTTATACCGCTTCATCTTTATTGGTGCGGGCAATGATGTAATGGGGTCGCTTCTTGGTTTCCATATAGGTCTTTGCCATATACTGACCCATAATGCCAACGCAAAACAGCTCAATACCGCTGGTAAAGAGAATAATACACACAAGGGACGGCCAGCCCGCCACCGGGTCGCCAAAAATGAACTTTCTGACAATGATGAAGATCACCATAATAAACGCCAGGAAGGTGCACAAAATTCCACCCCAGGAGGAAAGGGACAGCAAAAACTGAGAATGGTTGATAAAGCCGTCTACGGAATACTTAAACAGCTTCCAGAAGCTCCAGTTGGATTTTCCCGCCACCCGTTCCACATTCTCGTAGGCGAGCCAATAGGTCTTAAAGCCGATCCAGCCGAAAATACCCTTGGAGAAGCGATTGTATTCGCTGACCCGGATAATGGCATCCACCATCTGGCGGGTCATCAGCCGGAAATCTCTGGCGCCGTCCACGATATCCGTATCGGAAAGCCGGTTCATAATCCGGTAGAACATCCGTGCAAAGAAGGAACGGATCTTCGGCTCGCCCTTCCGGTCTGCCCGGCGGGTGGCGACACTGTCGTAATCGCCGGACTGTATGATCTCAAGCATCTGGGGAAGCAGCGAGGGCGGGTCCTGCATATCCGCATCCATCACCGCCACCAGATCGCCGGCGCAATTGCAAAAGCCTGCATACATCGCCGCCTCCTTGCCGAAATTCCGGGAGAAGGATATGTACTTTACCCGGCGGTCCTCCTGCGCCAGCTCCTTGAGCAGCGGCAGGGTGCGGTCCCTGGAGCCGTCGTCTATGAAAAGAAATTCAAATTTATACGCAGGAAGGGTCTGTGTCACCTTGCACAGCTCCCGGTAGAAAACAGGGAGTGCCTCCTCCTCGTTATAACAGGGCACGATTAAAGAAACCAGCATAGTATCCCCCACCTTTTATACGCATTGCAAAATAACCAGCACAACACCGGCCGCCAACAGCAAGATGCTTCCGATCAGCAGCGGCAGACCCTCCCGCTTTTGGGGCACAGGGACCAATGCTTCGTCCAGAATTTCTGCGCCGGGCGCTTTTTTCCCGAACCAGTAATTGATATGCACCAGATTGCCGTCCTCGTATTTTTCCGTATCTCCCGTGTAGCCCACCGTCTTTGCCAGATAGCTTTTGTTCTTCTGTCCGGTAAAACGGATCACATACCGGGTAGCCCCGTCCTTTGTCAGCGCCTGCTCCACCACACCGGTGCTTCTGACCTTCTCCTGGGGCGCTTTCTCCGGCTTTTTAGACAAATATCCCAAAGCTGCGATCACAGCTATTGCTATCAAAGAAATTCCAATTATCATATGTTTTTCTTCTCCCGTCTGATTTTATTTGATTATACCACTATGCGGCATATTCTGTCAACTCGGCGCTCTTGAGAATTATCAATTTCTTTTAATTTATTATTGACATTCGATAATTTTAATGCTACAATGCACCCAAAAGGAGGAATGTACTATGAAAAAATCACCCTTATCCGTTCGTATTACCCTTTGGGTCAACCGGCTGATCTCTCTGCTGGTGGTGGCACTTCTTCCCGCACTGCCCGCCATCTTAAATTGGTACTGCACATTCCGCACATTGCGGCAGGATGAATATCTCGCCATTCTGATCGCTTTTTACTGCTGTGTCCTTCTGGTTGGCTTTGCCCTGTGGAATATGGACCGGCTGTTGCAGAACATTATTGGAAACGCAGTCTTTACCGCTGACAATGTAAAATGTATCAGTCGGGTGCGCTGGTGCTGCGGCGGTGTCAGCCTCATTTGCTTGCCTTCCGCCTTTGTCTACTATCCCCTTTGCTTTATTGTGATCATTATGGCATTTTTGTGCCTGGTGGTCAGCGTAGTCAAGCAAGTGATGGACGCCGCAGTCTCCATTCGGGAAGAAAACGATCTGACCATATAAGGAGGCAGCTATGTCAATTGTTATAAACCTGGATGTAATGCTGGCGAAGCGAAAAATGACCTCTTTGGAGCTTGCTCAGCGGATCGGTATGACCCCTGCAAACCTGTCCATCTTAAAAACCGGCAAGGCAAAAGCCGTGCGGATCAGTACCATTGAGCAGATCTGCAAGGAGCTGCAGTGCCAGCCGGGTGATCTGTTTGAGTATGTAGAAGACGGCAGCTTATCCGACAGTTAAAGGAGGGTTTCTATATGCAGCAAAGTAACATTCCGCAATCCCCACATCATTTCTATCCCACACCCACGCCCCCAAGAGCCTTCTTTCCTGTAAAAACGAAGGAGCTTGTGCTGGTAGTATTTTTCCTGATCTCAGGACTTTTCCTTTGCAACAGTATTTTTTACGCCGGTTTCCGTTTGGGATTTGCAGTTTTTGCCTCTTTGAGTTTACTTGGCGCTGTTTGTTATCTTTTGATCTCCGGTTGCCGACCCACCGTTTACAGCACGGCCTTGCTGGTGCTTTGCCTTTGTATGATCACAGGCTTTGCCCGTTCCAATGACGGATTTGTAAAGTTTATTTTGCTTGGTTTCCTTCTGTTTGGCGAAAATCTGGCTCTTTGTCTGCTGGCAGGGCATAACCGATATTTGCCCGGATGCGCCGCCTCCTTACTGGATGCCCCCTACACCCTGTTTGCGCTGGGCTTCGGAAAACTCCCCCGTGCATTTCGAGGTCTGCGAAACGCACTTAGAAGCAACAAGGGTATTGGCAGGAAGAGCGGTGCCATTTTAATTGGCTGTGCCATTGCCGTTCCCATTGTGGCAATTGTGATCCCTTTACTTACAAAAGCCGATGCCGCCTTTGACGGTTTGCTGGATATGCTCCCGGACTGGGATATTTCCGAAATTCCGGTCACTCTCATATTCGGCACTTTTCCCGCCTTTGTGCTATACATCCGTGCAACCGCCTTATTGCATCATCCCAAAGCACCTATGGAAGACCGGAAGGTTCGCAAGGGTGTCAACGCCCTGACTGTAAACACCGTGCTCATCTGCATTTCCCTTGTGTACGGTATCTATCTTTTCAGCCAGCTTGCCTATTTTTCCGGTGGCTTTTTAGGTGTTCTTCCGGAAGAATATACCCTATCGGAATACGCCCGACGGGGGTTCTTTGAAATGGCTTGGCTTTGCGCCATCAATTTGACCCTTATGGTGCTGGCCGTCAGTTTGGTAAGAAAGCAGGAAAAAGTTCCCTTCTTTACCCGGCTGCTGTGCCTGTTTGTTGGCATTGTCACATTGTTTTTGGTGTTTGCTGCCAGCGCTAAAATGTTTTTGTACATTCACACCTACGGTCTGACCCGACTGCGCGTATTAACAGAAGTGATAATGGTATGGTTTGCCCTTACTGCTGTGGTGATCAGCCTGTGGCTCTTTATCCCGAAAATACCGTATATGAAGGTAATTCTGATTTTCTCTCTGCTGATCGGCTCTGCTGTTCTTTGGGCGGATGTAGATACTGTAGTGGCGCGTTATAATGTAACTGCATACCAATCCGGACAGCTGGAAACGGTAGATGTGGACTATCTAACTTCTCTGGACTACGGTGCCTTTGCATACATTGCCCGTTTGACAACCGATAGCGATCCGGAAGTTGCGGCAAATGCAACGGATTTTCTGAAACATTATCCCATAGATACCCATCTGGATTTCCGGGAGTGGAATTATGTGGAGCACATCGCAAAAAAGTATGTACTCCTCTACCAGAACCGGTCATTATCTTAGATCACCGGTGAAATAATCTAATATATCTCTATCGATTTAGGGCGCATTGCAATTTTGCAACGCGCCCTTTTGCTCTTTTATTCCTGTTTCCTCTCTTTGACCAGCATTGGGGTCATTAAGGGCTTGCCGAATGTTTTTACAAAATGCTTGCACTTAACCAAAAATGCATAATAAATATTATAGCCGCTGCCATAAAGGGTCTCTGTATTGCCCATACCCTTGGCGATAATGATATCTGCTTCGTCCATTGCCTTTTTTGCCTCCGGTGACAGAAGCCGCAATTCCGTGCCGCCGACGGTGTTGCCGTTGTCGATCACCGGGAAGGGGATGCCTACAAGCCGGGCATCTTCTCTGGTGGCATCGTTGTGGGCAGGACCGCCACGGACGCAGAAGGTGATCTGCAAATGGGGGTATTGCTTTGCGATCTCCTCACCGAAGATCCGGTCAAAGCAGATTTCTCCTGCATTATCCGTCAGATACAGAAGCTTCCTTCCGGATGCCATATCCTGTTTCATTTCTTCATAAACAGCCCGGTCCACCTTCATATCCTCTGCCCGGTCCAGCATATTGTCCAGCTCGTCGAAGCTGACCTTCTCCTGCAGCGCCGAAAAATCGATATAATTGCCTAAGATCGCAAACTGCAGTGCCCCATACAGGGGGTCCTCCGCCTGCGCCACCCGACCTCTTATATTCTCCATCCGCTGCAGCACAAACCGGTTGGAGTCCTCTTTTTCCTGCTTGTAGCGGTCTTCCTCAAGGCCGTAATATTTCCGGTACAGTTCGGCCGCGCCGGGTCCCAGGGTGGGAGAGCTAGCATCGGACGGGGCATCGAGCATCTGCTGCATCAGCTCCTTTGCAAAGGCCTGTGCCGTCTTCTCATCCCCCAATGTGCGTGCTTTCTCAATGTGTCGGTTCAAGTGACACAATATACATTCCGTGCCCAATCCTAAGCTCACAGATCTTCCTCCTGTAAATGAAGCAGCTTGTAGGACAATTCCAAAAGTGCCTGACTGCCGCTGCTGTTTTCCATTATAACACTGCCTTGTCCACCGTTTCTCAGTCCCGCTTCCTCCAGCAAATGCCGGGTGTGGCGGGCAGTGCCCTCGCCGCCGTCAAAGAGGGCAGTCTCCGGACCGAGAATTTTCTTTACGGTCTTGCGGACAAAGGGATAGTGGGTGCAGCCCAGCACCAGGGCATCCAGCCTGCCGATATAGGGAGCGAGGATCTCCCTGAGTAAGCTTTCCACCTCCGGACCGCTGACCTTGCCGGCCTCCACCAGTTCCACCAGCCCAGGGGCAGGAATGCGCTCCACCTGCACATCCGGGAAGCGGGCCGCCTGATAGGCGAATTTCTCCTCCCGCAGGGTAACCTTGGTTGCCATCACGCCCACCCGACCGTTGGGAAATCGGTCTGCCGCCATTTTCAGCGCCGGCTCAATGCCCACAACGATCAGCTCCGGGTAGATTTCCCGAAGTGTCCGCACAGCCGCAGAGGTTGCGGTATTGCAGGCGACCACCAATGCCTTCAGCCCATTGGGCAGCATTTTTTCCACTGCCTGCAAGGTCAGCGCCCGCACCTGTCCGGTGGGGCGATTGCCGTAGGGCGCATTGGCAGAGTCTCCGAAATAGAGATAATTCTCCCTGGGCATCTGCCGGATCAGCTCCCGCAAAACACTGATGCCGCCTACGCCGGAGTCAAACACGGCAATATAATCCTCTTTGGTGTGCATTTTCTCACCCGCTTCATTTGTATATTTTTGTTATTATACCAAAATCCGTCACCGGTTGCAATGCCAGAACGCAAATTTCTGTTTGACGATACCTTCTCCCGGGGAGAAGGTGCCCCGCAGGGGCGGATGAGGAATGCGGGCAGTAATCTGGCTTTTTCCTCATTGTCGCAGACTTTCTCCGCACTTCACTGCACGCCATTCCTCATCAGTCAGCTTCGCTGACAGCTTCCCCCCGGGGGAAGCGATTGGTCGGTGCGTCGCGCCAACACACCGTCAAACAGAAATTTGTTAGTCTGTATCACCCAAGGCAGCAATGGTCAGAATGGGAACATTATCCCGGTAGATCTCATCGAACTGGCTCAAAGGCAA
>JAZNDF010000029.1:0-18221 GCA_045587925.1 Faecousia sp.
GGGTGACAAGGTGGTTATGCCCCCGGTGCTGTCTTACTTAGGCGGTATGCAGACTGTTGGCTATACCTTTGGAGAGATTGGCGGCGTTTCTACTTATTCTATCGTCTATGAGCATATTATTGAAAACGGCTACTTAATGAAGCTGAATAGTGATTGCTTCTTTAAGGGCAGTCTAATCGAGCCTGCCTCCTGTGTGATCCGCGGCTACAAGGGCAGTCTGCACCTGGATGGCGAAGGCGATCCCTATACCAACATCAAGCCCGGCGGCAAGGTGGCGATTTTGGCAGGCTGTGGCCCGATGGGTCTGGTCGCCATTGACCTGGCGCTCCACGGACCGGTGAAGCCCGGTCTGGTGACGGTGACCGATCTGGACGAAAACCGCCTTGCCCGGGCAAAGTCGATTTTCCCTCCGGAAAAGGCGGCAGAGGCGGGGATCACCCTGATATTCAGCAATTCCACATCTGCCGCGGAGCTGATTTCCCTGGCGGGCGGGGAATTTGACGATGTGTTCGTCTATGCGCCCGTGCCTGCGGTGGTGGAGCTGGGGGATGCAATTTTAGGCTTCGACGGTTGCCTTAACTTCTTTGCCGGTCCTCTGGATCAGAATTTCAGTGCAAAGTTTAATTTCTACAATGTCCATTATAAGCAGCATCATATTTCCGGCACCAGCGGCTCAACTGTAGAAGATATGAAGGATATCCTGCGTCTGATCGGGGAAGATAAGATCGACCCGGCGGTAATGATCACCCATATCGGCGGTATGGATGCGGCTATTGATACGACCGTGAATTTGCCCAAAATTCCCGGCGGTAAGAAGCTGATCTACAATCATATCAGCCTGCCCCTGACTGCCATCGAGGATTTTGCGGCACTGGGTGAAACGGATGACCGGTTTAAGACACTGGATGCACTTGTAAAAGAGAACAACGGCCTGTGGTCTGCCGCAGCGGAGAAATATCTGCTGGAGAATTTTTTTGGAGATGGCTCGGTTTGAGCCATCTCCAAATTTTTATGAGGGGATATTTTCAGAAAAGGTAATCGATCAGCCACAAGATCAGCAGGTGTGCCGGATAGAAGGCATAGCAGAAATACTGGAAGGCCTTGCTGTGATAGCCCTGCTTGCCCTGATACAGCCAAATGGGGATAAGGGACAGGAGGGCAAAGCCTTGCTGGGGGAAGGGGAATTTCCATCCGAACAGGGTTACATAATATTCCGTTCCGCCCATCATCACAAGGTTGATGTATCCCAGGAAAACCAGCTGCAACACATAATTCCACCATTTTTTGCCTCTTAATAAGTAAAAGACCAGAACGGTCAGCACGCCGTAGTGATAGTAATCCACAAAGGTGAAAAGTCCCAAAATGCAGGCGGCCAGAAGGGATGCACAGCCTACAACAACCTGATTGAAAACATTTCCGGAGGCTTTTGCCCGTTGGTTCCAGCAGATCAAAAGCAGTGCATAAAGAAAGCCCCACAAGACATTTTGATGCAAAAGGAAAAATGGAGTGCCGTAAAATACCAGATCAAAGGGCACTTCTGCCAGAATTGCAAAAATGAAAATTCGCAGTATGTATTTCTTTATGTTTTTTGTGTGGAAGTAGCCCTCCACCAGCATAAATGCAAAAATAGGGAAGGCAAGGCGGCCAATATCGGTAAACCAACCGGCTTCCGGGAAAAATACCTGTCCAATATGGTCGCACAGCATAAGCGCCATTGCCAGCAGATGCAAGATGGCTGAGGAAAGACCCCGTACATTCTTTTGTTCCATTTTTGTGTGTCCTTTCCGAGATTTCCTTTATTATAAAGCCAAAGGCATCATCTTGCAACAGAATTTTGACGGCGGGCAAAGTGCTTTTTCATATAGCCCAACAGAAGAAGTCCCAAAGCCGGGAATACGGCGGCAATGAGCATACCTGCCTTAAAGCCGATCTCCTCCGGAGAAAGGGACAAAGCCGCTCCCAGATTTTTTGCCCATTGGGTCAGGGAGATGTTGTCCACCAGAATGCCCAATGTCTGCGGAGCGACCGAAGCGCCCAGGTCTCCGCCGGCGGCCATCAGGGCGTATGCCGCAACACCGACCATCGGTATTTTTTCCTCCATCAAAATCAGGGTACCCGGCCACAGCATAGCGGTGCAAATGCCCAATGCAATGCAGGCCAGCAAGGAAACAGTATCGTTTGGCACCAAAGCAACTGCGAGATAACAGATCGCCGCGCCGGCCATACCCAGGCACAAAACCTTGAAAATATTCTTGCCGTATTTGGCATAGACGGTTCGGGTAAGGGCGAGCAATGCCGCAAACAGGCACATACCAAAAATATCGCCCCAAACCTTGGAAAGCTTCAGCACATTTTCTGCGTACACAGAGATCCAGTTGGTCATCGTGTTTTCAGCGCTGGAACCCAGGAAAATGCACAGCATACACAGGATAAGACCGGTTTTTCTGTGCCCGGAAGTGGATTTTTCCTGCTTTCCCTGATCCATATCCATATCCGGCAGGGGACAATGCATCAGAAGCACCGAGGCAATGAGCGGAAGCGCCGCCCAGAAGAAGGTAAGATACATCCAGTATTGATGCCCCACAAACTGCAGACATAGGGTGCTGATCAAAACAACAGACACAAATCCGTAGCCGTAAAGGGAATGGAGGATGCTCATATCCTTTTCGGGGGTGTCTGAGGGCAGTGCGGCAACAGTGGGACTGACCAGCACTTCCCCAAGACCTGCAGAAACGGAAAAGATTACCGTTCCCGTCACCAGACCCACATAGGCATATTGGGGAAACAGCAGGGGGATCAGTGCGTAAATGCACAGACCGGCGGCGGTGAGCAGCGGCATTGTGCGAATGGTCTTATGTATGTTGAAATGCTTGCCCCAAAAGCTGAAGATCAGATCAACGCCAAGCTGGGTGCAAAAGTTGACCACCACAAGGGTCCCCAGCAGGGTATAGGATATCCCGTACAGCTCCCGGAAGGTTGCAAACAGCAGCGGCGGCAAGCTGAAGACAGAGGACATCGCAAGATATGTAAAATAGCAAGTCAATTTTGTGTGCCGATAGTTTCTTTTTTTCATATGTTCCCCGCTTTTTAGCTCATGAAAATACGATACCACAAGGTAGTGATATTATTGTATGTAAATTTGGCGGTTGTGTCAATAAAATAATGGATGGAGCCGTTAATACAGGATCAACATATTAAGACGGAGAACATCCCCTGTCTTCTTATCCCATAAAAGTATATCAGCCACCCGTTGCGGTGGCTGATATTTTTAGTTATGCAGCGGCGTCTAACATATTTTCAATGAAGATGCCGTAACCCATTGTGGGGTCGTTGACGAGAACGTGGGTAACGGCACCGACGAGCTTGCCATCTTGAATGATAGGGCTGCCGGACATACCCTGCACGATGCCGCCGGTGGTTTCCAGAAGCTGGGGGTCGGTGATCTTCAGGAGCATATTACGGTTGCCGCTTTTGGCGTTTGGATAAATTTTCAGAATTTCCACAGAATATTCCCGAAGCGTCTGGTCCTGAACCGTGGAACGGATGGTGGCGGGACCGGTTTGGGCAGCACCTGTTTCAAGCGCCTCTTCCTTGGGGATATCCATCTTTCCGAATACGCCCTGCTGTGAATTTTTCGATAATGTGCCGATGGGAGGGTCGCCGTTCAGGCTGCCCACGATCTGACCCGGCTCGCCCACCGCGCCTTTTTTCACAGACAGGATCGAGGCGGGATACACACTGCCGGTTTCCATAGGGACCGGATCTCCGTCGGTGGTATTTACCCCGTGACCCAGACAGCCGAAATTGCCCGTATCCGGGTCATAAAAAGTGACCGTGCCAACGCCTGTGACCCCTTGCTTCAAATAAACACCCAGCCGGGGCCCATCGGCGGTAATATTGGGGTGCAGCTTCAGATTTTTCGTTTTGCCTTCCCGCAAAACCGACACATCGATTTGCCCGTCGGAACGGACAAGGGCATCCCGCACATCCTCCGCTGAGGTGATCTTGCGGCTGTCGATCTTCAAAATTTTGTCGCCCACTTTCAACCCGGCACTTCGGGCGTTACGCCCCAGCTGTTGGTCAAAGGCAGCAACCGTTACGGTGTTGTCCCTGATTTGAAGACCGACCAGCTGCCCGCCGGGGATCAAAAACTCGGCGGCACTGACGCTTTCACATAATATAAATATACAAAAGAGCATCCCAGCCAGCCGACTTGCCAATTTCTTCATTTTCAGCCCTCCATTTTCATCACGATCTTTGCTCTGTTAATATTCCTCGCAGACGAATTTGTAACCGATGCAAAAGTCGAAAAAAGAGGATGGAAATGGTTTTTTTGACATATGTTGAAATAAAATAAATTCCTGTTTATCGGGCTTCTGCCCGATAAACAGAAATTTGATGGAGGGTATTTGCCCATTGACAAAGTAGGTAAGTAATGGTAAAATTACCCACGAAATTACTAGGTTGATCCCATTGGAGGAAATTCATATGCAAGTTTATGCGGATAACGCCGCAACCACAAAGATCAGCGATCACGCACTTTCTGCGATGATGCCCTGTTTTGAAACCTTTTACGGAAATCCCTCCAGCCTGCACACCGTAGGCCAGGAGGCAAAGGAAATGCTGGAGGATGCCCGTGCCCGTGTGGCAAAGTGCCTGGGCTGTGAGCCGCGGGAGATCATTTTCACCTCCGGCGGCAGTGAGGCAGACAACCAGGCGATTTTGTCTGCTGCCTGCTATGGCGCACGCAAGGGCAAGAAGCACATCATTTCCACGGCCTTTGAGCATCACGCAGTACTTCACACATTGAACAAGCTGGAAAAGGAAGGCTTTGAAGTGACCCTTCTGGATGTGAAGGCAGGTCACAATATTACAGCCGAACAGGTACAAAAGGCTATCCGTCAGGATACCTGCCTGGTTACCTGTATGTATGCCAATAACGAGATCGGCTCCATCCTGCCCATTCCGGAGATCGGTGCCGTGTGTAAAGCTGCCGGTGTTGCCTTCCATACCGATGCGGTACAGGCGGCAGGTCACCTGCACATTGATGTGAAGGCGCAGAATATTGATATGCTCAGCCTTTCCGGTCATAAGTTCCACGGTCCCAAGGGCGTGGGCGCACTGTATGTCCGGCGGGGCATCCCCCTTGTCAATGTGATCGAGGGCGGTGCACAGGAGCGGGGCAAGCGCGCCGGCACGGAAAACCTGCCTGCCATTGTGGGTATGGCGGCGGCGCTGGAGGATGCTTGCGCCAATCTGGAGAAAAACAACCGGAAGGTCACCGCAATGCGGGACAAGCTGATCGCAGGCCTGAGCCAAATTCCTCACAGTGCCTTAAACGGCGATCCCCAAAACCGTCTGCCGGGCAATGTGAGCTTTTGCTTTGAAGGCATTGAAGGCGAGGCCCTGCTTCTGCTTCTGGATATGAAGGGCATTTGCGCGTCCTCCGGCTCTGCCTGCACCTCCGGATCTCTGGATCCCAGCCACGTGCTGCTGGCCATTGGCCGGGTGCACGATGTAGCCCACGGCTCCTTGCGCCTGTCTGTTTGTCACTATAACACCGATGAAGAAATCGACCATATTCTCAAGGAAGTGCCCCAGGTGGTGCAGACCCTGCGGAATATGTCCCCCGTATGGCGGGATCTGCAAAACGGCGTTAGAGAATACATTCTCTAATGGACAATTGACAATGGACAATTGACAATGAGTGCTGGGGGTCAAATATGAAGCGAGCAGTTCAGGAAAAAAAGCTTTGGCTTCGCAATACGGATTGTAAATTTATGCAATTTTTTGCGCTATGAACAAAGTGAATATGTTTTAAGCAAACAGTTGCTAAGAAGTGGAACCAGTATCGGAGCAAATGTTGCAGAAGCACAACAAGCACAAAGCAAAGCTGATTTTATTAACAAAGTCAATATCGCATTGAAGGAAGCTTATGAAACAGACTATTGGATACGCCTGCTTTATGCAACACGGTATCTGAATACGAAAGAATACGAATCGATCATTGCTGACTGTAAGGAATTGGAAAAATTGTTAATAGCGATTACCAAAAACGCGAAAAAATAATTGTCCATTGTCAATTGTCAATTCGTAAATATAACTATTATTTTGGAGGCTTATAAAATGGCACTTTATAGTGAAGTTGTTATGGATCACTTTATGCACCCCCGGAATGTGGGTGTAATTGAAAATGCTGACGGCGTAGGTCAGGTAGGCAACGCCAAATGCGGCGATATTATGAAGATCTATCTGAAAATTGAAAATGATATCATTGCGGATGTGAAGTTTGAGACCTTTGGCTGTGGCTCTGCCATTGCATCTTCTTCAATGGCAACGGAAATGATCAAGGGCAAGCCCATCAGCGAAGCAATGCTTTTGACCAATCAGGCGGTGGCGGAGGCTCTGGACGGTCTGCCTGCCCACAAGCTCCATTGCTCTGTACTGGCAGAGGAGGCAATCAAGTCCGCGCTGAAGGATTACTATGACAAAAACGGCATTGCTTATGATAAAAAGCTGTTCCCTGACTGTGAGCATTGCGCCCATTGTGGTGAGTAAGCTATGATCGTATCGACAAAAGGGCGTTATGCCCTGCGCGTGATGGTGCGCTTTGCGCTGATCGGTGGGGAAGGCTATGTTCCCCTGAAAGAGATCGCAGAAGCGGAAAATATCAGCCAGAAGTACCTGGAGTCCATTATGACGACTTTAAGCAAGGCTGGCTTTGTGGACGCAGTCCACGGCAAAGGCGGTGGCTATCGGCTTAACCGCAAGCCGGAAAATTATACCGTTGGCAGTATATTGAAGCTGACAGAAGGTTCTCTGGCGGCAGTGTCCTGCACCACCCAAGGACCGGCGGCCTGTAGCCGGAGCACCTGCTGTCAGACAAAACCGATGTGGGAAAAGCTGGACCGAATGATCGACGGCTTCTTCGAAGGCATCACATTGGCAGATCTATTGGAAAAAAATTAAGGAGGATTTTGAATATGGCTATTTTAGCACCTTCTGTATTGGCGGCAGATTTTGCAAATATGCAGCGGGATATGGAGATGACGGAGGCGGCCGGTGCCAAGTGGCTGCATCTGGATATTATGGACGGTAATTTTGTGCCCAATATGTCCTTTGGACCGGATATGGTCAAGGCGATCGACCGGGTGACCACGGCAGTGCTGGATGTGCACCTGATGATCGACCGGCCCATCCGCTATGTGGAAAATTTCTGCAAGGCGGGTGCGGATTATCTGACCATCCATCTGGAGGCAGATACTCAAGAGAACAACCTGGCGGCACTGGAGATGATCCGATCCTTCGGCGTGAAGCCCGGTGTTGTGGTAAAGCCCAAGACCCCTGCGGAGGCGCTGGTGCCCTACATAGATAAGGTGGATATGATCCTGGTAATGACCGTGGAGCCGGGCTTTGGCGGTCAGAGCTTTATGGAGAATATGATGCCCAAGGTCAAGGCGATCCGCAAAATGCTCGATGAGAAAAATCCCGCCTGCCATCTGGAAGTGGATGGCGGTGTGGATATGAATACCGCACCGATCTGCAAGGAAAACGGCGCAGATGTACTGGTTGCCGGCTCTGCCTTCTACCGGGCAGAGGACAAGGCGGCATTTACAAAGGCTCTGGAAGCATAATAATTGTAATTGGAGGATTTTTATGAAAAAACCCCTGAAATGTTTGCTGGCACTGGTATTGGTGGTGTGTACGCTGATGTCCTACGCAGTGCCGTCGGTCAACGGCGCCTGGTGGGACGAATGGGGCGATGACGACACGACCGACAGTGAAAATGTTACATACAATTTTGATCTGTTAAGCGAATATAACGGCGTTCCCTCTGACTCCGGAGGAAAGTCCAACCCCTTTGCCTATATTCTGACCGGCAATCTGGGTAACAGTAAGCAGCAAAAATCCATTCCGGAGCGCTTTGCCAGCGGCGACCTGAACTGGACCTATGAAGCGGCCAGCGCAGGTGTCTGCGGCTCTACCACACAGGAGGAGCACCTGCCCCTTACCAGCGGCAACAGAATGCTGGCAGAGGGCTTGCGCTCCACGATGAGTGAGGGCGGATGGATCGCATTCCGTATCAAGAGCCCCGGCGCCGGGGAATACACAATGGACCTGAATTTCTACGGTCAGACCGGAAGCCCCACTGTGGCGATCTACATTCTGGAAGCAGAAGGCGAGGCATCCATTGACCACGATACGGTCCTTGCCCGGCAGGAGGCGATCCACGCGGCTATGGACCCCGACAACCGTGTGGGCAAGGCGGACCTGAATGCAGGTAAAGCCAACAAAGCCAACACTGCAACCATTGGCAAGTATACCTTTGAAGCGGACAAGGAATACATTGTTGTCATTGAAAATTACAAGGCCGCGGCGATCCCCGGCAACTATACCTATCTGACAAGCCTGTACTTCACCACCGGCGAAAGCAAGGGAAGTGTGCTGGAGGGCGAGGCGGAGATCAACAGCATCCGGGTTCAGGAGAATGTGGTTCCCGCCGCCGATGGCGGCTATATGGCCGCTGTGCAGGAAGTAAACGGTCACGATTACTACTTCCGTCCTCTGGAAGGCGGCAAGATGGTCATTTATGATCTGGATAAGTATGCGGCAGGGGAAGAGTCTCTGGTGGCAACCGTTACCACGGGCCTGTATTATCCCACCCATGCAACAGTCACCAATGACGGCAAGGTGATCGTGGGCGGCGACGGCAAGAAAATGTTTATTTTCGACACCAAGACGATGACCGGCAAGCTGACCCCCGATTTCCGTGCGGCGGAAGGCCTGGAAGGGGAAGGCCACAACCAGGGCTCTCACTATGGCTCTGACGGCTACATTTATTTTGGCACCTGCTACGGCGGACATATTGCCCGGTATGATATGGATACCAGAACCTATGTGGACCTGGGCGATGTGATCACCGCGTCTGTGCGGGAGCTGGCCGGCATTACCGAAAACCCGGAGGAAGAAACCGGCAAGGTTACCGCTACCTGCTATCACAACGGCTATGTGTACGCAAAGGCGGACAGTGATAACTATACCATCATTGTAAAGCAGGATGTTGCCAATCGGAGAACCGTTGCGGCGATCGATGTCAGCGAGCAGCTCAAAGGTGCCAGTGTTCCCCACGGCATCACCGTTCTGGGAGATAAGTACCTGATCGCCGGCGGCAGCGGTGCTTCCGGTATGGTGCTGATCGAGCTGGAAACCTTCGAGCTGGTTGCCTACGAGGATGTGGTGGCCAAGGGCCTGTTCTCCAGCTTTACCACAGCCGCCCAGAATGCCTGGGAAAACGGTATGGGCGGTCACGCCTCTGAGGTGATCAACGGCAAGCAGTATTTTTATGTGAATAATTCCGGCATTTACTCCTATAATCTGGAAACCGGCAAGATGGCAAGGGAAAACAGCAACTACAGAGCCCTGAGAACCGGCCAGAAATCTACAGTCACCCTGGATATGAACAAGGACGGCGTGGAGGAGACCTATGTCCTTACCTTTGCCGGCAGCGGTCCCCGTCTGTTCAATGTCAGCACAAAGTCAACAAGAGTGCTCTCCGGACTGACTGTGGATATGTCTGCAGTAGGCGGCTCTGCCATTAACATCGGCACGGCCTATGACGGCGTTTTGTATATCGGTGCCTGGAACAACTGGAACTGTGCCGCATTCGACAGCAAAACAGAAACCTTCTCTTCCCGCTATGTCACCGGCGGTCAGACCGACAGCCAGACCCATTATGTGGATGAAGAAGGCAATTTCCACCTGATTTCCGGCAACTATTCCGCCTGCGTGGTCTATGAGATCGACCCCATCAACAAGACCGGCTATGGCGGCGACGCAGATACCAATATCATTAAGCCTCTGATCTCCAATATGAAGAAGTACGATCAGAAGCGTATTCATACGGTCGTGTACGGCGACGGCTATGTGTTCGCCGGCACCATCCCCGGAAGCTATATGACCGGCGGCGGTGTGGGTACATACAATGTGGAAACCGAAACCGAGGACTTTATCCACTTCAAGGAAACCGCAACTGCCGGTGAAAAGTGCGTTCCCGCTGAATTTAGCCAGATGTGGGACCTGTCCGTCAAGGGCATCGTCTACAGTGACGGACGGCTCTTTGGTGCAACCACCCGTTCCGGTGGCTCCGGCTCTACTGCAGTGGAGGGCACCTCTGCCCAGATCTTCGTGCTGGATTATGAAAATATGGCGATCGAAGCCACCCTGGACCTGCGGGAGTACCTGACCCTGGTGGATGCCAATAAGGACGGCGTGGAAGACCCCATCGACTATGTGGGCGGTATTTCCGTTGACCCGGTGGTGGAGGGCCGCTTGTGGGGCATTGTATCGGATGTCCTGTTCTGCTTCGAGTATGATAAGACTGAAAAGACCTTCCAGGTTCAGGAGATCCTGCATCTGGGTCACAGTGAGTATAAGGCCAGCGGCGGCGTAGGTCAGCACAACCGCAAGGTAGTGTTTGACACTGCTACGAACAGTGCATTTGTTGGTTTCTATAACTATGGCCTGTACCAGATCAAGCTGACAGACTGGAATGCCGATTTGGGAAGCTTGAAGGTAAAATCCTCTGAGCAGATTTTGAAATCTGCCCCGGAGACCTATGCACTGGGAGCAAATAACAACATCTACTATGCATCCGGCACCAGCCTGTATATGAAGCCTGTCAATGTGGAGACAAGCGACTGGACTGAGGCTGAGGCAGTGGATAAAATGATCAGGAATTTGGGCAGCATTACTGTGGACAAGGCAGATGAGATCATTGCCGCTACACAGGCCTATAACGATCTGCCCCTGAGACAAAAGGCACTGGTGCAGGAAAAACGTGCCCTGCAGGAGGCCCAGGCGCAGATCGTAGGACTGAAGCTGGCAGAGATCGCGCCTACAGTTACCGCAGAGGATTATGATGCGCTCTATGAGATCAATCGGGCATATATGGAAATGACTGACAGCCAGAAGCGCTATGTGCGGAACATCGAGCTTTTGGAGCCTGCCTTTGCGGCGGCGGTGACCTTCCAGCAGAATGAAAGCTTAAATCAGCTGCAAAAGGACATTTTCGCGCTGGATGAGATCACACTTGCCGATAGCGAAAAGATACTGCAGCTGCGCCTTGACTACGATGCACTGTCCCAGGAGAACAAGAGCATCGTGAAGGCAGACAAGCTGTTTTCCGCAGAAGAACAGCTGAAAGCTCTGCGCCTGGAAAGCGGTGCAGATGCAGACAGCGGCACCTGCGGTGAGGATATCCGCTGGGTCATTGACAGCGAAGGCACCCTGACCATTTCCGGCGCCGGCGCCATTGGGGACTATGCCGCCTGTGAGGCACCCTGGTATAAAAACTACATTTTCATCAACACCCTGATTTTGGACGGCAGAATTACCGCCATTGGCGACAATGCCCTGGCCGGCCTTGGCAATGTGCAGGTAGTTTACTACGGCGGCACACAAAAGCAAAAAGACCGCATCCGGCTGGGGGATAACAACGAAGCCGTTTTCGCGGTGAATTGGCACTATGGGTACGAGATCATTGCCCTGGGCTCACAGACAGTCCGTTACTGCAGCTGCTGTGATCTGTATTATCTGCCGGAGGACGGACAGTCTGTGTTTGCAGATATCCAGAATTCCAGCTGGCAGCTTACCCACGCCATCTACGCCTGCAAGAAGGGCCTGATGGCAGGTAAGGGAACCGATGCCGCCGGTAAGATCAAATTCGACCCTGACAGCCCCATTACCCGTGAAGAATTTGTACAGGTGCTTTATAACGCAGAGGGCAAGCCCGCTGTGGAAAGCGAAAAGGAATTCCCGGATGTGGTTTCCGGTGGCTGGTACAAAAACGCAGTACTGTGGGCGTATGAAAATAACATTGCCAGCGGTATGGGCAACGGCAGCTTTGGCGTGGGCAAGAACATCACCCGTCAGGATCTGGCAATGATGCTCTATAAGTACGCCGCGCAGATGGGTTATTCTCTGGATGCAGAGGAAGGTAAGATCCATCAGTTTGCTGACGGTGACAAGGTCGCCGGTTATGCGGCCGGTGCGATGGACTGGGCTGTGACCAACGGCATCCTCAGCGGTAAGGGCGCGGCCGGTGCAGATATTTCCACCTTCCGCCTGGACCCCACCGGCACAGCCACCCGTGCAGAATGTGCCGCAATGCTGAGAAACTTCAGAACCGCCTACGATCTGGATAATCCGGACTGCAAGCATCCCGATATGATCGCAACGGAGGCGCTGGAAGCTGTCTGCGAGACAGTCGGCAATATCGCCTATTGGTACTGCCCCGCTTGCAATGCGTACTTCAGCGATGCTGAGGGCGTGACGGAAATCACTTATGAAGATACCTTCGTGGAGGCACCCGGTCACGGCTGGCTGGATGCCACCTGCACCACACCGAAAACCTGCTCTGCCTGCGGAGCGACCGAGGGCGAAACCCTTCCCCACAGCCTGTCCTTCGTGGAAACGGTGGCGCCTACCTGTGGCGACCAGGGATATGACCTGTATGAGTGCGATGACTGCGATTATACCGAAAAGCAGAATTTCACAGCAACGGTCGGCGCGCACACACTGGAAACTATGACCGTAGCGGAAGCTGCACCCAGGTGTTATGACCTGGGTAACAGCGGTCTGATGAAGTATTCCCGAATGACCGACATCAATATCACCATCTGCACCAAGTGCGGTTATGCGGATTACGAGTCTGTTTGCTCTATCTACACTGCCGAACAGGAAACGGAAATTATGGTTGGCTTGACTCAGCCAGTGCGTGAAGAGTTTATGTATAATGATGCATTGGCTGCAGGCTACACTCCTGAACAGGCAGAACAGTATGTGGATACCTACAGGCACCGAGCAGATCCTATTTCCGTCGATCACGCAAAACGCCGTGCTCAGGAGCTGGCTTCTGATTATTCTCATAATGGCAAGCCTGGTGATTACCGTGAAAATATCAACAGGGGCGCGCAGAATATTCAGACAGATTTTGAAAACTGGATCAATTCCTCTGGCCACCGTGATAATATTGAACATTGGGGCTATCCTTATGTTGGATATGCTCGTCATATTGTTGGCGATAATGAGACCGAAACGATTATTGTCTACTCTGTCTTGCTTATGGGTTACCATTACAGATAACAATAAACTTTAACAATACAGAACAAGCCGCCTTCCAGGTGGCTTATTCTGTTTTTTGCACCCAGTGTCCCGCTGGGTTGTGATATAATTCCCTGACGGGATTTGCGATATACGCCTTCGGCGTGCGATATATTTTCAATGGGATATGCCTTCGGCGCGAATTGTAGGGGCGGGAATCTTGCCGCCCGCAAAGCCTCCCCTCGCAGGGGAGGCTTTTTTTGTGCAAATTGTTGCAAAAAACGGGGAAGTACTTAGGCAAGTACACAAATACTGCCAAATCGCAGGTTGACCCCTTGACAAGTACACGAACAAGTACTATTATAAGGGCAAAGAAGTACTCGACCGAGTACAAAACTGTCAGGAGGTGTATTTGTGTCGGAAAAATCGGGCAGTACCGGATACAGCCCCACCCAATGGGGCGCCCCCTGGCCACCGGCGGATCTGCAGGCGATCATACCTGCCGGCTGGTGTACCCGGTGCGGGGCAGAGGTGTTTCGCCCCAAAAGAGAGCTTTGCTTCAGATGTGCAAAAAATCAAAGGAGGAATGGATATGAGAAACGGAAAAGACCCCAGCCCCTGTCTGAGCTGTACACGGGTGGCTGATCCCAGGAATTGTGAGAACAAAGGCTGCCGGAAATGGCAAAAGTGGTTTCTGGAGCGCTGGGAGCAGATACATAACTATCCAAGAGAAAAAATGCAAAGGGCGCAGATGGAACCGGTGGGGGTGAATGTGGGCGGCACACATTATGCCGCGCCCCATCAGGTGCGGCAGTACTTAAACACTGACCCCTGCCAAAGCTGTATGTGCCCCAGGGATCTGTGCCACACGCCCTGTCAGGTGCGCAGAGCCTGGGAGGATGCAAAAAAAGAGGTATTTTTATGAACTGGAAAACGGAGGCTATAGAAAAGCTGTGCTGCTACGATGCAATGTGCCAGTCGGTGATCAACCTGCCGGATGAGATCCGACGGCTGGCGCAGGAGTATGATGATATTTACAACAGAAAGCCGGAAAAACAGTCGAAAAGAAAGAAAAAGGGCGAGACCAGAGAGGATGCCCTGCTTTCCAATCTGGTGAAGCAGGAGGAGCTTGGCCGGTCGCTGGAACAGACCAGGCAATGGCTCCGGATCGTGGAAAGGGCACTGTCCGCACTGAACCCGGAGGAACGGCTGGTTCTGAACCGGTTTTACATCTGTCCGGAGCGGGGCGGGGTGGACCGGCTTTGCCAGGAGCTGCAGGTGGAGCAGTCCAGTATTTACCGCAAACGGGACAAGGCTCTGCGAAAATTCACCGTTGCCCTTTATGGCGTCGCGGAGAGTTGAAAGTTTTTGTAAAAAACTTGCAAAAAAAATGAAAAAGCAGGGTACTGGAAATGTAAGCATAAACAATTCTGCGATTTTAAGCGATTGCTACTTGCATTTTCGCCTCTGATTTGCTAAACTAAGGGTAACTTTTTATTTGGAGGTAACCCATATGTCCTATGTAGACGAGATTTTTGACCGGGTGAAGAAGCAAAATCCCGGTCAGCCGGAGTTCCATCAGGCGGTAGAAGAGGTCCTGGAGTCCTTGCGCTGTGTGGTGGAAATGAATGAAGACAAGTATCGCCGCGAAGGTCTGCTGGAACGGCTGACAACGCCTGAGCGGGTGATTATGTTCAGTGTGCCCTGGGTGGATGACAAGGGTCAGGTCCAGGTCAACAACGGTTACCGTGTGCAGTATAACGGTGCCATCGGTCCTTACAAGGGCGGTATCCGCTTCCATCCCTCTGTGAACCTGAGCATTCTGAAGTTCCTGGGCTTTGAGCAGATCTTCAAGAACTCCCTGACCGGCCTGCCTATGGGCGGCGGCAAGGGCGGTGCAGACTTTGATCCCAAGGGCAAGTCTGACCGGGAAGTGATGGCTTTCTGCCAGAGCTTTATGAACGAGCTGTATAAGCATATCGGTCCCGATACGGATGTACCTGCCGGCGATATCGGCGTGGGCGCCCGTGAGGTTGGCTATATGTTCGGTCAGTACCGCAAGCTGACCACCGCATTCCAGGGTGTGCTCACCGGCAAGGGTCTGTCCTACGGCGGCTCTCTGGCCCGTAAGCAGGCTACCGGCTACGGCCTTCTGTACCTGACCGAGGAAATGCTCAAGTGCAACGGTCATCAGCTGGCAGGCAAGACTGTGGCAGTATCCGGCGCCGGAAATGTGGCTATCTATGCCATCGAGAAGGCTTGGCAGCTGGGCGCAAAGCCTGTGACCTGCTCTGACTCCACCGGCTGGATCTACGATCCCGAAGGCATCGATGTGGAGCTTTTGAAGGATGTTAAGGAAGTGCGCCGTGCACGCCTGACTGAGTATGCAAAGGCCCGTCCCGGTGCTCAGTATCACGAGGGCAAGGGCGTATGGAGCGTCAAGTGTGATGTGGCTCTGCCCTGCGCCACCCAGAACGAGCTGCTGATCGAGGATGCAAAGCTGCTGGTCGCAAACGGCTGTATGGCAGTGGCTGAGGGTGCAAATATGCCCACCTCTCTGGAAGCTACCAAGTATCTGCAGGAAAAGGGTCTGCTGTTCTGCCCCGGCAAGGCGGCAAACGCCGGCGGTGTTGCTACCTCCGGTCTGGAAATGAGCCAGAACTCCGGCAGAAGAAGCTGGACCTTCGAGGAAGTGGATAACATCCTCAAGGGCATTATGGTCAATATCTTCCATAGTGTGGACGATGCGGCCAAGACCTCCGGTGTGCCCGGTAACTATGTCACCGGTGCCAATGTGGCAGGCTTCCTGAAGGTCGCCGACGCAATGCTGGCCCAGGGCATCATTTGATGAATAAAACAATGCCTATTGCAAAACTGAGGTTTTGCAATAGGCATTGCTTATTTTTGCGGGATGCCGTTTTTGCGGTCATAGAGGATCAGCAAACTGCCGTCGCCTACAGAGATCTGTGCAGGCTTTCCGGTGAAATGATTGCTGACCCCCAGGGGGAAGCCTGCTGTCAATGTGCCGTTTTCCAGCTCGTACTGCAGGCCCTTCAGGGTGACCCCTTTGGCATCTGCCCCCATACAGAAAACGGATATAATGCCGTCGGCATTTGCATCAAAACGGAGACTGCCGTTTTTCAGGACCGTGGCAAGGTAGGTGGTGCCAACCAGCCAGCCTGCTGCGCCGTTGTCTGCCAGAAACTGCAGGGTCTGAAAATTGGCGACCGTATGGTCAAGCCGCGGGCCGTCCAGACTGCCGTAGAGCAGAAAACGCCTGCAGCCCTGCTTCAGACCCTGGCGCACAGCCAGCATCGAATCGGTATCGTCCTTTTCCACCGGGAAAATTTTTGCATTTTCCGGCACATATCCCAGGGAGTCGAAATCCCCCAGCACGCCGTCCGGGGTCAGACCCAGCTGCTGTAGGTGGCGGTAGCCGCCGTCTGCGGCGATCAGAAGATCATCCGGGCAGATCGGCTCTATCAGACCGGTAAATTCTCCGGCATTAACGATCACACAGGTTCCCATTGTCATCTCTCCTTTTCTTTATTTTAGCATATCCTGCAAAAATACGCAACGATGCAAAATCTTTGGTTGAAAACTGGGAAAATAATGGTACAATAGTAAGGATAAAGGATCGAGGAGTAAAGTATGCTGGATAAATTGGCGGCGGTTGCCAACCGCTTTGAAGAATTATGTGCCCGGTCGGAACAGCCGGACTTTTACAGTGACCCCAAGAAGGCGGCGGCAATTTTGCGGGAACGCAATGATTTGGAGCCCATTATGGAAGCCTATCACGCCTACCGGAAGGCAGAACAGGATATGGAAGACGCCCAGGAGCTGATGAGCGATCCGGAAATGAAGGAGCTGTGTCAGGAGACTTACCAGCAGGCCAAGCGGGCAAAGGAGGAGCTGTTCGGGCAGCTGCAGATCCTGCTGTTGCCCAAGGACCCCAATGACGATAAAAGCGTCATTGTGGAAATCCGGGGCGGCGTCGGCGGCGAGGAAAGTGCCCTGTTTGCTCACAGCCTGTTTCGGATGTACTCTATGTACGCGGCGAAAATGGGCTGGTCCGTGGAGCTGATGAACTACAATGATACAGAGCTGGGCGGCGTAAAGGAAGCAGATTTTGTGATCAACGGACGGGGCGCCTATTCCCGCCTGAAGTATGAGTCCGGTGTTCACCGGGTCCAGCGGGTGCCGGAAACGGAGTCCGGCGGACGGGTGCATACCTCCACCGCTACGGTGGCGGTGCTTCCGGAAATGGAAGAGGTGGATGTGCAGATAAATCCTGCGGACATTGAAATGCAGGTGTATCGGGCATCGGGCGCCGGCGGTCAGCACGTGAACAAGACAAGCTCTGCGGTGCGCCTGATCCACAAGCCCAGCGGCATTGTGGTAGCCTGTCAGGAGGAGCGCAGTCAGCTGCAGAACCGGGAAAAGTGTATGCGGATGCTCGCCTCCAAGCTTTATGAGATCGAGCAGGAGCGCATTACTTCGGAAAATGACGGTATGCGCCGCAGTCAGGTGGGCACGGGTATGCGCAACGAGCGCATCCGCACCTATAATTTCCCCCAGGGCCGCGTTACCGACCACCGCATTGGCCTGACCCTTTATAAGATCGACCAGATTATGGACGGCAACATCGACGAGATCATCGACGCCCTCGCCACTGCCGACCAGGCAGAGAAGTTAAAGAACGAAAAGGCTTCTCCTTGAGGAGAAGCTGTCAGCGCAGCTGACTGATGAGGTGTTACTGTATCATAGCAATGCGTGATCCATTGGTTTCCACCTCATCCGTCAAAAATCAAAGATTTTTGCCACCTTCTCCTCAAGGAGAAGGCTTTATGAGGAGAACAACGATGAATGAGCAATATAATGCAAAGCTTACTCCTTATGCTTCCAATCTGCGTAAAGCAATGACAAAAGAAGAACGCCATCTGTGGTATGATTGTTTGAAGCTTTTGCCTGTTACAGTGCATCGGCAAAAGGTTTTGGGTAATTACATCGTAGATTTTTACATTGCTTCTGCGAAGATTGTTATTGAGTTAGATGGATCACAGCATTATCAAGAGGACAATAGGAGAAAAGATGCGTTGCGAGATGCATACTTGGAAAGC
>JAZNDF010000030.1:0-38891 GCA_045587925.1 Faecousia sp.
TGCAAAATACTGCAATGCGCCCTAAAACTATGCAATTGTCTACATCCTGCGGATGTAGGGGCGGTCATTGACCGCCCGCGGGCGATTAATAATCGCCCCTACATATTCTACCGTAGATTTTGCGCATTTTGCAACGCGCCCTCTTTTGTCTGATCATTTACTGCTGTATTATCTGCCCTGAAGCGAGGAATTCGGTCAGATTCATTGTGTGCCAGTAGTAGTCCGCACCGGCGATAGAATAGGCACGCCAAATGATACACAGCTGTGCCTGTTCATTCAGGTACAGACGGATATCGTTGATGTTCTCATCTGCAATGGTTTTTTCCAGCTGTTCGTTCAAGAACTCCTGATAATAATCGTACATTTCTTCACTAAGGTCATAGCCGGTCTCAAAATCCCATTTCAGGGCTGTTTTTGCTAGTTCGGGAAACTGCTCAGGGGACAGTCCTGCAGCAGCGATCACCGCATCCTTCTCCACCACTTCTCCGGTGGAAACGGAAATGTTATAGGTGGCATATTGGGTTGACCCGCATTCTGAACTCATATCATTATAGATCATAACAGACAGAATATCTGTATGGACCGACCACTCATAGTTAATGCCACAGCTGACAGGCCAGCCGTTAAGCGCGATCTCATCTATAGAGTAATCCACGAATTTATGAAATTCCTCATAGATTTCTGCGTTGATCTGCGATACGGTCTGACCCGGAAGGTGGATTTGGGGAATGTGATATTCCACAACTGTTTCCACTTCATAACTGCTTTGGGTGTCTGGGTCGTACCGGGGTGCCATATAGCGAAGGCTTTGGGAGAAAGCATCGTCTACCAGAGGTGTGGTGATCTCAACGGTAGGGGCTGTGGTCACTTGGGTGGGTTCCGTAGTGGGTATTTCCTGTATGGTTGTTGGTGCGGTGGTCGCAGGGTCAATTTCCGGCAGAAATATCATTGGTTCACGCCGTCGGGAAGAACAGCCTGCCAGTGTCAGCAGACAAAGGACTGTTATGACGGTTGTTATCTTCTTCAAAAGCTTCGCCTCCTTTATTTCTTATATTAAAATTATAGAGGATACCCACCGGGATGTCAATAACCGCCCCACTTTATCATATTCCTGTTTATCGGGCAGATGCCCGATAAACAGGAATTTGTCGAAATATGTTGAAGAATGATTAGAAATATAGTAAAATGGCTATACATAGATAACAGGGAGCGATTTGATGAAAGCATTAGGAAAATCGATCATATATATTCTGGTGTCTGCGGTATGTGTTCTGGCAATTCTGGCAATCGGTGTGGGCTGTCAGATGCAAAATTCCAACGGCCCGGAAAGCACCTCGTCAGTACAGACCACAGTCCCCACCCAGACTACGGAAACCACCCAACCGCCTACCGAAACCACGGAACCTCCCATTTTTTGGGAAACAGGCTTTGTGGCAACCTTAAACAAGGATGCCACCCTTCTGGATGAACAGGGCGAGACCCTGGCGACCCTTATCCGGGGCACAGAGGTGCTCTACGCCGTTTCTGATGATGAAAAAACCCTGGTTCGCCGGGAGGATCAGGAAGGCTATCTGGCAGAAGGGGCTTATGTGGTTTCCGATCACAGCCGGGTCATTCCGGGGCACACCTTGTATGTGCGCACCGCTGTCAATCTGCGGGACGCAGAAGGCAAGCTTCTGGAGGACTTTGCCCAAAAGGGCACCGCTGTGGAGGTCATCGGCTGCGATCGCCTGCAGGAAGACGGGACCGTGAATATGTACCGGGTCAGGCTTGCCGACCGGGAAGGCTATATTATGCCCTGGTATCTGACCGATATCCAGGAGGAGGCCTCCGCAAACTACGATAACGGAAGCTACCAGATCCACGCCGGCCGGGAGGACCGCTACGGCGGCGGCGGCGCGGCAAACTTAGACTACTACCCCAGAGAAAAGGGCGCGATAGAAGGCAATCCTATGCCCGATGAGTGCCGCACCCTTTACATTGCCAGCTGGCGTGTTGCCGCAGTGGACTCCTATCTGGCGATCGCCGAAGGCTGTGGGATCAACGCCTTTGTGGTGGACATCGTGGATGGCGGTGCGGTAGGCTATGCCGCAGAGGTGATGCAGACCAACTGCCCCTCTGCCGCCAAAGCCGCCTGCAACTCCGTGGAGGACTACCAGGCCGCCATCCGGAAGCTGAAGGACGCGGGTTACTATGTGATCGGACGGATCGCCACCTTTAACGACAGCAATTTTGTAAAGGACCATCCGGAATATGCCATTGCCGATCTGAACGGAGCACCCCTGCGGCTTTCCGGAGAATACTGGCCCTCCCCCTATCGCAGAGAGGCCTGGCAGTACAAGACAGACCTTGCGGTGGAGGCCGTGGAGCTGATGGGCTTTCACGAGATCCAGTTTGACTATGTCCGCTTCCCGGACAGCACCTGGCGCTACGAGGATGCAGGCACCATCGACTTCCGCAACGCCTACGGTGAAACAAAAGCACAGGCCATTCAGCGGTTTTTGATGTACGCCACCGACCGCATCCACGCCTGCGGTGCTTATGTCAGCGCCGATGTGTACGGCGAAAGTGCCTATAACTATGTGACCGCCTACGGTCAGTATTGGCCCGCCATCAGCAATGTGGTGGATGCTATCAGCGGTATGCCCTACCCCGACCACTTTGGCGCATCCGGCTCCTATAAGCCCTGGGAGCATCCCTACGACACCCTGCACAGCTGGGGCAAAAGTGTAATGTCCCGTCAGGCAGAGACCGCCACACCGGCGGTGGTACGCACCTGGATCCAGGCCTACAACGCCATTCGTGAGCCCTACAATACCTACGGCCCCGACGAGATCGCCGCCCAGATCAAAGGCTTGCGGGATGCCGGCTGTACCGGCGGTTATATGACCTGGAACAGCGGCTCATCTTTGGATAAATATCGGGAACTGATGCCTGCATTTACCGCACCCTGACCCGATATAATATAAAAAAACAAAAAGGAGGAAAAAGTATGACTATTCGTAAAGGGATCGCATTGATTTTGACGGTGCTTCTTTTGCTCAGCTTTGCCGGCTGTGGCGCAGCTGTGGACAAAGCATACGACAGCAACGGCGGCGTGGCACCGGGCGCATTGGCAGACGGCGCAGATGACTTTATGGTCAAAGAGGAAGCTTCTGCAGACGCAGAAAGCGGCTCAGCTCTGCCGGAAAACCGCAAGCTCATCCAGACAGTAGAGATGTCCGTGGAAACAGAAGATCTGGACACTGTGCTCCGTCAGGTGGAAGACCGGGTATCTCAGCTCGATGGCTACATTGAAGCCTCCTATGTGCAAAACGGCAGTGCCTACAGCGGCAGGCGCTACCGCAACGCCACCATCACCGCCCGCATTCCCGCCCAGTCACTGGAGCAGTTTGTGGACCAGGTGGGAGAGGTGACCAACATCGTTTCCTCCCAAAAATCCGTGGAGGATGTGACCTTAAGCTATGTAGCCACAGAAAGCCGTATGAAGGCACTGCAAACGGAAGAGGCCCGCTTGCTGGAGCTGCTGGCTCAGGCAGAAACGATGGATGATCTTCTGACTGTTGAAGCCCGTCTGACCGAAGTGCGCACAGAGCTGGAGCAGGTGACCACCGCCCTGCGTGTGTTTGACAATCAGGTGGACTACGCCACCGTCCATCTGGACATCGACGAGGTCACCGAATACACCGAGGTCACCGAACCGGAGACGGTCTGGCAACGGATCTCTGCAGGCTTCAAAAAGAGCCTGAAGGGTGTTGGCAATTTCCTGAAGGAGCTGTTTGTGTTTATTATTGTGGCTCTGCCTTATCTGGTACTGATCGCTGCGATCGCCCTGGGCGTTGTGATGATCATCAGGCTGAGCATCCGCAGGAAACGGAAAAGAAACGCAAAAAAGAACGCCACCGATCCAGAAAAGCCGTAAAACCAAGACGCAAAAACGCGGAGGATCCCTGAAAAGGGGTCCTCCGCATTTTACGCGCTTTTATGCGTTTGCTTTTTGTTTTTTTCTGTCCTTAATGTACCAGGGCAGGTATGCCAGCACGAACAGGGTCGTGACCGCCGCCGCCATAATTACCAGACGCAGGGCATAATTGGGAGGCAGTACATCCAAAATGGAGGGCGTGTCCTCCGGGCGGGCCATAAACAGGTAGTTCGCACCCGGTCCGATCATCCGGTTTGCAAAGTAAGCGACCCCGGCAAGAGCAACCAGGGCGATATAGGCCTTTACAAAGGATCTGCGTGTAGGGCGCATTTTATGTACAAAGATCATATAAAACACCGCCACATAGGTCAAAAGGTGCTGTGCCCAAAACTGATAGTAACGGTAGCGGGTAGGTCCGGTGTAGGTGATGACCGTGGGGGTGATCAGGGCAAAGATCGAGCCGGTCAGTGTCCAGAAATAGGAAATATCAAACAGGGTCTGGGATTTTCCGATGAGCATATAGCTGCAGAAAATCGCCGCCCAGCCGCACACGGTAATGGGCAAATGGTCCACCGGATTGGGCTCCAGTGCCGGAACGCCCACCAGCCGCCAGAAATAGGAAAGCTCAGAAACAATGAGAATAAATCCCAAAATATAGCGGAAAGCATATTCCCGATCCAGCGCCCGAATGTTATCCCTTTTCCGGTAGATCAGGAAAATCAGCCCCAGGGCAATGAGGATGGGCAAAAAGTGGGCAAGGGTAAAATTGGTAAATTCCACTTCCTCCCCTTTTCCGAAAAAATATACAAAAAAAACTTTCATAGGGTTCACCTCTGTGTATTTTGCTGTCAATCAGTATACCACGAAAAAAGGGAAAAAACAACAGCCTGAAGCCATCTCGAAGGGAAGGATGAAGAATTTTGTTGCTTTTTCGGTCAATCAATGTTAAATTGTAGGTAGTCAAACCGTTAAACGGTTGGAAGGAGGAAATCCCTATGAAAAAAATCTCCCGCATTTTTCTATGCCTTTTGATGTTGTGCTATCTGGCTGTTCCTGCCCTGGCGGCAGAGCCTCCGGAGTTTATTACAAAGACCTTGCCGGAAGGCACTGTGGACGCGCCCTACAGCGTGCAGCTTGAGACCACCGATCCCAATGCCACCTTTGATCTTTACAACAACGAAAAAGAAAACAATTTCAACAAGACCGGTCTGGTACTTACCCTGGACGGCAAGATCGAGGGCACGCCTGTAAAGGCCGGTATTTATACCTTCACTGTCAGCGCCACCGGCGAGGGTGGCAAGCGGTATATGACCTATACCCTGACCGTTAAGGAAGCACCGGAGGAGCCCACTCAGGAAACCACCCTGCCGGAGGAAACCACTGCACCGGCTGAGGAAACGGAGCCTTCTGCAAAACCGACCGATCCCGCACCGGTCACTTCGGACAAGGACAGCGAAGGCGGCTTCCCCTGGTGGGGCATTGCCCTGATCGCGGTCGCCGCAGTCGGCGCCGGCACCGGCATCGTATTGCTGACCAGAAAGAAATAAACAAAAATACGGGCGCAGTTCGCGGTGAACTGCGCCCTTGATTTTTTTCTTATTGGAAGAAGGATGCAGGCAGGAAGAGGGCGCGAACGCCGGTCTTTTCCGCAACATCCGATACATTCTCTGCCAGCTCTTTCAGATACTCCTGAATTTTGGACTGGCGGGTAGACGCCAAAAGCACGCTCAGGCCTTCCTTGATGGTATCTGCCCGACCGGAATGCAGGATCCGCATCAGCTGCTCCAGGATCTCAGGGTTGGCGTATTCCATAGGAACGGGGCAATTGGAGCAAGCCAAATAGTGATTAAACAGCTCCCAGGACAGGTTGGAATAATGCTCCTTGAACCGGGCGAGCTTTTTCCGGTTGTTTACCTTCATCAAAATGCCGCCGGTGACCATAGCCAGACCGGGAAGCAGGAAGATCAGCAGGAAGGGCAGCGGCGTTTCATACTCACTCAGCGACACAATGGAACCCAGCAGGCCGAGAGAAGAAACGATACAACCCCAGACCAGCAGTGCCGCTTTTGCACCCCGACCGTAATGGTTTACCTTCTCACACACCCCATCGTAATCCCGGAACTGTCCTGATTTTTGCGCAAAATGGGAATGGGCAGCTTGCAAAGTCTCCAGCTCCGCCTTGCGGGTAGCTTCTTTTTGCATCAGATACTGCTGTGCCTGCACTTCGATAACATCCTGTGCAGGTACCTTGGCTGCCGGAGCAGAGGCAGATGCCAGCGGCTTTCCGCAAACATTACAGAATGAATGACCGTCGGCAACTGTGTTGCCGCAGAAAGGACAAAACATAACATAATCCTCCTTATTATGTGATAAAATTATTTTATCAGTTTCCCCGCCCCCTGTCAACACGGGAGAAGGGAAAAGCACAAATTATATTTTTATAAGCATAACCTTTATTGACAACGCAGGCAAGGCAGTGTAAAATAAAGCCATTCAAACAAAAGGAGCGATCACAATGTCTGCAAAAATCAGAATCAAGTGTCCCCATTGCAAGGATGTTAACAACTTCCACCCCAGCGATGTCCAGTGCCCCAAGTGCCATCAGCCTGTCCAGACAGCAAATCAGGGCTACATCTACCTTTACCGCCAGGGCTCTCCCTACGGTATTGCCGGCGGCTTCGGCATTTACATCAACGGCGATCCCATCGGACATATCGGAAACAAGGAGCTGCTTTGCTTCCCCCTGCCCTACGGCACCTATAACCTCCACTGCGCAGTGGGTATGAGCCGTAAGTGTCAGGATATGGTGGTGACCCTGTCTCCTGAATGCAATGTGGCTTACGCAAAGGTCTATATCAAGCCCGGCTTCTGGGCAAATTCCTTTGTGATCGAGCCTGTTGATCCCAATTTGCTGGATCTGTAAACAAGAAAGGAAATGAAACAATGAAAAAACTCTTATCTGTATGCTTAGTGCTCATTATTTTGATCAGCTGCTGTGCCTGCGGTGCCGACAGCAACGATGTACGCGGCGAAATCATTCCCGGCGGTCAGAACGCCGCCCAGCCCACTGTTGCTCCGGAAACCACTGAAGCAATTCCGGAAACCACCGAAGCAGCTCCCGAAACCACCGCGCCTCAGTTCTCCTTCGGTCAGACTTCCGGCAATACCTATGTCAATGAATTTCTCGGTCTGAGCTGCACCCTTCCGGCAGAATGGATCTTCTATACAGACGAGGAGATCCTGGCCCTGAACAATCTTGTGGGCGAAAATCTGGATGCGGATGTTGCCGAGCTGGTTCAGAACGCAAATATCATTTATGATATGTACGCAAGCATTCCCAACACCGGCTGCAGTATCAATATCAATCTGGAAAAGATCAGCGCGATGCAGATGCTGACTCTGGATATACAGCAGGTACTGCAGTCCCAGATCAGTATGATCGAAAGTACCTACAGCAATATGGGTTACACCAACACGACCGCACGGTACGAAAAAGTAACCGTAGACGGCAAGGAATACGACGGACTGTATGTTTCTGCCACCATCAATGGCGTTAACTTCTACAGTGTCACCTTCTCTTTTGTAAAGGGCACCTATATGGCCAATGTCGGTGTAAGCTCTCTGGCAGAAGATACCACCGGTGAAATCCTGAGCTATCTGGAAATTGCATAATTGCTCCCGCCCATCGGAAGATGGGCGGATTTTCTTCTTGCATTTTATAAAGCAAAATGCTACAATCTATATAAAATGGAGAGGTTTTCCAGACAACCATAAAAGGAGCTTAAGGATGATTATTGAAAAGAGAGTAAAAGATTTCGAACAGCTGGGCTTTGGTATGTTCGTGCATTTTGGCGCATACAGTGCGCTGAAAAAGGGCGAATGGGCAAAGTTCTCCCTGGATATTCCCTGGGAGGAATATGACAAGGCAATCCGTGCCTTCTGCCCCAAGGAGAACTGGGCGCAGGAGCTGGTCAGCATCGCCAAAAATGCCGGCTGTAAGTACATAACCCTGACCACCCGCCATCACGATGGATTTTCCCTGTACGACACCTGCGGTCTGAACACCTACGACACTGTTCATACCTGCGGCAGAGATCTGGTGAAGGAATTTACAGATGCCTGTAATCAGCAGGGCATCATTCCCTTCTTCTACCACACCCTGCTGGACTGGCGCGAAGAAAGCTATCAGAGCAACTTCAAGGAATATCTGGTATATCTGAGAAAGAGCGTTGAAATTCTGTGCAAAAACTATGGCAAGATCGGCGGTCTGTGGTTCGACGGTATGTGGAACAAGGCTGAGGAAGACTGGGAAGAGGATGCGCTCTATGCCACCATCCGCAAATACCAGCCCGATGCTATGATCATCAACAACACAGGACTGCACCATCGCGGCGAGGCCGGTCATATTGAGCTGGACAGTGTCACCTTCGAGCGCGGCAGACCGGAGCCCATCAATATGGAGGGTGTCCCCAAGTATTTGGCCAGCGAGATGTGTGAGACCTTTGCCAGCCACTGGGGCTACGCAGAGCTGGACTTCAATTTCAAGTCCCTTGCAAACATTATCAACAGCTTTGCCGCCTGCCGCCGTTACAGATCCAACCTTCTGCTCAATGTGGGTCCCAGAGAGGACGGCACACTGCGCACCATCGACAAGGGTATGCTGGAAATCGTAGGCCAGTGGGTCGCGCTCAATGACGAGGCGCTCCACGCCCCCGCACCTACCGGCATCGACATTCAGGACAAGCCTTATAACTTCCTGCTGCAGGACGGAAAGAACTATTACCTCTTCCTTGCAGATCTGAGTGTTAAGGGCAGTGCCGATGTTACCATCAACAAGGATCTCAACACCACCAACATTTTCCCCTTCTCGCAGAAGATCAAATCTGTCTGCTGGCTGGATAACGGAGCACCGGTGGACTTCACCCAGAGCGAGGGCGAAGTGAATGTGCAGCCGGAGCCCTTCCGCTACGGAAGCGATTATGTGATCCGCATTGCAAAAATTACAGTAGAATAATTCCTTCCCCTGTAGAATTTACCGGCGTAAAATTCTACAGGGGATTTCTACTGCCAAGAGAGAAAAAAGCGCAACAGTAGGTATCCTGTTCCGGCAGTCTGTGCTATAGTTTGGGCAGATTATGCGAAAGGCAGGTTTCCTATGAGAAATGTAAAAATCGTGGCAGACTCCTCTGCCAATGTGCAGATGCTGGAGAATATCCCCTTTGCGTCCGCACCTTTGAAGATCCACACCCCGGAACAGGATTTTGTGGATGACCGGGAGCTGGATGTGGAAAAGCTGGTGGATTTTTTTGAACACTACAAAGGCCGCTCCCAAACCGCCTGTCCCAGCGCGGGGGATTGGCTGACCGCTTTCGGGGACAGCGAGGAAGTGTACGCCGTTGCCATTACCGGCGGACTTTCCGGCAGCTACAATGCCGCCTGCATCGCCAAGGAGCTGTACGAAGGGGAGCATCCCGGCAGGCGGGTCTGTGTGATCGACTCCCTGTCTGCAGGACCGGGGCTGGCGCTGATCATCGAAAAGCTGGAGGAATATATCCAAAAAGATCTGTGCTATGAGGAGATCTGTGAAAAGATCGCGGCTTATCAGCAGCAGACCGGACTGATATTTATGCTGGAGTCCCTGCAAAATTTTGCCGCCAACGGCAGAGTTTCTCTGGCAGTTGCAAAGATCGCCGGTTTTCTTGGCATCCGTATCGTAGGCAAGGCAAGCCGGCAGGGCACCCTGGAGCCGACCAATAAATGCCGGGGTGAAGAAAAGGCAATTGAAGCTATGGCGAAAAACCTTGCAAAGTCAGGGCTTTCCACCGGCAAGGTGCGCATTGCCCACTGCCGCAACGAAGCCGCCGCAGAAACACTGAAAGAAAAAATAAATGCCGCATTCCCGGAGGCGCAGGTGCAGATCACAAAATGCCTGGGACTTTGCAGCTATTATGCAGAAAAAGGCGGTATGCTGGTAGGCTTTGAGAAATTTTAAGTACTGCCTGTCATTTTGTGTTTTTATCTTGTGTATTTTGTCATTATGTTGTATAATAGCGGTGTATAACTTTCAAAATACGGAGGCGCAATGTGAAACAACAGAAAAGCAGCACCGCTCCCAAACGGCCCAGCGCCTTATTATTGTTTGTAGTATTCAAAACACTGAAGCTGGTGTATTTCCTGTTCGGCGTGCGTATGAAGTCCATCAACAAGGTGGGAAAGCCGGAAAACCCGGCGATCATTCTGTGCACCCACGGCTCTTTTATCGATTTTGTTTTTGCCGCAGATCTGGTGGGAAAATACAGACCCAATTTTGTGGGCGCCCGGCTGTATTTTTACAATAATGCTCTGCGCCGGATGCTCCGGGCCCTGGGCGCATTTCCCAAAAGTATGTTCACCCTGGACACTGCCAGCACGAAAAACTGTCTGCGCGTCCTGAAAAGCGGCGGCATTTTGGGAATGATGCCGGAGGCACGCCTTTCCACCGCCGGTCGGTTCGAGGACATTCAGGAGAGCACCTTTTCCTTCATTAAAAAATCCGCTGTGCCGGTCTATACCGTCAATTTCTACGGCGACTATCTGGCAGATCCCAAATGGGGCAAGGGCTTCCGCCGGGGTGCACGGGTAGAAGCCGTTCTGGACATTTTGTACACCGCCGAGGATGTAAAAAGACTTTCCGTGGAGGAAATTCAACAGGGCGTGGAGCAGCGCCTGTATTACGACGAATTTGCCTGGCTGAAGGAAAGACCCAATATTAAATACCGGTCCCGCCGGATGGCTGAGGGCATCGAAAACATTTTGACTCTTTGCCCCAGCTGCGGAGAAAAGCACAGCCTTACTGCAAAAAAGGACAAGATCTTCTGCGAAAAATGCGGCTATCTCACCGCTCTGGACAACCGCTACGCCTTTGACCGGGATTTCCGTTTTGAAAATCTTTCCCAGTGGTACGATTGGCAAAAAGCCCAGCTTCAAAAGCAGATCGGCGAGGACCCCGATTACAAGCTGGTTTCCAAGGTGCAGCTGCGCCTGCCCAGCAACGGACGGGGAATGACACGCCCCGGCGGCGAAGGCGTTTGCACCCTCAGCCGGAAGGGCCTGAACTATCAGGGGACCAAAGACGGTCAAGCTGTGGACATCACCTTCCCTGTGGAGCAGATCTACCGTCTGCTTTTTGGCGCAGGTGTGAATTTTGAGATCTATAACGGCACGGAGATCCTGTTCTTTGTGCCGGAGGAAAAAAGATCTGCGGTAGATTGGTATATGGCATCTATGATCCTGTACGACGAAAGAAATCAAGAAGTGGGGTGATCATCATCCAAGCGACGGTACAACAAAAGGAAGGACGCTCCTCCTCCGGCATCAGCCTCCGCGCATTTTTGGTGGTAGTTGCGGTTCTTCTGGCGATTTTGTTCCTGTGCGGTTCCCTTTCCTATCTGATTCCCCAGGGTTCCTTCGCACGGGATGTGGAGGGCAATATTATCCCCGGTACTTATGAGGCGGGAGAAATTCAGGGAATTTCTTTCCTGCGAGTGATCACTGCACCGGCGCGGGTATTTGCATCGGAGGATGCAATTTCCATCATTATGATCAGCGCATTTTTGCTGATTATGAGCGGTATTTTCAACATTCTGGAGCAAACCGGCGGCGTAAGGACCCTGGTTGAGAATATTATGCGCAGGCTCCGGGACCGGGGCGGTCCGGTGGTTTGCATTACGGTCCTGCTCTTTATGCTTTTCGGCAGCCTCTTTGGTATGTTCGAGGAGCTGGTGACCCTGCTGCCCCTGATCATTGTGTTTATGCTTTCTATGAAGATGGACACGATGGTGGGCGTGGGCTCCTGTATGCTGGCGGCTTGCTTCGGCTTTTCCACCGCCATCACCAATCCCTTCTCTGTGGGCACCGCGGCACAGTATGCGGGTATTCCCGTATCCTCCGGCGCCTGGCTGCGGATCATTTTCTTTGGGATCGTTTATTTGATCGTGTGCGTCTGGCTGATGAACTACATTCACAAGATCGAACGCAACCCCAAGGCTTCCCCTACCTACGCATCCGACGAACAGCGGCGGAAAAATCTGGCGGAGGAAATGGCGTATACCCCCAATGATCAGAAAAAGATCTCCCGTGTGTATTCTGTTTTCTTCGCAGTTCAGGGTGTTTTGCTGGTTTCCGTTGCCTGCATCCGCAGTATTTCCGGGTTCGCGATCCCCATTCTGGCCGCCAGCTTTTTGATCACCGGCCTGATCTGCGGCTGTATCGTCGCAGGAAAATTCTTCAAGGTACTGCAAATGTTTGCAAAGGGTGCCGTGAGTATGATCCCTGCAGTGCTGATGATCGCGCTGGCTTCTTCCGTTAAACTGGTAATGGTGGAAAGCAATGTGATCGATACGGTGATGCAGTATGTGATGGATATGCTGGCGGGCAAAGGTCGGTTTGCGACCATTTTGCTGATCTACGCCCTGATCTTGTTCCTGCAGCTGTTTATCGGCTCGGCTTCTGCCAAGATCTTCCTGGTGATGCCCATCGTTCTGCCCATCACGACCG
This sequence comes from Faecousia sp., assembly GCA_045587925.1. Classification (GTDB taxonomy): domain Bacteria; phylum Bacillota; class Clostridia; order Oscillospirales; family Oscillospiraceae; genus Faecousia. The sequence goes on from JAZNDF010000030.1 coordinate 12,458, forward strand.
CAATGGGTATTTCTCCAGAGCTGGTCATCCTTGCTTACTGTATGGCAGACGGCTTTACAGATGTGATCCTGCCCACCAATCCGGTGCTGCTGATCGGTCTGTCTATGGCAAATGTCTCCTACTGGAAATGGCTGAAATGGACCTGGAAATTACAGCTTTTGCTGTTTTTGATCTCCGTTCTGATCCTGTGGTTCGCTACGGTCATCGGTTATTAAGAGGTAAGTAAAATGTATAAGTACGAAACACATTTACACACATCCCCCGTAAGCCACTGCGCAAAGGCCGGGGTGGAAGACTCCCTGGTGTTTTATAAGGAAATGGGCTACGACGGCGTCTTTATCACCAACCATTTCCTCGATGGCAATATGAGCTGGGAGCACAAGGATCTGCCCTATGCAGATGCCATAAATTTCTATTTTTCCGACTATGAAAAGGCTCTGGAAATGGAAAAGCAGATCGGCATCAAGGTCTTTCTGGGCGTGGAGCTCACCTATAAGGGCACGGATTTTCTCATTTACGGGCTGGACAAGGAATGGTACCTTGCCCATCCGGAGATTATGGAAATGAAGAAAAGCGAGGAGCTTGCCCTTATGAAGGAAAGCGGCGCGCTGGTGATCCAGGCGCATCCCTTCCGGGAGGCCCGTTACATCGACCATATCCGCCTCTACCCCCGGCAGATTCACGGCGTAGAGGTGTGCAATGCCTATCGTACAGACCTGGAAAACAGTATGGCAAAGCAGTACGCCGCAGGCTACGGCCTGCTGGAATTTGCCGGCACCGATAACCATTGGGCATCCCAGGCAAAAGCCCTGGCAGGTGTCTATACCGACACCCCGCTGGAAAACGAACAGGATTTCATCCGCAGAGTGTTGAATAAGGAAACCAAGATCTTCCACCAGAAATTATGATCATCGATACCCATTCGCAGGGGACGGTTTCCGTCCCGGTGCAAGCCCCGAAAGGATGAAGGTTTGACGGGCAGTTAATAACCGCCCCTGCAATTCGCGCCGAAGGCGTATATCACAAATCCTGCAAGGGATTTATATCGCTCCAATCACAAAAAACCGCTGACCCGTAGGTCGGCGGCTTTTTTCTTTTGATAACAAAGCTTCTTGTGCAATAATGGCGGTGGTCATCCGTAGGCCATAGGCAGGGCTTCCAGTTGGGCGATCGCATCGGCATAGCCGGTAAAGTGAACGGTATGCAAGCCAAAATCCTTCGCGCCGGCAATGTTCACTGCGCTGTCGTCAATAAACACCGCTTTGTCAGGATCGATTTGAAATTTATCGCAGAGCGCACGGTAGATCGCGGCACTGGGCTTCACTTCCCGGATCTCATAGGAGATCACTTGTCCGTCCATATGCTGCAAAAACGGCATATTCCCTTTGCTCTGGGCGAAGGGCTTTTCCCCGTAGTTTGACAAAACATAGAGCTTGTAACCTTTCTCCTTTAAGGCCTTGACCCACTTTTCAGCATAAGCATAAGCCTCCACATTCCGGTAAAGCTCCCGGACTGCCAGACGGATCTCCTCTGCCAAATGGGGTGCATCCTGTATGATCCGGTCTACCGCCTGATCGTAGGAAAGAACGCCCCGGTCCAACTCTATCCAATTTTCCAGCTTGCGAACGCTGATATCGGCGATCGCCTGCGCCGTTTCTTCGTCAAACAACCTGCGAAACTGCTTCATATAATCAAAATCCAAAAGCACATTGCCAATGTCAAAAATAATCGTATCGATCATAGAAAACTCCCTCTGGAACACAGGCGCAAACCACCCTTTGTGCTATATTTTTATTATAGCAATTTGTGCAATAATTGCAAGAATATAAAAGTCCTCTTCCGCAGAAAGACAGGGTTGTTCTGTGTGCAGAGTGCATAATGATTTTCCTAAAACCCGTCCCCTACGAATGGGTATCGTACCTGCCCGTAGGGGCGGATGCCCACATCCGCCCAACAAGGCCGGTTGATAACGGGGCATTTGGGACGATGTGGGCATCGTCCCCTACGCGGTGGGTTTCGATACATTTTGCACACAAACCGTCCCTTGTGCATTTAATGAGAAATGTTTTTAGATAATAAAGAATAGATAATAGATAATAAATTTGGGACGCCGGGGTCCTCGTCCCCTACGGATGGGGATGTCCTGCCCGTAGGGACACCCCTCCTGGGGTGTCCGGAAACCTGTCGATAAACGATGGCGTGGAACGGGCGGTTACCCGCCCCTGCGCAAAGAATGAGGGCGCGTTGCAAATGCAACGCGCCCTATTTTGCTAAAGGAATAAAGAAAAGAGAGGTAGAAAAGATATGAAAAAACAGCAATTACGGCTTTGCCGTCCTTTCTGATATTATCTTACAGGCGGCTTTTGAACTGCCAATGAAAGAAATGAAAACAAAAAACGACAAATTTGTGAACAATTCCTTTTCTGCGGTCAGTTTGCCGGCACTTCCGGTACCTCTTCTTCCTCGACCGGTGCTGTGGTGACCATTTGTTCAAAGGTCATACCCTCGCCTGCGGGGTAAACATCCGGCTGGGTGTAATACACCCAGTTTTCTTTTTTGTACACCTCACCGGAAACACTTGCCCACTGGGAGGCAATATATTGGGTTCCGTTATTTTTGCTCACATCCCACTGGTTCGAGAGGATCACATACTGCTCCTCTTCCTTTCCGCTGGTATCGATGGGGTTGCCGGTAAAGGGGTTGACCGGGTCTTCCACCAATCCCTCCAAGGAAAGGGCAGGTACATCCGCATTGGTCATAAACTCCTGGGATGTGGTAAAGCCTGTGGCATTAAAGTCCTTCACCAGCATAATGGGCAGGTAGGTTTCAATGTTGTGCATCTTGTTGTCCACAGTCTTATCGAATACTTCCATATTCCGTCCGTGGTCGGACACCACAATAATTCTGGTGTTGTCATACACGCCCTGCTCCCGCAGATAATCAAACCAATTGCCCAGAAGCTGATAAGTCAGGGTGTTGATATGATAGTGAGAGATGGCATATTCGCCCTCGATCCAATAGGTCTGCCCATTGGCAGTGATGGGGCGCAGATTATCGGTGTAATAGGCGCTGTTATCCACCTGCGCCTGGAAGGAATAATCCGGCTCCTGCAGGATCACCGGCTCGTGGGTGATATTGGTGCGGTAGAACATATAGGTGTTGTTATCGGAGTCTGAGATGGTCGTCATAGAGGTCAGGTTGTTGACCGCGTTATATTCGCTGACCATCATATCGGGATAATAGTCAATGGGCTTCATTTCCCGATATTCCTCCACCTGATGATACTCGCCGCCCTGGTAGAAGGTCTCCTGCCAGAAAACAGGCAGGGTCTTCATCAGGCTGAACACAAAGAAATTCCGTTTTCTGGCGTTGATCGCCTGGATCTTCTTTTCCGGGCCGTTGTATCTTCCGTTGGCGTGGTATACATCCACACCTTCCATATCCTCGTAAACACTCAGATCCGGAATGACCTGATAGTTAGCATAAGAGGGGTCGATCAGGGTCACATCGAAGCCTTCCTCAGACAAAATGGTGGGAACCACCTTCAGGGCCTCGTTGTGCTTGTCCACCAGCAGCTCCTCACTGCGCTGGTTCATATCCACAGGGGTATAATCATAGCCGCCGTACAGGGAGGGGGTGGCAAAGTTTGTATAGCCGCCGTAGGACAGGGTGTTCTGATAATGGGTAAAGCCGTCAAACTGCTCTTTCAGTTCGGGATTTTCTTCGAAAATATAGGGAATGTATGCACCGATACCCCGGTCCAGCATAATCACCACTACATTTTGTCCGTCCTTGCTCAGCTGGAAATTGGGAAGCTCCTCTCCCTCGACTTCCAGGCGCAGCTTTGTTGCCTCGGTTTCTCTGGAGATCTTAACCGTATTGAATACACCCATTCCCACCAGAGCGATCACGCCTACCAGCAAAACGGAGGTAAGCCGCTTGGGGAACTTGACCGCCACAAAGTACAGTCCTGCGCCAACCAGAAGGATGACCGCAATGTTAAGGATCGTCTCCAGCCAGCGGAAATTGACACCGGTTTCAAACAGCAGATCTGCAGACATAATACCCAGATTTCTGCCAAAGAACATATAGTTGACCAGCATCACACCGGCAATAGTCCACACAAGGCGGGTAAACAGCACCTTTCCCTTGGGATTTGCCAGCCAGTAGAACACACCCAGCCACACAAGGAAAATGCCCGCCGACAGGCACAGGGTCTGCACCACATACCAGATGGGATGATAAAACTGGTCGATATCGATATACTCCTGAACCGATGCGGCAATATAGGTCGTGGGGATCAGCAAGCCCACCAGTGCAGTCAGGAACAGACCGCCCAGCACAAACAGCTTGGTATTGGGTGCGGGGACTTCTGTCTTATCCCGCTTGGGCAGCTTGCTCTTGATCAGAGGCAGTGCCCAGGGCAGCTGCAGTGCCACAGCCAGCTCGATCAGAAGCATCGTCTTCCAGGAGGCGTCGGAATAACGGATCGTAAAGTAGATCAGATATACACCGGCCGCACCCAGAAGCACATTGAGGATCTTCTTGGAATTTTTAATGCGATAGTAAAGGGTCTTGAGAAGCGAGAAGGTGTTGTTCAGGGTCCAGTAGAACACCAGCGCCGAGGGGGAGTTGTACAGAAATACCAGGAAAAATGCCGCCATACCGTACAGCTGGATCTTGGTCTTCAGGGGGAAGCCCTTCAGATACAGGGAGCTGGAGATCACATTGATCAATGTCATAATAATAGGCAGAACATTGACAGTGAAGCCGCCCACGGTCAACAGTCCGTCCGGCAGGCTCAGATCCCGGATGGGACCAAAGCTTGCGCCGGTAAAGACGCCCACCTTGGACAGGAACTGGTATGCCGCCATAAAGAAGGGGATCTCCAGCAGCAGGGAAATAGATCCGCTTAAGACAGACAGGGGGCTATAGTTATTCTGGCGATAATAGGTCTGAAGGATCATCATCCGTTCATCGCCGGAGAAGGTCTTTTTAATGTGGGTCACCACATCCTTCAGTTTCTTTTCCGTATCCCGCGCCTGGATCTGGATGGCATCTGCCCGCTTATAGAGGGGCAGAACCAGAATGTTCATAGCCAGACTCAAAACCACAACGGCTTTTCCGGGATTGTAAAGCATCTTGTACGCCATTGAGAAAATGATCTCGAAGATCATTTTAAGCGGTCCGATCAAAATGGCACCGATAATCTCAAACAGTGACACTTTCAGCCTCTCCTTCCTTTTTCTCCTGGGTCAGTTCCTCGTATTTGGAAACAAGGTAATCTGCGGCACGAACCGCGCCCTCAGAGAAGTATGCCCAGGTTTCTTCCCGAACATCCTTTCTGCCCTGGGCATACCGGGAATTTTCCAAACAGGAGTCGATCAGCTCCTTGATATTTTCCATATTCTCCACATTCAGCTCCTGACCGATCCGGGGCAGTGCGGACAGTGTCCACAGGGGATGGCTCAGGAACCAGGCATCGTAAGGTGCCAGATTGAAGTTGGGGTCTGTGTAAATAACAGGCTTGTCATAGATCAGGGAGAAGTCAAACACCACCCCGGAGAAATCCGAGATCAGGATATCACTGCGGCGAAGCACCTCAAAATTATCTGTATCCCGGTTCCATTCCAGCTGCTCCGATTCCGGATACTCTTCCATCAGTTTATCCAGCATTTCCTTTTCTGATGCAAAGGACTGGGGATGGGGACGGATAATAATGTGATAGCCGGTCTTCAGCAGTGTGTCGATGATCTTACCGCCGTGGATGCTGAAGATGGCGCTGGGGCCCCAGGTAGGTGCCAGCAAAACGGTGCGGGGATGCTCCGGAGCCGGTCCGGCGGCAGCAAAGCGGGCGGCCATTTCGTCCATATAGGGGATGCCCACCTTTACGATCTCCTTTTCCGGCAGACCGCGCAGCTGCTCCAGCTCCCGGATATCGTCTGCCTGATAATCGCCGGCGATCATCAGGGCATCGTAGTAATCGATGCCGAACATCCGGTAACGGGTCACCTCGCCTGCGGTGTGGAAAATGTGGATATAGTAATCCACTTCCTTGGACCGCTTCCACTGGTACACATCCAGACCGGGTGTGGTGGAGAAAACAATGTTGGCTCTGAGGAAATTGAGCTTGGAGAAGGCCTTGTTGCCTGCGCCGATAAACTCTGCCTTGAAATGGGGCATAGAAATATTAAGGGCAGGATCATCCTCCGATGCGGTCATATATACCACATCCAGTCCCCGCTTGCTCAATTCCCGACAAATGGGGGCAAAAATCGTCCAATACCGCTTATCGTCGGAGAAGATCGCCAGGGGGATCTTTTTCTTGCTCACATCCGCCTTTCCGCCGCTGAGGGCAAAGCGCGCCTTGATCCACAGCATACGCACAGAATAAACGGCGGCACCGATCAGTCCCAGCAGCACCGTAAAGAGCATACTTCCCGTTCCCGGGTCAATATATAATTTCATAGGTAAACTCCCTTCCTAACAAAGAAACATCATATTTTATTCTCCAACGCCGGGAGGCAGCAGAGACAGTTCTTCGTAAATCTCCCAGTTTTCCTTGTTCCAGATATCCTCGGAAACAGCCGCCCAACGGGATTCCGTAAACTGATTTCCGTTGTTTTCGGTAATGTCCCACTGGTCAGACAAGATAACATACTGGGTCCCCTCTTTTCCGGCAGTATCAACGGGATTGCCGGTAAAGGGGTTGACCGGGTCTTCGATCAGGCCCTCCATAGACAGTGCAGGCACATCTGCATTGGTCATAAATTCCCGGGATGTGGTAAAGCCTTCGGCATTGAAATCCTTCACCAGCAGCATTGGCATATAGAAATCCTTATCCAGCATTGCTTCCGTGGAGCTGTCAAATATCTGCAGGTCCCGTCCGTGATCGGACACGATGATAATTCTTGTATTATCGTAAACGCCTTCGCTTCGCAGATAGTCAAACCACTGACCCAGCTGTATAAAGGCCGCCATATTGCAATGGTAGTGGGAGATCTGATACTCCGAACACAGGCGCTTCTCCTGATCCCCTGCGGTGATGGTTTTTCCTTCTGCAGAATAATAGGCGCTGTTATCCGGGTCGTTGACCGGCGTGTAGGAAGGCTCCTGCAGGATCACCGCCTCGTGGGTCACATTGCTTCGGAAGAACATATATGTGTTTTCCGCTCCCTTGGTGATCTCGGTCATCTGATCCATATTTGCCATTGCGTTATAGGCATTCATAAAGAACGGGGAAACATTGCTTGTGGTATCCTCTGCCGTCCGGGTCTGCAAGGCGTGATAAGTGCCCCTGTTATATATGGCAGACTGAAAAGAGACCGGCAGGGTCTTCATCAGGCTGAACAGGAAGAAATTGCGTTTTCTTCCCTCCACCTGGGCAACGCGGCTTTGCATATCGTTGTATCTGCCGTCTGCCCGGTATGCGCTCACGCCCGGCATATCCTCATAAATGCTGATATCCGGGATCAACTGGTAGCCTGCATAGGAGGGGTCGATCACCGTCACATCGTAGCCGGCCTCAGAAAACAGGGTCGGAGCGACCTTCAGGGCTTCATCGTGCTTCTGTGCCAGGGTCTTGTCGTCCCGCAAATTCATTTGCACCGGCGTGTAGTCGTAGCCGCCGTACAGGGCAGGTGCCGCCAAATTGGTAAAGCCGCCGTAGGAAAGGGTGTTGGAATAATATGTAAAACCGTCAAACTGCTCCTTTAGTTCGGGGTTTTCCTCCATCATATAAGGCACAAAGGGTCCCATACCCCGGTCCAGCATAATCACGACCACATTCTGCCCGGTTTGACTTAATGTAAATTCCGGAAGGCTGTCCGAATCATCGGCGATCATCGCTTTCGTGTCTGCCGCTTCCAGACCGATCTGCACCGTTTTCACCGTGCCCATACCCGCCAGGGCAAGCACACCGATCAGCAGTACCAGGGGAAGCTTTTTCTGGAATTTTACACAGGCAAAATACAGTGCCGCCGCAACCGCGATCACCACTGCGATATTCAGCAGGTGCTCCTTCCAGGAGAACACCACGCCGGTTTCAAACCACAAATTCGCAGACATAATGCCCAGATTTCTGCCAAAGAACATATAGTTGACCAGCATTACGCCGCACATAACCCAAATCAGTCGGGTGAAGAACACCCTGACCCTGGGCTTTGCCAGCCAGTAAAACACACCGAACCACACGAGGAAGGTTCCTGCCGCCAGGCACAGTGTATTTACGATATACCACACAGGGTTGTAGAAATAATATACATCTATGTATTCCTGAACCGATGCGCCAATGTAGGTGCTGGGGATCAGCAAGCCCACCAGTGCAGTCAGGAACATACCGCCAATTACAAACAGCTTTGTATTGGGCCGGGCGGTCTTCTCCTTTACCGGCAGCTTTTTGGCGATCAGGGAATACGCCCAGGGGAGCTGGGCGGCAATGCCCAGCAGGACCAGGAGCGTCCGCTTCCAGTAGCCGTCAATTTTCCATACCGCCGCCCATAAGACTGCACCGCCAATGCCCAGAAGCACATTGAGGATCTTTCTGGAATGCTTTATGCGGTAGTAAAGGGTCTTAAGCAGGGAGAAGAAGTTATTGAGTGTCCAGTAGAACACCAGCGCCGAGGGGGAGTTGTACAGAAATACCAGGAAAAATGCCGCCATTCCGTACAGCTGGATCTTGGTCTTCAGGGGGAAGCCCTTCAGGTACAGGGCGCTGGAGACCACATTGATCAGGGTCATAACAATGGGCAGTGCATTGAGGGTAAAGCCGCCAATGCTTATCAGTCCGTCAGGCTGGCTCAGATCCCGGATGGGGCCAAAGGAGGCACCGGAAAAGGCATCCACCTTGGACAGAAACTGGTATGCCGCCATAAAGAAAGGGATCTCCAGCAGCAAAGATATGGATCCGCTTAAAACAGACAGGGGGCTATAGTTATTCTGGCGGTAATAGGTCTGAAGGATCATCATCCGTTCATCGCCGGAAAATGTCTTTTTTATGTGCTTTACAGTATCCCGCAGCCTGTTTTCCGTATCCCGTGCCTGGATCTGGATGGCATCGGCGCGGCGATAAAGGGGAAGCACCAGGATATTTACCGCCAGGCTCAGAACGATCACCGCCAGGCCGGGCTTTTGCAGCATACTGTATGCCAAGGTAAAAATGACTTCAAACAGCATCTTCAGGGGACCGATAAAAACAGCTCCCAAAATATTAAGCAGTGACACGCGCCTTTTCACCTTCCTTCCAAATCCAAATGCTGTAAACACCGCACAGTGCGCAGATCAACGCACACAGCCAAAACAGCGGATCTCCCTCCACTGCCGCCTCCGGTGCGGTTATGTTGATCAGGCAGTGTATTGCGATACCGGGCAGAATGCTCCCGCAGGACAGGCGCAGTCCGGAAAGGGAAAATCCCACGCACAACGCAAAACACACCTGATATATTACCGGCACAAGTTCGGTTCCATTTTCCAAATTCAAAAAATGTGCCGCGCCAAAGGCCAGGGTGGACAGGAAAATCCCCAGCATCCGCAGGCGAAGCTTATGGAGCAAAATGCCCCGGAACAACAGCTCCTCCAGCACGCCTGCGCAGAGGATGCCCAAAAGTGCCTTCCATTCCGGCACAGAAAAGCCAAAGCGAAACAGATGGTAAAACACAGGCATCAGCCAGGGGATAAAAAACAGATGCTGTTTGACGGCACGAACCTTCCTCAATCCGAAGGCTTCGCTTTTTCCGGCAGCGAAGATCCAGACCGTCAGCGCCAGTGTGTAAAGGCACAGACCTGCAAGCTGTGCGCAGGGAAAGACCGGCACAGCCACAGCAGAAAGAAGCATGATTGCGCCGTATAAAAAAAGCCAGACAAACAGCATAATGCCTCCGTTAAACGCCCTATTTTTCCAAAGGTCGCAGTATATCTATTTTATTCTGTTCATTCTACTCGAAAACTGTCGAAAAGTCAATCTTTTTGCCGTTTCTTTCCAGCCACCGGTTGGATGCTAGGCTTGGGGACGATGTTTATCAATCGTCCCCTACGCGGAATGTTTCGATGCCCTCCCGTAGGGGCGGATGCCCACATCCGCCCAATAAATACGGCGATTATCGATGGTTTCGAGACGATGTGGGCATCGTCCCCTACGCGGAAATGTTCGACGCCCTCCCGTAGGGGCGGATGCCCACATCCGCCCAATAAATGCGGCGGTTAACGATGGTTTCGGGACGATGTTTATCAATCGTCCCCTACGCGGAATGTTTCGATGCCCTCCCGTAGGGGCGGATGCCCACATCCGCCCAATAAATACGGCGGTTATCGATGGTTTCGAGACGATGTGGGCATCGTCCCCTACGCGGAAATGTTCGACGCCCTCCCGGTCAAAAAAAGGGCGCGTTGCCAGATACAGCAACGCGCTCTGAATTGTCATTTGTTCGGCGGCAAGCGGAAGCCGTCATAGGCAATGGCGTAAGTAATGCGCCGCTTTGCCCCAAACAGCCAGCTGAGCACCAGCAAAAGAACGATGCCCAGGCCCATAGAACCAAAGCACGCCACTTCCTTCGCCACCGGCAAAGGGATCTCCAGCAAAACAAGGACAGGTCCCAACCCGGCCAGTGCCACAGCCAGCACCTTCAATGCACCGAACCACAGAAAGCTCACATCCAGCGAGATCAGGGTGGACAGCCGCCTGCGGGTCATACGCCAGCTGATGATCAGGGAGCGGAACGCACTGCAGTCTTCGCTGTCATCCATAATCAGATACTTCGCCATCCGCACCCGGTAGCTCAGATATACGATCGCCGGTGTGTAGATCATCAGGGAAATGTAAAGGACCGGGCGGGAGGCCCGGAGCAGTTCCGCGATTTGCCCGCCGTCCAGTTCCACGGACTGTCCCTGGGACATCTGCTCCAAAATGGGAAGCCAGGCTTCTTCAAATTCTGCATACCAGGGGGTCGCACTCAGCAGCGACACGCCCACAGACACACAGGGTGCCACCAGGATCATACACCCAAGGATCTGGAGAAGCTTCAGCAGCAAAACAGAGCTGAAGCGATAAAAGCCTGCAGTTAAGGCATCCGGTCCGGCAGTGCGCTTCCGGACAACTTCAACGGCGCTGTAATAAATGCCAAACCGCCAGAAGGGGATCAGTGCCGCAAAAACTATCAGCAAAACTGCCTGTACGGTTTCCAAAACGGTCCGGGTGCCAATGCCGGACAGTCCGCCGGTGGCGGCAATTTTCTGATATAAAATATACTGCGCCGTCAAAACCAGCGCCAGCCCCAGCAAAAACACACCGCTGTGTATTAACGATAATGTCCGGGGATTATAGTTTGCATCGGTTATCCGGGATGCCACGGTCTCTTTCAATCGTTTACGGTTATAACTCATTGTGCCTCTCCAAAATCTGGTATTTCTTATATAGTTATACGGCATACCGGCAAAAATAGCAAATGAATTTTTTGTAACAGTGGAAATCTCAGGGGAAGTGTGGTATAGTGGTAAATAACATTTACCTTTGGAGGTGCGGTATGGACTTAGGTGCCAGACTGAAGCAGGCCCGGCTGGAAATGGGGCTGTCCCAGCGCCAGCTTTGCGGGGATACCATCACCCGCAATATGCTCTCCCAAATTGAAAACGGCAGTGCCCGTCCCTCTATGGACACCCTGCGGTATTTGGCAGACCGTCTGGGTAAGCCCATAAGCTATTTTTTGGAGGAACAGGCGGTAACCCTTCCCAACCTGCAGGTTATGGACCGGGCAAGAAATGCCTCCGGGCAGGCTGTTTTGGAGGCGCTGAAGGAATACGCGGGTCCCGACGGGGTCTTCGACCGGGAGCGATGGCTTTTAGAGGCGCTGACCTGTCTGGACCTTGCCGACCAGGCATTGCAGCAGGGCAAAAAGGAATATGCCGGCACCCTGCTGGCCCAGGCAAAAGAGGCAGGAAGCCGCACCCCCTATTTCACCCCGGAGCTGGAACGGCGCAGGCAGCTTCTTGCCTATGCGGCGGGCTTCCTGGATGGCATAAACGGGGATATGTGGGAGCTGACACTGCTTGCCCGGTCTGCGCTGGAGCAAGGAGAACCGGAAAAATGCATTGGCCTTTTACAGGCAGTAGACCCGAAAGCGCCGATCCACCGTTTCCTGCTGGGACAGGCTTGTTTGCATATTGGAGAATATGAAAAAGCCATCGGCGAGCTTTTACAGGCAGAGGCATACGACCCCCTTGGGGTTTACGGGGCACTGGAAAAGTGCTATGAAGCACTGGAAGATTACAAGCAGGCCTATTTTTACGCCTGCAAACAGCGACAGCCGAAAACACACCCCATCAGAAAGCCCAACCGCCTCCCAAATTACGATTACAGTCAAAACGGCGCCTATTTCATTACGATCTGCACCCAGGATCGGCAAAAGCTCCTGAGCCGGATCGTAGGGGATGATGCCCACATCGTCCTAACGCCTTACGGTCAGGTCGCAGAAAAATATATCCGTAACGCCCCGGAGATTGTAAAATTCGTCATTATGCCGGACCATATTCATCTGATCGTACGATTGGATGATGGGTCGATGTGGGCATCGACCCCTACGGAAAATAATGCGGATACCGGGTCGATGTGGGCATCGACCCCTACGGAAAATAACGGGAATTTCTGCGTAGGGGCGGATGCCCAAATCCGCCCACAAAACAAGGTGGCAAGCATTGTGCGGTCTATCAAGACCCTGACCTCCAAAGAAATCGGACAATCAATTTTCCAACGATCTTATTACGATCATATAATCCGCAATCAGCAGGATTACAACGAAAAATGGGAATATATTGAGAACAACCCCAAGAAATGGGCAATAACCAAACAGGGGAAGGATTGGTAGGTTTTGCGGGCGGCGGTTGTCGATGGGTTTTCGGGACGATGTTTATCAATCGTCCCCTACGCGGAATGTTTCGATACCCCTTCCCGTAGGGGCGGATGCCCACATCCGCCCAATAAACACAAAAAAGCCAGCCGGGAGATCGGCTGGCTTTTCCTGTTTTCTCTTAGAATTCGCACTTTTTGGCGATGTATTCCTTCAGCTGGCTGATGGGAACACGGACCTGCTCCATAGTGTCACGGTCGCGGACGGTAACACAATCGTCTGCAGGGGTATTGTCATCGCCCACAGTCTGGAAGTCCACAGTGATGCAAAGAGGTGTGCCGATCTCGTCCTCACGGCGGTAACGCTTGCCGATGGAACCGGCATCGTCAAAGTCCACCATAAAGTCCTTACGCAGCTCTTTGTAAATTTCTTCTGCCTTGGGGCTGAGCTTCTTGGAAAGGGGCAGGATCGCCGCCTTGAAGGGTGCCAGTGCCGGATGCAGACGCAGAACCGTACGCACATCGTCCTTGCCGTTTTTGTCCTGACCTACGACCTCCTCGTCATAAGCCTCACACAAAAATGCCAATGCCACACGGTCGCAGCCCAGAGAAGGCTCAATGACATAGGGGATGTAATGCTCGCCCTTCTCCTGATCGAAATAGGTCAGCTTCTTGCCGGAAGCCTCCTGATGGCGGCCCAGATCGTAATCTGTACGGTCCGCAATGCCCCACAGCTCGCCCCAGCCGCTTCCGAAGGGGAACTGATACTCAATATCGGTGGTGGCGCGGGAATAGAAGGCCAGCTCAGCCGGCTCGTGATCCCGCAGGCGCAGGCTTTCTTCCTTGATGCCCAGGCTCAGCAGCCAGTTCTTGCAAAAGTCCTTCCAATATGCAAACCACTCCAGGTCAGTTCCGGGCTGGCAGAAGAACTCGCACTCCATCTGCTCAAATTCACGGGTGCGGAAGGTGAAGTTGCCGGGGGTGATCTCGTTGCGGAAGGCCTTACCTACCTGACACACGCCGAAGGGCAGCTTCTTGCGGGTGGTGCGCTGAATGTTATCGAAATTTACGAAAATGCCCTGGGCAGTTTCCGGACGGAGATAAGCCACAGAGGAGGAGTCCTCGGTAACACCGATCTTGGTCTGGAACATCAGGTTGAAATTGCGGATGGAGGTAAAGTGATGCTTGCCGCAGTTGGGGCAGATCACATCCTCGTGTTCCTCAATAAAGGCGTTCATTTCCTTGGCATCCATTGCGTCCACATTGACGCCCTTGCCGCTTTCCGCCTCCTCGATCAGCTTGTCCGCACGGTGACGGGCACCGCAGCCCTTGCAGTCCACCAGCGGATCGGAGAAGGAGCCCACATGACCGGTGGTGACCCAGGTGGTGGGGTTCATAATGATCGCCGCATCCAGACCCACATTATAGTCAGACTCCTGAACAAATTTCTTCAGCCAGGCTTTTTTCACATTGTTCTTGAACTCCACACCCAGAGGGCCGTAGTCCCAGGAATTTGCCAGACCGCCGTAAATTTCAGAGCCGGCATACACATAACCCCGGTTCTTGCACAGGGTCACGATCATATCTAAGGTTTTTTCACTGTTTTTCATATTATAACCTCCCAGTTACCTTTGAAAATCTATTATACAAAGATTTCTTTCTTAAATCAACCCGCAAGCGGGATTTTTTTACAAAAGGACTGGAAATCCTTTCATAATGCTGGTATAATACTTTATAAGTTGATCGTTGACTGATCCTCACAACTGGAGGTTTTCTTATGAAAAAGCTTTTATGTCCTAAAATCCTGCCCTGGTTTACGATGGGCGCCGGCGGTCTGGGCCTGTGCTTACGGGTCTGGTTTTACGCAGGTATTGACGAAAAGGGTCTGCTTCCTGCCAAGCATCCGTCGCTGACTCTTGTGTTTATTCTGACCGCACTGGTTCTGGGCGTTCTGTTTTTATGCGCCCGCCAGCTTCGCCCCATCGGAAAGTACAGCCGCCTGTTCCCTGCAGGAATCGGCCGTTGTGTAGGCTGTTTTGCAGGCGCGGCAGGTATGCTCTACGGAGGAATTTACTATCTCAGCGGCAATGTGCTGGGTATTTTCGCCTTTTCTCTCGGCCTTATTGCCGCCGGCAGTCTGGTCTATCTGGGCCTTTTGCGCAGAAAGGGCAGTCGCCCTCCCTTTGTGCTTCACGCCGCCTTGACCGTATTTTTAATGCTCTTTACGGTGTGCAGCTGCCGCATCTGGGGCTCTGAATCCCAGATCAATTCCTATATTTTCCCCCTGTTTGCCTGCGTTTGCCTGATGCTCACCGCCTACCACAAAACCGTTCTGGATGTGCGTAAGGGCAACAGATTCTGGCTGGTATTTTTCAGCCAGGCGGCACTGTTTTTCTCCTGTCTTTCCCTGGTGGGCAAGACCCGGTTTTTCTATTTGACGATGATCGTCTATCTGGCTTTGGACCTTTGCTCTGTGCAGCCGGGCAAGGCAGAACAGCCGGAGGAGGCTTAAACCGTGTTCTTGCCGGAAAAAGTATCGATCTGCATTCAGGCGCTGGAAAAAGCCGGCTTTTCTGCTTACGCAGTGGGCGGCTGTGTCCGGGATGCGCTTTTGGGCATTACGCCCCAGGATTATGATCTTTGCACCAATGCCCTGCCGGAAGATACCGTCAGGGTATTTTCCCAATATTCCCTGGTGCGCAGTGGCGAAAAGCACGGCACCGTCGGTGTGGTGGCAGATGGGGAAGTGATCGAGATCACCACCTTCCGCACGGAAGGTGGCTATCAGGACAGCCGCCATCCGGACTGGGTGCGGTTTGTGGACGGTCTTTCGGAGGACCTTGCCCGTCGGGACTTTACGGTCAATGCGATGGCATATTCTCCTGAAACCGGCTATGCCGATCCCTTTGGCGGTCAGGCAGATCTGGAAAACCGCATTTTGCGGACGGTAGGCGATCCCACAGCCCGCTTCACAGAGGACCCTTTGCGGATCCTGCGGGGGATGCGGTTCGCGGTCCGGTTTGCGCTGACTGTGGAGGAAAAAACCCTGCAGGCAATGTACGCCCTTGCCCCCTTGCTGAACAAGCTGGCAAGGGAACGGGTTTTTGACGAGTTATGTAAACTGCTTCCTTTGGTAACTGCCCAGGATCTCCGGCGGTTTGCGCCGGTGCTGACTGAAGCAATTGAAGAATTAAAGCCTGCCGTAGGCTTTTTACAGCACACCCCCCACCACGCCTACGATGTGTACACCCACACCGCCCTTGTGACACAAGGGGTAACCCCGGACCTTGCTTTGCGCTGGGCGGCGCTTTTGCACGACACAGGCAAGCCCGGTGCTTTTACTATGGACGAAGCCGGGCGGGGACATTTTAAGGGGCACGCCCAGCTGAGCGCCCAAATCGCGGATGCGGTTTTGCGGCGGCTGAAAGCCCCCACCGCCTTGCGGGAGCAGGTAGTTTTGCTGATAAAGCACCATATGACTCCCTTAGAGCCGGACAAGCGGCTCTTGCGCCGCCGTCTGGGGCAGTACGGTGCAGAAACCGTTGGCAAAATGCTCTGCCTGCAAAAGGCGGACTTTGCAGGAAAGGGCGTTGTGGACTCCGATCCGATGTTCCCCCAAATCGAAGCAATATTGGATGAAATTTTGGCAGAGGATGCCTGCCTGACCGTCAAAGATCTGGCGATCGACGGGCGGGATCTTATAAGCCTGGGCTTTGCGCCAGGCCCCGGCCTGGGCAGGTGTCTGGCAATGCTTTTGGAGCAGGTGCAGGACGAAAAATTGCCCAACGAAACCGACGCCCTGTTGCAGGCGGCAAGGGATGCATTATCCACGCCCTCTCCGTAGGGGCGGATGCCCACATCCGCCCGAATAAATACGGTGATTATCGATGGGTTTTGGGACGATGTGCCTCAATCGTCCCCTACGCGGAAATGCTCGACACCTTCCCGTAGGGGCGGATGCCCACATCCGCCCTGTAAATGCGGCGATTTTCGATGTTTTTTAGGGACGATGTGCCTCAATCGTTCCCTACGCAGAGGTATCCGGAAACCTGTCGCCACAAGAAGGCGTCTCTGCGAATTATTATTTACGGAGGATGATTATGACCATTGCCATTATCACCGGTGCAAGCTCCGGTATGGGAAAAGAATTTGTTTTGCAGCTTTCGCAATATGTACAGGTAGACGAGATCTGGGCCATTGCCCGGCGCACTGATGCGCTGGAAAAGCTTGGGGAAGCTTCCCCGGTGCCTGTGTGTCCCATTTCACTGGATCTGTGCAAGGAAGAGAGCTTCCGGGAATTTTCCGCATTGCTGGAAAAGGAAAAACCGGATGTTAAGCTTCTTGTTAATGCCGCCGGCTTCGGAAAATTCGGAAAAGGCCAAAGCATATCTCCGGAAGACGACTGCCGGATGATCGACTTAAACTGCAAGGCGCTGGTGATGATGACCCGCATTACCCTGCCTTATATGAAGGCCGGCAGTCACATTTTGCAGCTGGACAGCCTGTCTGCCTTCCAGCCGGTGCCCTACATCACCACCTACGGTGCAACCAAGGCCTTCGTGCTCAGCTACAGCCGGGCAATGGATATGGAGCTGAAAAAAAGCGGCATCCGGATGATGGCAATGAATCCGGGCTGGGTAAAAACAGAATTTTTCAACCACGCCTTTCAGACAAATGCAGGCAACGAGGTCCAGTATTTCAATTGCCTGTACGAGGCAAAGGATGTGGTGGCTACCGGTCTGAAGGACCTGTATAAAACCAAAAAGCAGGTGTCCATCCACGGCTTGCGGATCAAGGGTCAGGTGCTTCTGGTGAAATTTCTGCCCCACCGGCTGGTTATGAAGATCTGGCTCCGCCAGCAGAAAAAGCCCAAAAACAATGTGGGTCTTACTACAAAATAAGAAGAAACGGGAGGCGGCTCAAACGGAGCCGCCTCCCGAATTTGTTTTACGCCTATTGATCAATCCACAGCTCTGCCGCAAATCACGCAGATGGGGCTTCCCGGAGGAACAGGCTGACCGCAATTTTTGCAGGGCTTGGGCAAAAGAACTGTTTTCTTGACCACGCGGTCTGCCCGCTTTTTGCTGGTGACCACCACAATGGGGATCACAATGGCAGGCACGATCACAAAGGAAATCAAAAACAGCCACAGAAAAATACCAATGATAGAAGTCATAGATAACCCTCCTTACAATAGTAGATCATTGCTTGATCTTATTATATAAAAAATTTTTCCAAAATGCAAATATAAAGTTACTCCACTTGCATAACCGTGTAGCCAGCTTCTTTGAGAGCGTTTGCCATACCGTCGTCCCCCAGAATATGGGCGGCACCTACCACGATGAACACCGTTTCCCCGCTTGCCATAGCTTCCTTGGCATATTCGGTCATATCCACATTTCGCTGCCCCTCAAGGCTCTCATTAAATTCCTCCAGCAAGGCGATCTCCTCCGGAGTAAAGGCAGACATATCCTCCTCTCCTTCGTCCAAAATGCCTTCTGCATCTCCCACCGCCCAGGCATGGCACATTTCACGGAGATATGCATGACTTTCGGGATCATCGTAGTAACATACGGTGCTTTCCAGCATCAGTGCCTGCAGCTCCATACTTAAGTTGCCCAGCACGGCATACTGCTCTGCCGCAGACTCGATCTCATAAATGGTCTTGCCGGTTTCGTGGGCATCCGTAAGGAAGTACATATCCACACCCAGATCGGTTTTCGCGCCAGCCTTTTCCACAGCCATATTGGAGATGAGCATATACCACATAACCGGCTTGTACATATCCAGCATAGGCACATAGCTGATATTCTCCGTTAAGATCTCCACTGCCCGGTTATAACAATCTTCCTCCAGATAATCGGAAATGGTGGTACCGTCGGTCAGCACCATTGGCATCAGCATTTCCACGGCCTCCGCCATATCCGTTTCCTCTTCCAGAATGTCACATTCCACTGCCAGCGCATCGGCACTTTCATAGGCATCCAGCACATAATCAGGCAGTGGATACATTTCCTCGGTGCCTATATGGATCGAGCCAAGAAGATAGGCCACACCGCCCTTTTCGTCGGTGACTCTGTACAGGATCGGAGAAGATGTCTCTGCCTCCGGCTCGGTGGCCTGCGTCGCAGGCGGCTGGGTAATCACGGTAGGTGCGGTGGTCGTGGGCTGGGCAGGTGTTTCTGCCTCGCTGCAGCCAAATAAGGACAGCAGGAGAACCAACGACAGCAATAAGAGAATGATCCTTTTCATCTCACAAACCTCTCTTTCCTTATTTTCTTGTACTTTGCAGCTGGAACTGCTTGGGGGAAATGCCGTACATTTTCTTGAACTTTACGCAGAAATAGTTGCTGTCCCCAAAGCCGCACTCTGCGGCAATTTCCGCAATGCTGCCCTCCCGCTTTTGCTTCAGGAGCTGCTCCGCGTGCTGCAGGCGCAGAAGATTTAAGTACTCCCGGAAGCCAAAGCCGGTCTCCCGCTTGAAAAGACGGGAAAAATGCTCCGGGCTGACAGCAGAAAACTTTGCCATATCCTCCAGGGTCACATCCCCGGAGAAATGCTTTTGCAAATAATCTGCCGCACGGGTGACCGTCTCGTTTCCCTCCTGAGAGGCGGTGTATGTATTGCCGTTGCGGGCAAGGAGAATAAACAGCTGCTTCATCAGGCAGTAGATAGACTCCTCGCTCCATCGGTCCGGACGGGTATATTCCTTTTCGATGGCCAGCAGTATTTTATGGATCTCCCCGCAGATCCGGGGATTTCGGTACAGATGGCAGGCAGGCACTGCCGCCGTGGGAATGAACCGGCGGGAGCAGTTGATCAGCAGGCGGGCGTGGTGGGTATCCTTGTAGGATGTGTTGTGGATGACCCCGTCGGGGATCAGCACCAGATCCCCCGGCACCAGACGGTATGACCGCCCGCCAATGAAAAATTCGCAGGTGCCCTCCGTAATGAAATAGATCTCAAAAAGATTGTGATAATGGGTAGGACTGAACAGTTCAGCCTGCTCATCCGGTTGTGTTGTGCGGTGCAGGCAGAAATACTGATCGTCCGCAAATTTTATATATTCCATAAACCTTCCTCCCCTATTGATATTATTATACTGATAGAAATCAAAAAAATCAAGATTTTTCCATCGGATAATCAAATTTTTTAAGGTTTTGCCCTTGCGTTGGCGTTATAATGATATCATACCGAAATATGGCTCAGCCATTAAAAGAAAGGACAATTATTATGGAAAAGATTATTCAGTTTGGTGAAGGTGGATTTCTGCGTGGATTTGTGGATTGGATGATCCAGATCTGCAACGAGAAGACCGATTTTGACGGCGAAGTGGTTGTGGTTCAGCCCATCGCCAAGGGTATGTGTGACATTCTGGCAGAGACCGATTGCAACTACACCCATGTCTGCCAGGGTCTGGAAGGCGTGGAGGAGAAGTGGATCACCTGCCTGAGCCGCTGTGTCAAGCCCTACGATGATTTTGATGCTTACATCGCTCTGGCTGAAAATCCCAATTTCCGTTTCATCGTATCCAACACCACCGAGGCCGGCATCTGCTTTGACGACCGGGACAGCATTACCGACCGTCCTGCCTCCAGCTTCCCCGGCAAGCTGACTCAGCTGCTCAAGCGCCGCTTTGAGCTGGGCTTGCCCGGCTTCGTGTTCCTGCCCTGTGAGCTGACCGACCGCAACGGTGACCTGCTGAAGAAGTGCGTTCTGCAGTATGCCGATCTGTGGGATCTGGGCGATGCCTTCAAGAACTGGATCGAAAGTGAAAACATTTTCTGCTGCACCCTGGTCGACCGCATCAACACCGGCTTCCCCGGCGGCGAAGAAAAGATGCGCAACACCTCCGAGTACTTCCACCTGTGGGTCATCGAAGGCTATGCCGATCTGTGCAAGGAATTCCCCCTGGACAAGTGCGGCCTGAATGTGATCGTTACCGACCAGCTGGAGCGCTACCGCACCCGTAAGGTCCGCATCCTCAACGGTGCACACACCTCCACCATTCCCTACGCCCTGTTGAACGGCGTTCAGACCGTTGCCGAGTGTATGGAGGATCCGGAGATCAGCGAGCATATGAGAAAGTGCATCTTCGAGGAGATCATCCCCACTCTGGACCTGCCGGAGGCAGAGCTGGTCAGCTACGCAAACGATGTTATGACCCGCTTCAAGAACCCCTACATCAAGCACTTCTGCACCTCCATTGCCCTCAACTCCGTCAGCAAGTTCCAGGTGCGTGTGCTGCCCTCCATTCTGGAGTACATCAAGCGCTTTAACAAGATGCCCGAAAACCTTCTGAAGGCTTTTGCCAAGCTCATCGACTTCTACCGCACCGATATGGTCAACGATGTTCCTGAGATCGCAGAGTATATGAAGACCGCCAGCGTTTCCGACATTCTGGCAAACGAGAGCATCTGGGGTCAGGATCTGACCTTCCTGTATGAAGGGGTTAACAAGTATGTTAATACACAAATCTGATAATGTTGAGGTCCAGCTGGAAACCGGTCACAAGTATGCCATCCGCCCCATCAAGGCAGGGGAAAATGTGATCAAGTACGGCAACCCCATCGGCCACGCCACTGCGGATATCGCGGTTGGCGAGCAGGTACATACCCACAATCTTGCCACCAATCTGTCCGGCAAGATCGAGTATCGCTACGAGCCTGACGATCTGAACCGGGAGAGCATCCCCTCTCCCACCTTTATGGGCTATCTGCGCCCGGACGGTCAGGTCGGCATCCGCAACGATGTGTGGATCGTCAATACCGTCGGCTGTGTCAACAAGATCGCCGAGAAGCTGGCAAAGCTCACCGGTGCCAAGTATTTTGCCCACCCCTACGGCTGCAGCCAGTTAGGTGACGATCAGACTATGACCCAGCTGGTCCTGCGGGGCATTATCAACAACCCCAACGCCGGCGGCGTGCTGGTGCTGGGTCTGGGCTGTGAGAACAACAACATTCCTCTGTTCCAGACCGTTCTGGGTTCCTGGGACGATCAGCGGGTCAAGTTTATGATCTGCCAGGAGCACGAGGACGAGATCGCCGAAGGTGTTAAGCTCATCGAAGAGCTGCAGGCCTATGCCGCCACCTTCCAGCGGCAGGAGCTGCCCCTGAGCAAGCTGGTCATCGGCTTGAAGTGCGGCGGCAGTGACGGCTTCTCCGGCATTACTGCCAACCCCCTGGCAGGTCGTCTGTGCGACCGCTTTACCGCTATGGGCGGCCGCTGTGTGCTGACGGAAGTTCCGGAAATGTTCGGTGCAGAGCATCTTCTGATGAAGCGGTGTGTAAATGAGGAGGTCTTCAACAAGACCGTTGCCCTCATTAACGATTTTAAGGATTACTACACCCGCCACAATCAGGTAGTGTACGAAAATCCCTCTCCCGGCAACAAGGCCGGCGGCATCACCACACTGGAAGAAAAGTCTCTGGGCTGTATCCAGAAGGGCGGTCTCGCCCCTGTGACCGATGTGCTGACCTACGGTGACCGGGTCACAAAGCCCGGCCTGTCCCTGCTGAACGGCCCCGGCAATGATATCGTGGCAGTTACCAATCTGATGGCGGCAGGTGCACACATCATCCTGTTCACCACCGGCAGAGGCACCCCTCTGGGCACCGGTATCCCCACCGTGAAGATCGCCACCAACCATTCCCTGGCTGAGCGCAAGTCCGGCTGGATCGACTTTGACGCCTCCGGTCTGCTGGAGGGCAAGGACCTGACAGACGATCTTCTTGCCTATATCATCCGGGTAGCAAACGGTGAGCAGACCAAAAACGAGCTGAACGGCTGTGAGGAAATTGCCATCTTCAAGGACGGCGTGACGCTGTAAAGGAGCTTCTTTATGAATTTTCTGGAAGAACGAATTATCCGCGACGGCATTGTAAAAGAAGGCAATGTGCTGAAAGTGGACAGCTTTCTCAATCACCAGATGGACATTGCACTGATGGATCAGATGGGCGAAGAATTTCACCGTCGGTTTGCAAACAAGGAGATCACAAAGGTGCTGACCATCGAAGCCTCCGGCATTGCCATCGCCTGCTCCGTTGCCCGGTCCTTCAATGTGCCTATGGTCTTTGCCAAAAAGTCCAAGAGCATCAACATTGAAGGGGATATGTATGTGGCAGAGGTGGAATCCTTTACCCATAAGAACAAAAATCAGGTGATCGTATCCAAGAAATTCTTAGATGCCGATGACAAGGTCCTGATCATTGACGATTTTCTGGCCAACGGCTGTGCTCTGCAGGGTCTCATTTCCATTGTGGAATCGGCAGGCGCCTCGGTTGCAGGTCTGGGTATTGCCATCGAAAAGGGCTTCCAGATCGGCGGTCAGGTGATCCGTAACCTGGGCTACCATTTGGAGTCTCTGGCAATCGTTGAAAGTATGAACGCCGCAGACGGAAGCATCACCTTCCGCCCCCAAGGCTAAAAAACAGGCGTGTTGCAGCTTGCAACACGCCTTTTCAAAATGAGGGAGGTTTCTATATGAATCATCTGGTGCATAATGTGGCTTTTTTGCAGGATGCGCCTTCGCTGCAGGTACAGGCGCAGGAATGTCACCGGATCGTGCTTGTGGTAGACGGAGAAGTGCAGCTGCAGTTTTCCCACAAAACCCTCCGGGTCCGAAAAGGCGATATGATTTTGCTGAGCAATACCGCAAGCTATACCACCACCGTTATAAAAGCGCCCTTCAAGCGCTACACCGTTTCCATCGACCCGGAAGCCGCCCGGCAGCAGCTTTGCGACGAGGTCCTGCTTGGGATGCTGGAAAATCCCTCCGAGGAATTTAACTGCTGTATCGCAGTGAAGGATATGGATAATTTCATCCGTATTTTCGGCAATCTGATCTCTGAGTACCGGTCCCAGTACCGCAAGCCCTATGCCGGTCAAATGCAGCTGTTGCTGGTAAAGCAGCTTTTAATTCGGATATACCGCACCCAGAACCGTACCGCCATTTTGACCGCAGATTTTTCTATGCGGGACCGGGTCTTTACGGTGCAGTATTATATAGACTCCAATTTTAAGACCGACCTGAAGATCAACCGCCTGTGCAAGGATATGCACATCAATCCCTCCCATTTCTCCCGGATGTTCAAAACCTATGTGGGAATGAGCCCCAAGCAGTACCTGACCTATGTGCGGCTGGAGAGCATCAAACGGGATCTGCTGAGCACCAGGCGCTCGGTTACGGACATCGCCCTGGATAACGGCTTCGTGGACCTTAATAACTTCACCCGGTCATTCCGGAAGGCATTTGGTATGACTCCAAGCCAGTACCGGTCGTTGGGTTAAACCCAACGACGCGATATAAATTCCTGACGGAATTTGCGATATATCCCTACCCGATGCGATATGCCTGACGGCGCGATATGCCCTACGGGGCATAGAAATCACAACCGCACACAGTGCGGTTATATCGCAAAAAGTGAGAGTGTGGCGCTACACTCTCACTTTTTTATTATTCACCATAACCTGTAGGATTATTCTTCTGCCAGTTCCAGGCGTCCCGGCACATATCCTCCAGATTTCTTTCTGCCACCCAGCCCAGCTGCGCCTTGCTCTTGGCAGGATCTGCATAGCAGGTAGCCAGATCGCCGGGGCGGCGGGGCGCGATGACATAAGGCACTGCTACCTGATTTACATTCTGGAAGGCCTTGACCATATCCAGCACAGAATAGCCGGTGCCGGTACCCAGATTGAATACATCACAGCCCTTATGCTCGGATGCATATTTCACTGCCGCCACATGGCCCTTTGCCAGGTCTACCACATGGATATAATCCCGCACGCCGGTGCCGTCCGGTGTGTCGTAATCGTCGCCGAAAACGCTGAGCTTTTCCCGTCTTCCCACAGCCACCTGGGTAATATAGGGCATCAGGTTGTTGGGGATGCCTCTGGGATCTTCACCGATGCGGCCGCTTTTGTGGGCGCCGATGGGGTTAAAGTACCGCAGCAGCACGATGCTCCAGTCGCTTTCTGCATTTGCCATACCGGAGAGGATCTGCTCGGTCATATACTTGGTCCAGCCATAGGGGTTGGTGCAGTGACCGGTGCGGCTGTCCTCCTTCAGGGGCATTTCGTTATCTGCAGTATAAACGGTGGCAGAGGAGGAGAAGATCAGGTTCTTCATACCCACCTGCTTCATCACCTTTGTAAGCACCAGAGTGGAATTTAAGTTGTTATCATAGTACTCCCAGGGCATTGCCACACTTTCGCCCACGGCCTTCAGGCCTGCAAAGTGGATCACGCAGTCAATTTTATTTTCTGCAAAGATCTTCTGCAAAAGTGCCTCATCCCGCACATCCCCTTCGTAAAACTTCAGGGTCTTTCCGGTGAGCTTCTGCACACGGTTTAAGCTCTCTGCATTGGAATTGCACAGGTTGTCAATGACCACAACACCGTAGCCGCTTTCCAACAGTTCTACACAAGTGTGAGAGCCAATATAACCTGCACCACCAGTAACCAATACATTCATCTTATTACGCCTCCTGGTTTACATAATCAACAAATTTCTGGAATGCTGCTTTTCCCTCGGGGGTGTTTTTATAAACACCAGCATCTTCCAGAACCCCAGCAAATACCTTACCTGTCTCCTGCAGGATGATATCCATCGCATTGTCTTCCGTAAAGGTATACTGCTTCTTCAGTTCCTCCACCCAGTCAGCATGCTTATTCAGCACTTCGTCCGCAGCAATGTCGCGATCTTCCACGATGGCTTCTGCCAGATCGTGCAGTTCCTTCTTCAGACGGCTGGGCAAAACAGCCAGACCCATGACTTCAATAAGGCCGATGTTTTCCTTCTTGATGTGGTGCTTGTCCGCATGAGGATGGAACACACCCAGAGGATGTTCGGCAGTGGTAATATTGCACCGAAGCACCAGATCCAGTTCGTACAAATCACTGCGGCGACGTGCGATGGGAGTGATGGTGTTATGGGGTTCCCTATCGGAGAAAGCAATAATGCTGGAATCCAGATCGGAATAGCCACGCCATGCGGTGAGGATCTTGTCCGCCAGATCTGCGATCCGCTGGGGATCACGACCATTCAGACGAATAACACTCATGGGCCACTTGACGATACCGGCATGGATGTCTTCATAACCCTTGAAGGCGATTTCCTTCTCAATACCGGCAGATTCCATTGCAAAGCGGTAATGACCGCCCTGGAAGTGCTCATGGCTCAAAATGGAGCCGCCCACAATGGGCAGATCCGCATTGGAGCCCACGAAGTAATGGGGGAAGCTGCCCACGAAGCTTAAGAGCTTGCGGAATGCGCTCTTGTCGATCTTCATGGGGATGTGCTGGGAATTGAAGACGATGCAATGCTCGTTATAGTAGACATAGGGGCTGTACTGCAGGCACCAGTCCTGGCCGCAAACAGAAATGGGGATGATGCGGTGGTTGGAACGGGCGGGATGGTTCATACGGCCGGCGTAACCCTCGTTGTCGACGCAAAGCTGACACTTGGGATAGCCGGACTGGGGTGCGTTTTTCGCAGCAGCAATGGCCTTGGGATCCTTTTCGGGCTTGGAAAGATTGATAGTGATGTCCAGCTGGCCGTATTCGCAGTCGTATTTCCAACGCATATCCTTGGCGATGCGG
>JAZNDF010000031.1:0-7456 GCA_045587925.1 Faecousia sp.
GGCAGGAAATCCGCCCATCGAGGTCGGATTTCCTGATGGGACGCCGAGGGCGGCGTCCCCTACGAATCTATTCGATAAACAGAAATTTGACGGTTTTGACAGGAATGTATACTCTCAATAAATTTCAGGTTTCTTTACAGCCCCTTTTCATTGACAGTAGGGAACGGCCTGTGTGCCGTTCCAAAAGGAACGCCACGCGAGGCGTTCCCTACAAGCCTCTGATGGTTTTATAATGGGCGATCTCCCGGGCGTTGCCAAATACAAAATGGTTGTTTCCGATATCTGTGAGGGTAGGTTTTTCTTCCCTGTAATCGTGCTGGGAGGGGTCGTAAGTCAAAAGCACTTTATTTCTTTCCAGCCTGGGATCCGGAATGGGAATGGCAGAAATCAGGCTTTTGGTATAGGGGTGCAGTGGATACCGGAACAGTTCTTCTGCCTGGGCGATCTCCACAATATCCCCCTTATAGATCACGCCGATCCGGTCAGAAATAAACCGGACCACAGAAAGGTCGTGGGCGATGAACAAGTAGGTCAGTCCCTGCTCTTGCTGAAAATCTTTCATCAAATTCAGCACCTGCGCCCGGACGGATACATCCAGCGCAGAAATAGGCTCGTCCGCAATCACCAGTTCCGGATGCATAACCATTGCCCTTGCCAGGCCAATCCGCTGACGCTGACCGCCGGAAAATTCGTGGGGATAGCGGCTTAAATGCTCCGGAAGCAGACCCACGTGGCGGATCATTTCTTCCACCTTTTGCTGCCGGTCTTTTTCATCTTTGTACAGGTGGAAATTATACAGTCCTTCGGAAATAATATACTCCACCGTTGCCCGCTCATTGAGGGAAGACGCAGGATCCTGAAATACCATTTGGATATTCCGGATCACCTGTTTTTCCAGCCGGGTGGGTATTTTCCCGGAGATCCGCTGACCTTTATATAAGATCTGACCGGCTGTGCAGGGATTGACCCGGATGATCGCTCTGCCGATGGTCGTCTTGCCGGAACCGGACTCCCCCACCAGAGAAAAGGTTTCTCCCCGATAAATATCAAAACTGGCGTTTTTTACCGCCCGGACTGCCTGCGTCCCTTTGCCGAAGGTAATATCCACCCCCTGCAGACTCAGCAGGATCTCCCGATTATCCATATATGTCCCCCAGTCTTTCATGCAAATTCCGGAGTACTTCCGGTTTTTCTACTTTTGGGGCTCTGGGATCCAGCAGCCAGGTCTTGGCAAAATGGGTATCGGACACCTGAAACAAAGGTGGTTCCTGCAAGGTATCGATTTTCAGGCAATAGGGATTTCTGGGGGCAAAGGGATCTCCCTGTATCCGGCTATATAAAGAAGGGGGCGTCCCGGCAATGGAATACAGGCGACTGCCCCGCTGGGCAAACTGGGGTAAACTTTGAAGCAATGCCCAGGTATAAGGATGGCGGGGGTCATAGAAAATATCCTCCGCAGTTCCCAGTTCCACCATCTGCCCTGCATACAGCACTGCCACCCGGTGGGCAATATTCGCTACCACCCCCAGATCGTGGGTGATGAAAACAATGGTAAATCCCAGTTCCTTCTGAAGGTCTTTCAGAAGTTTCAAAATCTGCGCCTGAATGGTCACATCCAGTGCCGTGGTAGGCTCATCGCAAATCAGAATTCTCGGACGGCAGGCAAGAGCAATGGCGATCACGATCCGCTGGCGCATTCCACCGGAATACTGGAAAGGATAGTCGTTAAACCGCTTTTCCGGCTGGGGAATGCCCACCTTTTCCATCATCTGCAGAGCAAGGGCCTTCGCCTGCTGGGCAGAGCATTTGGTGTGCTTGCGAATAACGGAAGTGATCTGCTTGCCGATGGTCAAAACCGGGTTTAAAGAGGACATCGGGTCTTGAAAAACGGTTGCGATCTGACTGCCGCGAATCTGCTCCCAATGCCGATTTCTTTGAATTTGGCTCAGTTTTACCGGCTGTTCCCCATAAAACATCACCGACCCGCCGCTGATATAGCCGTTTTTCTCCAGCATCCCGGAAAAGGTCTTGGTGAAAACAGATTTTCCGGAACCGGATTCTCCTACGATGGCAACACACTCCCCTTCGTAAAAATCCAGAGAGATCCCCCGGATGGCACACAATTCCTGCCCCCGCACTTTGAAATTCACGTGCAGATCCTTTACGGATAATAACGCTTTCTTCTCCATACCTTCTCCCCTTTCTTCAAATTCCTGTTTATCGGGCAGAAGCACAATAAACAATTGACCGTTGATAGTTGACAGTTAATGTATTTCCTTCGGAAATGATCAAATACGCGACGAACTGCTATCAAAGCGGGAAACCTATCATCGCGTCATTCTGAGCGAAACGCAGTGAAGACGAAGAATCTACGCATTTATTTAACTTTACAGGAAAAATCGGTGCCAAGATCCTTCGACTCGCATTGCTCGCTCAGGATGACGCGTTTTTCATTTTTGTTGCTTCCGCTATCTGTCGCGAATAATTGTCCATTGTCAATTGTCCATTGTCCATTCGCGCACCAGTGCGTCAAACAGGAATTTGGCCATTTTAGGCGCGGTGTTGGTTTTGGGTCCTGTTTTCCATATGGCCGGAATGGATCACCGGAGGCTTGGGGTCAACCATTTCCCAGCCGGTGGGTTGTTTTTTCTCCCGTTCTTCTTTCTGCATAGCATTTCCTCCTTGTTCGGGGTAATGCTAGTATTTGCAGATAATGCTCACTTATCCTTGATATCCTGCAACAGCGCAATAATTTCGGCAAAACCGAGGAACATACTGCCACTTACAAGAAATGCTCCCCAATAAGTAGCTGCAATCTGCAAGGAGAATTCTCTTTCTGCACTTCCCATTGCAATACCTGCAATAAAGCCACCAATAAAGATCAATGCAGCAATAATCTTTAGTAACGATGCAACGGGATTGGATTTTTTCTCTTTGGGAGGCAACTCTGTTTCTGTGTGTTCTACTACAAATTTTTCACTCATTTTCTTTCCTCCTAAAAAATCAAATAAGGGACGGGAAACCCGTCCCCTACTTTCATAGCAATAATACGGTTTTCGGTGATTGTGCACCTATAATTGTCAACTGTCAACTGTCAATTGTCAACTATAAAAGGTCTTGCATATTATAAAGTCCGGGCTTCTTATCGATCAGAAATGCGGCGGCATCAATAGCACCGTCAGCGAACATTCCCCGGTCGTGGGCCTCGTGGCGCAGGGTCAGGGTCTGGGAATGGGTGGAAATATGAATTTCGTGGATACCCACAACATTGCCCATCCGCAGGGAGGCAATGCCGATATCGTCCTTCTCCCGCTTGCCCTCGCCGGCTCTGCCGCACACCCCATTTGCCTGGGGACGGACTTCCTTCACCGCCTCAAACAGCATCCGGGCGGTGCCGCTGGGGGCATCCACCTTCCGGTTGTGGTGCACTTCCACGATCTCAATATCTGCATCCGGGAAGCTCTGGGCTGCCTGCTTTGCCAGGCGGCACAGCACCGCAATGCCCAGGCTCATATTGCCGGAATAGAACACAGGCACCGTCTTTGCCGCGTCTTCGATCATTGCCTTTTCCTCCGGGGTGTGGCCGGTGGTGCACATCACCAGGGCACAGCCGGTTTTCTTTGCATATTCGGCCACTGCCTGGGCGGCACTGTGATGGGAAAAATCGATCACCACATTGGCATCCACCGCGCCCATTTCTTCGAAGGTCTTCGGAACATTATTCTGACCGTCGGCACTTACCAGACCCACTGCCTTTTCCCCCAGCCGTTGCAGGAGCAGCTGGCCCATTGCGCCGTTGGCACCGCAGACGATCGCCTTTATCTCACCCATATTTTTTACCTCTTTCTATGGTTTTTTCTCATTTTATCATATCTTTTTCCAAAAGGAAATAAAAAAGAAGGGACTATTGTAAAATTCCCTTTTACAATAGTCCCATTTTTTAATGATCTTACAGATACTTCTTGATTTCCTCAGATGCACCGGCGGGATCGTCAGACACGGTGATGGTGATGTTCATATTGTTATCTGCGGCGAACTTGTCACACCACAAAATGAATTCCTCACCGGCGGCACGGTCATTGCCGATGGTCTTGTACAGATTGTCGATATACACATTGGTAATATCGAAGTTACCTGCGTGCAGACCGCTGAGCAGACCCTTCAGCATATCCAGACTATTGATTCCGTATTCCTTGGAGTCCACCAAGCGGACACGGTAGTTAATATCATAAGTAAGCTTTTTGCCGTACTCGATGCAGACCACATCGCCCTGTGCGCTGGCAACTGCATTGTTGATGGCGTCGATCATCTTCTTGGTTTTGCCGGAGCCCTTCAGGCCCATAATAACTTGAATCATCGGAAATTCCTCCTTTGCTGTGCAGCTTTTTGCTGTAACTACATTTTACCAGCTACACGCCTATTTTGCAACACCTAAATGGTATTTTAGAGAAAAATTTTTATAAAGTCCCTTAAACCTCATAGCCGGGCTTGCCCAGAAGCTGGAACATATTGCGCTTATAGAACTCCACGCCGGGCTGATTGAAGGGATTTACTCCCAGCATATAGGCAGAAACGCCGCAAGCCAGCTCGAAGAAATAGAAGATCTCGCCCAGCTTCTGGTTGTTCAGTGTGCCCATATCCATTGTGATCACCGGTACGCCGCCGTCCACATGAGCCGCCAGTGTGCCAAGGTATGCCTTTTCGTCCACAAAGTCCAGGGTCTTGCCCTCCAGATAGTTCAGACCGTCCAGATTTTTATAGTCACCGCCGATGGTCATTTTCTGCTCCGGTGCATCGAAGCGGACCATCGTTTCAAAGAGATTGCGCTCGCCCTGCTGGATCATCTGACCCAGGGAGTGCAGATCTGCGGTAAACTCGGCGCTTGCGGGGAAGATACCCTTGCCGTCCTTGCCTTCGCTTTCGCCGAAGAGCTGCTGCCACCAGCCGCCCATCATCTTAAAGCCGGGCTCGAAGGACTCCAGGATCTCGATGCTCTTGCCGTTGCGATACAGCAGATTGCGGATCGCCGCATAGAGCCACACAGGATTTTCAAAGGAACGGATATCGTAATCCTTCTTTGCCTGGGCAGCACCTGCCATAACCTCCATCGGATCAATGCCTGCCACAGCCATCGGCAAAAGACCCACAGCGGTGAGCACACTGTAACGGCCGCCTACATTGGGCGGGATAACGAAGGTCTCCCAGCCTTCCTCGGTAGCCATCTGGCGCAGTGCGCCCTTATAGGGGTCGGTAATGGCATAGGTGCGCTTTTTTGCGCCCTCTGTGCCGTATTTCCGCTCCAGCATCCAGCGCAGGGCGCGGGTCGCGATGGCGGGCTCGGTGGTGGTGCCGGACTTAGAGATAATGGCAATGGAGAAATCCTTGCCCTCCAGCAGGCGCTGCAGCTCGTTCCAGCCACGGGTGGACAGGCCGTTGCCTGCGAAATAGATCTGGGGATTGCCCTTGCCCTTTCCAATATTATGGTTACAGCCCTGCATCAGCTCGATCGCTGCACGGGGGCCCAAGTAGCTGCCGCCGATGCCAATGACCACAAACACATCGGAAGACTCCCGGATACGGTCAGCGGCGGCGCGAATTCTGTAGATCTCATCGGTTTCCTTCTCAACCGGAAGGTTCAGCCAGCCAAGAAAATCATTGCCTTCGCCGGTGCCCTCGGTGAGGGTCTTGTGGGCGGCGAAAACCTCCTTTTCCACCGCCAGAAGGTCCGGCAGGGAAAGCTGTCCCCATACATTGGAAATATCAACTTTAATCATAGTTTTCCATCCTTTCAGAATTTGTTTCTGAGGTGCTATTACTATGTTACCGCAAAACTTTCATAAACGCAAGCCCCAGGAAGAAAGTTTGTGAAAATTTCAAAAAACAACAAAAGCCACTTTCTTTTTTCCCGGCGAGGGACTATAATAAAAGGTAAGAGTCACGGCGGGAGCAAGCCCCCGCTCTGCAACGGGAGGGTACGCTATGAAATACGGCTTTGGTGTGGATCTGGGCGGCACAACGGTAAAGCTTGCTTATTTTGACGAAACCGGCAATATGCTCCGCAAGTGGGAGATCCCCACCCGTACCGAAAATAACGGCGGGCAAATTTTGTCGGACATTGCCGCTTCCATTGAAGCGCATCTGAATGCCCACGCCATTGCCAGGGAGGATATCCTGGGCATTGGCATTGGCGTGCCCGGTCCTGTGGACCGCAAGGGCGTTGTCAACTGCTGTGTCAATTTAGGCTGGGGCGTTTTTAATGTGGAGCAGGCGCTGGGTGATCGCACCGGCTTTCCCGTAAAGGCAGGCAACGATGCCAATGTTGCCGCCCTGGGGGAGTGCTGGAAGGGCAGCGGTCAGGGCTTTGCGGATATGATTATGGTGACCCTGGGCACCGGGGTCGGCGGCGGCATTATCATCGGCGGCAATATCTACTGCGGTGCCGGCGGTTCTGCCGGAGAGATCGGGCATCTGATCCTCGACCCCCGCGAAACCGAGGTCCACACCTCCGGACAGCAGGGCTGTGCAGAGCAGTATTGCTCAGCTACCGGCGTAGTCCGGCTGGCCCGACGGCACCTTGCCGCCTGTGATGCCCCTTCTGTTTTACGAAATTCCCAGGCGCTTACCTGCAAGGATGTATTTGATGCAGGCCTCTCCGGTGACCCGGTCGCCGGGGCGATCCTGGAGCAGTTTTACGCCCTGCTGGGACAGCTCCTGGCAAATATCTGCACCGCCTTTGACCCGGAAGCGGTGATCATCGGCGGAGGCGTAAGCAAGGCCGGGCAGGTCATCCTTGACGGTGTCTGTCCCCATTTCCGGAAAAATGTATTCCACGCATCGAAGGATGTGGTTTTCAAAATCGCCGCACTGGGAAATGACGCCGGCACCTACGGCGCATTCCGCCTGGCACTGCAAGCCTTCGGGCAATGAAAGAGAGGTTTTACTTATGAATACCCCTGTTATAAAGCTGAAATACAACCGCCGCTGGATGAAGACCCTGCTTTTGAACATCATTACCTTCGGCGTTTACGGCGTGGTGTTCTACACCAAAATATCCAGAGATATCAACATCATTGCCAGCCATCACGACGGCAAAAAGACAATGCACTACTGCCTTCTTTATTTTGTTTTCACGCCCCTGACTTTTGGCATTTTGCACATTATCTGGAGCCACCGGATCTCCGCCCGGATTGGACGGGAGCTGCAGCGGCGGGAGCAGCCCTATGACTTCGGCGCAGGCACCTTCTGGGGCTGGAAGGTGTTCGGTTCTTTTCTGCTGGGCATCGGACCACTGATCTATCTGCATAAACTTTGCAGGGCAATGAATTTACTCAGTGTCAATTATAATATCAACGGATAACCACACCATTATAAAAGAACTTGCATAAATATGAAAAACTTCCGGCGGGAGCAAGCCCCCGCCCTACGATATCCTTCGAAAGATCGTCGTAGGGTGGGG
>JAZNDF010000032.1:0-42682 GCA_045587925.1 Faecousia sp.
TGCGTACTTTCATAACAATGACAGTTAACATTGATTTTGCAACGCGCCTATTGCTGTTTTGGCAGTTATTTTTTTGTCGGGGCAACCGGCTATAGCAAAAGTCCTGGGGTGCCCTGTTCCTGCAGAGTCGTGCGCAGGCAGTCCAGAAAACGGGTCACTTGCACACTGTCCCGGGTTTTTCGGTTACATAGAATATAAAGCTGCCGATCGGGAATGGGGAAGTCCGGGCGTAATCGGCGCAGGTTCGGAGTATCTCCAAGCGCAGCTGCGATGCTGTAGGGCACCACCATCCAGGCACCGGATTGTGACAAAAACAGTTGGATCTGGCTCATAAGTTCCAGATGAACCTGCGGCTGAGCATCGGCTCCGAAAACACTTTGGTGCCACTGATCTACATCTGCACACCAGGTGGAGTAAACCTCCCGATCTGAAGACAATGCGTGCAACGGCACCGGATCCGGGTAATCTGAGTCTGCGGCACACAAAATGGTCATTGGTTCTGACAAAAAAGGGATCGCGGTAATATACTCAGTGCTTATACTAAGCGCAGAAAAGGCTATGTCCAATTTGTCCCAGGCGATGGCTTCCATGGCAGACATTGTTGTCATATCCTGAATCTCCAGGCGAATATCAGGGTGCAGTTTGGTAAAGCGTTGGTATGCAATAGGCAGCAGATAGTTTCCGATGCTGTTAAGCGCAGAAACTCGCAGCCTTTGTTCTGCAGATACCCCCCTGCCAAGCGCCAGCATTTTTTTCTCCAGCTCCCGGTGCTGACGCGCCAAGGGTAAAAAAATTTTTCCCTCCGGTGTCAGCGCCATAGCCCTTGATCCCTTACTCCGGGCAAAGAGGGAACACCCCAGTTCCCGCTCCAAAGTCCGCAGACGGGTAGACAGGGAGGACTGGCTGATGTAGAGCAGGTCTGCCGCTTTTGAAATACTTCCGGTGCGCTGCACTGTCAGAAAGGCTTCTATTTCCAGACTGGTCATAGTCATTTCCTCCAAATATTGAATTCATTCAATATTATACTTCCAAAATCCGTTCTTTACAAGCCCTTTTTATCATTTTACAATAGAGGCAGATCAGTTTTAGGAGATGCTTTAATGAAAGGCAAAACTGCAAAAGCAGTATTTTGTGCTGCTTTAGGCAATATCTTTTGGGGTTTTAGTTTTCTGTTTATCAGAGTGTGTCTGAATGTGGCACCCAACCCCAATGTTATGCTTTCCCACCGATTTTTGCTTTCTGCTCTGCTTATGGGTTTTTGGATCCTTATAGGAAAAGGAAAGTTTTCCCTGAAGGGCAAAAACTGGAAACCCCTTGTGATTCTTTTAATAACCCAGATCGGCTACTATGTATTCGAAACCTACGGGCTGCTTTACACCAACACGACCATTGCCGGAATGGTGCTGGCAGTGACACCTGTGGTAACCATTGCCACCGGTGCCCTGTTCCTGCGGGAATACCCTACCCTGCGGCAGGCACTTTTCTGCATTATGCCGGTAGCAGGTGTGATCATTATGACGGTGTCCGGCAAGGAGCTGGGTGTTGTAACCACAGTGGGTATTATTTTACTGCTGCTGACAGTGGTGGACTCAGCCATTTTCAAAACCGCTAACCGCAAGGCAGCGGAAGAATTCAGCCCCTTTGAGCGTTCCTTTTCAGTCATTTGCTTGACTGCAATCTTCTTTCTTTTCCTGGCATTCAAATCAGTGGATTGGGATATAAAGACCTATTTTGCTCCGGTGCTCAATGGGAAATATTTCCTTTGCATACTAAGCTTGAGCGTGCTTTGCTCCATTGTTGCCGGTCTGCTGGTCAATTACGCTTCCGGACATATGTCGGTTTTTAAGGTATCCTCCTTCGGTGCGCTTTCAACCTTGTGTTCTGCTTTTGCTGGTGTAGTGTTCCTGAAAGAACCTGTGAACTGGACACTGCTGTTGGGTGCTGTGCTGATCCTGGTGGGTGTTCATCAGGTGACAAAGCCCAAGAAACAATGAGGTGCTTATTATGTACGATATTTTAATTCAAAACGGCCGGATCGTCGATGGCACCGGCAGCCCTGCGATGGCTGCGCAGGTGGCGATCCGGGACGGGAAAATTGCAAAAATCGCCCGGAAGATCTCCGGGGAGGCAAAGACGGTGATCGATGCCACAGGTCTGGTGATCACCCCCGGCTTCATCGATTCCCACAGCCACTCGGATAAGCAGTTTTTCACTTGCCCCCTCCAGACGGACAAGATCGAGCAGGGCATTACCACCTCCATTGCCGGTCAGTGTGGCGGTTCTGTCTGCGGTCAGGATGCTGCGGAATTTTTAGAAAATGCCCGCACTGCTAAACTGGGTGCCAATCTGGCAATGCTGATCGGACACAGCACATTGCGAAAAGCGGTTATGGGAATGGAGGACCGGGAACCGACTACCCAGGAACTTGAGCAGATGAAGACTATGCTGCGGGAGGCTATGGAACACGGCGCTTTGGGTGTTTCCTTTGGTTTGATCTATGCCCCCGGCTGCTTTGCCAAAACAGAAGAATTGGTGGAGATCGCCAAGGTGGTAGGGGAATATCAGGGAATTGCCGCCATCCACTTAAGAAGTGAAGCTGCCGAACTGATCCCTGCTGTGGAGGAGTTTATCACTGTTGTGCGCAGGTCCGGTGTTCGGGGTGTGGTGTCCCACCACAAGGCCGCAGGCCTGCAGAAAAACTGGGGCAAGGTACATACCACAATGGGTATGATCCAGCGAGCCAATGAAGAGGGAATGGAGATTTATATGGATGTCTATCCCTATACCGCAACCTCCACCTCCTATTCTTCCATTCTGATCCCCAACGCCTGGCGTGCCGGTGGAAAAGAAGAACTGCTTAAGCGGATCGATGATCCGGAGCAGGTGGCGCAGCTGCGGAAGCTGTATTATTCTAAATATACCGACTTTGGTTTTGTTCAGGTAACTTCCTGCCCCGGTACGCCGGAATATGAGGGTCTGCGCGTGCCCCAGATCGCCGAACTTCGGGGGCAGGACGAATTTACCGCCGCTATGGATGTGGTGCGAATTTCCAAAGATGCCGCTAAGGCTTGTTTCTTCACCGTCTGCGAGGAAGATGTGGAGGCGGTCATTGCCAATCCCCGTGCGATGATCTGCACCGATGGAGGTGTGGATGTTCAAAGCAGCAGCTTCCATCCCCGTGTCAAAGCCAGCTTTCCCCGCGCCATTTCCCACTATGTCCGGGAAAAAGGCGTTGTCTCCCTGCCGGAGATGATCCGAAAAATGACTTCTATGCCGGCGGCGGTCTATGGATTGAAAACCAAAGGTCTGGTTTGGGAAGGCTTTGATGCAGACCTGTGTATTTTCGACCCGGAGACCATTTTGGATCACGCCGACTTCCAGGATCCTACCCGGCGTTGCGAGGGACTTGCCTATGTGATCGTAGGCGGCAAGATCGCAGCGATCAATGCCGAAGCCACCGGCGCGTTAGGCGGAAAGATGCTCTATCGCGATCTATAAAATAAAAAGATTGGAGTGCTTTAATATGAAAAAGATGACCCGCATCTTTACTTTTCTGCTGGCAATGATACTTCTTTTAAGCCTGATTGGCTGTGGAGAAACACCCGCAGAAACTACTCAGGCAACTCAGGAAACCACCCAGGCAACGGAACCTACGGAAAAAGAACTGACTCCCGAGGAAAAGATCCTGGCAGAGCGCCGGGACACTGTGGAGCAGTATATGCGCCAGTCTGTGTCTGTGGTTTGGCGTGCCGGTGAGGATGTGCACTATGTTTGCTACGGAAAAGGAATGGACATTGTTGCCGGAAGGCTTTATAGCGGTGTCCCTTATGCCCACTCCGGTGGCACAGCGGCATCCTTCTTGGACTATGCTACCGAAACGGATGAACAGGGTTTCCCGGTCGTTACAGGACTGACTGCAGAAGCCTTTAACGGTACAGATGCCATTACAAACCGCATTGGCAGTGATTGTTCCAGCACTGTAGTTTTCGCCTGGAGTCAGATTGGGGCATCTATCGAAGATCAGGTTGGAACCGGCACAGGAATCCGCACATATAATATGATCCCAAAATACGGCTTTATCCCGGTGGGTGATTATGAATATGAGGTGGAAGGTGACCGTGTTACCAACACCAAGGAAGTCATCCTCCTCAACGGAAAAGAAACAATATATAAAGCCTATGCCCAACTGCAAAAAGGTGACGCAATTGTAAAACGCGCAGGCAGTGGCCACGCAATGATGGTTGTTTCTGTGGATACCGTCTATGATGAAAAAGGTGAAATCGATCCGGCTAAGAGTAAGGTAACCTTATTAGACCAACGAGTATCTTTTCAGAGAGGTGGAAATACCACCTATGTGGACGAAGCCACAGGGGAAACGGTTTATAGAATTGGCGGTGTAGATACCACATCCACATTTTCCCAGCTGCTGTCAAACGGCTATCTTCCTGTAACCTGTAAGGAACTGATCGATCCCAGTCCTTTGGAAGAACCTGTCTTGACAGATTCTGAAACAGAATTTTCCTTCGAAACGATCCTGTCGGGAAATATTTCCTGCAACTGGTTTATCGATGCAGTTACTATGACCATTTCGGATGCTAACGGACAGGAATTGCAGAAGGCAACTGTTAGCACCAGCCGCAATTCTTACCGGAACTTTGATATGCAAAAATTTGTTACCGATATTCCGGAAACGATTCGGGGAAGTCTGGATCTGGATGCTCTGGAAGCAGGTTCCTATCATTGCACCGTGGTGTGCCGCTTAACAAACGGACAGGAGCTTACCGCCCGGGACTTTGATTTTACAGTATAAGGGAGGAAAATTAATATGAAAAGAGTATTTGTATTTCTACTTACATTGGCACTGATGCTCAGTTTTGCCGCTTGCGGGGAAAATACCCAGCAGGAAACGACGGAAGCGACTACCGAAGCAACCACCCAGCCCACCGAAAAGGAACTGACCGAGGAAGAAAAGATCCTTGCCCAGCGCCGGGACACCGTGGAGCAGTATATGCGGGATATGGCAACGGTGCGTTGGAAATCCGATGTGGATATTACCTATACGCTTGGGACTAGCTCCGGAACTCTCCATATCAAAGCCGGCAGAATTTATCAGGGCTTGCCCTATTCCTTTGCTGCCAGCACAACAGATTCTTTTTTGGAATTTGCCGGTGAGCCGGATGAAAATGGTGTGTACACGATTTCCGGTTTGCAGGCTGATGCCCTTAGCGGTGGCGGAGAAGTGCTGGCTCCGCTTGAATATAAAAATGCCCGAATCGGAAACGACTGCAGTTGTGCCGTTATGCTGGCTTGGAGCCAGGTCAGCGATACGGTTACAGCTACCGGCAATAAGAAAATGTTCCAGAAATACGGTGTACTCCCTGTAGGTGACTATAAACTGGAAATCGAAGGGGATTTACTGGAAAATACAAAAGAAGTCATTACGAAAAACGGCAAAGAAAAGATATATGAAGCTTTTGCCCAGCTTCAAAAGGGCGATGCCATTATCCGGGTCACCAAAGGCAATCATGCCTGTCTGGTGACGAAGGTCGTGGTTAAGTACAAAGAAGATGGCACTATCGATCCGATGAAAAGCCGTATTTACGATCTGGAGCAAACAAGAAATCTAATGCAAGCACAGGCTTTGGATGATGAGATCGATGATGAAGTATACCCCATTTACCGTGTAGATTATGGTATGAGCTTCTATTATGCTGCATCGGAAGGATACATTCCGGTTACCGTTAAGGAACTGCAGGATGCTTCTTACACACCCGCAGAACCCACTATTACCGATACGGAAACAGAATTCAATAAGGATACCCTTTTGGCAGGCACCATCTCCTGCAACTGGATGTTCGATAGAATCACCCTGACCATTACCGATGAGACCGGAGCAGAAGTGCAGAAGGCAACTGCCAGAACCAATCGGTACTCTATGAAGGATTTCGTTATGGAGCGCTTTGTTACAGACCTGCCTTCCACTATGATCGGTTCTCTGGACTTGGATGCACTGACTTCCGGTAATTACCACTGCACCGTGGTGTGCCGCTTAACAAACGGACAGGAGCTTACCGCCCGGGATTTTGATTTTACAGTATAATATTCAGGAAGAAGAGGGGCTGTCTCAAAATGAAATGAGACAGCCCCATATATACATTCCCCACAAGAAACCGGATGTATTTTGCTGTAAGTTAATGCTTTTTCTCTATTGACATTCCTTATAAATACTATATAATACATTTTATCACACTAAAGCGTGAAAGCGCTGTAAAGGGGTATTGTATGCAAAACTGGTATACAAAAAGCACAGAGGACCTGTGCAAGGCCATTCTTTCCCTGAAAACCAAAGAGGAATGCTATGCGTTTTTAGAGGATATCTGCACCATTAAGGAAGTGCAGGATCTTTCCCAAAGGCTGCAGGTGGCACAAATGCTCAGCCAGGGGATCAGCTACACGGCGATCTGCAAGCAGACCGGTGCCAGTACGGCAACCATCAGCCGTGTCAGCCGCGCTTATGAATATGGCGCAGGCGGCTATAAGAATGTAATTGGGAGACTGAAGGACGATGCTTGATACTAAAATTTTGAAAAACGAAGAAAAGGCGGTCTTTGCTCTGCGGGCGCTGTACCGGCAGTACGGCTATTCTCCCTATAAAATGAGCAAGTTCGAGTCTTATGAATACTACATTCAAAACAAGGACTTCCTGGTCAGCGACCGGATCATCACCTTTAACGATACCAACGGAAAGCTTTTGGCGCTCAAGCCGGATGTGACCTTGTCCATTATTAAAAACGGCGAGGATGCTCCCGGCTGTAAGCAAAAGGTTTATTATAATGAGAATGTTTACCGGGTGTCGGAAAATACCCATCAGTTTAAGGAGATTATGCAGGCAGGTCTGGAGTGCATTGGCGATATCGATCTTTACGATATTTTCGAGACGGTTTCCCTTGCTGCCCAAAGCTTAGCCCTGATCTCCGACGACTTTGTTCTGCAGATCTCCCATTTGGGCGTGCTTTCTGCGGTGCTGGATCGGATCAGTCCGGACCAAAGCTTCCGGCAAAAGGTGATCGGCTGTATGAAAAGCAAAAATATGCACGATCTTTCCCGGCTGTGCCAGCAGTACGGGGTGGAGGAAAAGCAGCTGATGCTTTTAGCCGGTGCATACGGAACGCGCAGTGAGGTGATCCGGCAGCTGGAGCTGCTGGATTGCGGGCAGCAAGCCATTGAAGAGCTGAAGGCGCTGTCCACCCTTCTGGATCAGCTGCCCTGGGGCGATCGGATCGTTTTTGATTTTTCCGCTGTTAACAATATGAATTACTATAACGGCATCGTATTTCAGGGCTTTTTAAGCGGTATCTGCGAGCGTGTGCTGGCCGGCGGTCAGTACGATAAGCTGATGGAAAAGCTGGAGCGCCGGGCTGGCGCTGTGGGCTTTGCGGTGTATCTGGATCTGCTGGAGCAGCTGCCGGCTGAGGAAGCACCTTTTGATGTGGATGTGCTGCTTTTGTATGAGGCGGATACCGATAAAATGAAGCTTGCAAAGGCGGTTGCAGAGCTGACTGGTCAGGGAAAGACCGTCAGCACCCAGAAAAGCATTCCCCCAAAGCTTCGCTACCGCCAGCTTTTGAAGCTTAATAAGGAGGGAGCAGTATGCTGAATGTTGCACTGCCTAAGGGCCGCTTAGGCGAAAAAGTTTACGCAATGTTTGAAAAAGCCGGTTTTGAGTGTCCCTCCATTAAGGAAAACAACCGGAAGCTGATTTTTGAGAACCCGGAAAAGCAGGTGCGTTACTTCTGGGTCAAGCCCTCGGATGTTGCCATCTATGTGGAACGGGGTGCAGCGGACATCGGCGTTGCGGGCAAGGATATTTTGCTGGAATATGCGCCGGATATTTATGAGCTTCTGGATCTGCAGTTGGGCAAGTGCCGAATGGCAGTGGCAGCCCCGGCAGATTTCCGGGATAACGAGAACCGGACACTGCGGGTGGCCACCAAGTTTACAAACATCGCTGCCACTTACTATGCGGGCATCGGTCGGCAGATCGATATTATTAAGCTCAACGGCTCTATTGAGCTTGCCCCTATTTTGGGACTGTCCGATGTGATCGTGGACATTGTGGAGACCGGCACCACCCTGAAGGAAAATAATTTGGAGGTCCGGCAGACCATTCTGCCCATCAGTGCCAGATTGATCGCCAACAAGGCAAGCTTCCAATTTAAGCACGCACAGATCGAAAATCTTCTGTGCAGCATCAGAAACCAGGTGAATAATTGTGATTAAGATATATAACTATGGGCAGGTCAGCAACAATGAGATCTTTGCCCGGGAAAATATTTCTGCCAATGTGGAAGCTACCGTGGCGGAAATTATAGCCAATGTGGTAAAAAACGGCGATAAAGCCTTATTTGCATATGGGGCGCAATTTGACAAGGTGCAGCTGGAGGCGTTGGAGGTTTCTCCGGAGGAGATCGAGGAAGCCTTCCGGTCTGTTGAACCGGAATTTCTGGAGATTTTGCGGGAAGCTGCCGCCAATATCCGTGCCTATCACGAAAAGCAGGTGCGAAACAGCTTTATCCTCAATGAAAAAGACGGCGTTGTGATCGGGCAGAAGGTAACAGCCATTGAAAAGGTAGGTCTGTATGTGCCCGGCGGCACGGCATCCTATCCTTCTACTGTGCTGATGGACTCCATTCCTGCCAAGCTCGCAGGCTGCAGCCAGATCGTAATGGTGACCCCTCCCGGCAAGGACGGCAAGGTCAGCCCGGTGATTTTGGCGGCGGCAAAGATCGCCGGTGTGGACCGTATTTTCAAGGTAGGCGGCGCACAGGCTGTGGCGGCACTGGCTTACGGCACGGAAAGCATCCCCAAGGTAGACAAGATCGTTGGACCCGGCAATGCCTATGTGGCAGAAGCCAAAAAACAGGTGTTCGGCAAGGTGTCCATCGATATGATCGCAGGCCCCAGTGAGATCTTAGTGGTGGCAGATGCCACGGCAAATCCCCGTTTTGTGGCAGCAGATCTGCTTTCCCAGGCAGAGCACGATAAAATGGCAAGTGCAGTACTGGTAACCGACAGCCGCGCCTTTGCGGAAAAGGTCAGTCAGGAGCTGGAAGTGCAGATCCCTCAGCTCCCCAGAGCGGAAATTGCCCGGGCGTCCATTGATAATAATGGTAAGATCATTGTGGCAGAGGATAACCTGATGCTGGCAATTGACATTGCCAATCAGATCGCTCCGGAGCATCTGGAGCTGTGCGTGGACAATCCCTTTGACTATTTAGACAAGGTAAAGCACGCCGGTTCGATCTTTATGGGTAAGTACTGCCCGGAGGCATTGGGCGACTATTTTGCAGGCCCGAACCACACCCTGCCCACCAGCGGAACGGCGCGGTTCTCGTCTCCCCTGTCGGTGGACGATTTTGTGAAGAAGACCCAGTTTACTTATTATACGGAAGGGGCACTTTCTAAGGTGGCAGATAAGATCGCCTTCTTTGCCCACAAGGAAGGCCTGGATGCCCACGCAAAAAGTGCAACCATTCGTTTTGAGGAGCAAAAATGAGTAAATTCTTTTCCCGAAAATTTGCGGCGCTGACCCCCTATACCCCAGGGGAACAGCCCAGAGATATGCAATATATAAAACTCAACACCAACGAATCGCCCTTCCCACCCGCTCCCGGGGTTTTAGAGGCGGTG
The DNA here is from genome assembly GCA_045587925.1 of Faecousia sp. Taxonomy (GTDB): domain Bacteria; phylum Bacillota; class Clostridia; order Oscillospirales; family Oscillospiraceae; genus Faecousia. The sequence goes on from JAZNDF010000032.1 coordinate 9,691, forward strand.
AAGCAGCAGTGCGGAAAGCTTCAGCTGTATTCCGACCCGGAGAGCACTGCCCTGCGGGGGAAACTGGCAGAGGTTTACGGCGTGAAACCGGAGCAGGTGATTGTGTCCAATGGCTCAGATGAAGTGCTGAACTTTGCTTTTATGGCTTTTGGGGAGGAAATTGCCTTTCCGGACATTACCTACGGCTTTTATCCGGTATTTGCCCAGCTCAATCACATTCCTTATACCCAGATCCCCTTAAAAGAGGATTTTTCCATAGATGTGAAGGATTATGTGGGCGTGGGAAAAACCGTGGTGATCGCAAATCCCAACGCCCCCACCGGCCTGTGCCTTTCTCTGGGGGATATTGAGGAAATCGTAAAAAGCAATCCTGACAATGTGGTGATCATTGACGAAGCCTATGTGGATTTCGGCGGGGAAAGTGCAGTGGCATTGGTGGACAAGTACGAAAATCTTTTGGTGGTGCAGACCTTTTCCAAATCCCGCTCTATGGCAGGTGCCCGGCTGGGCTTTGCCATCGGCAGCGAAAAGCTGATCGCAGATCTGAACACCATCCGCTATTCCACAAATCCGTATAATGTAAACCGGATGACGGAATTTGCCGGTGTTGCCGCCCTGGAAGAAAACAGCTACTATATGGAAAACGCCAAAACCATTATGGAAAATCGGGCGTGGACCACCTGTCAGCTGGAAAAATCAGGCTTTACGGTGCTTCCCTCCAAGGCAAACTTTGTCTTTGCAAAGTCCGACCGGATCGGCGGTGAAGAGCTGTACCGGGAGCTGAAAAAGCGGGGCGTGCTGGTGCGGCATTTTACAAAGGACCGTATCGCCCGGTTTAACCGTATTACCGTTGGCACAATGGCGCAAATGGAGATATTGATCAATACCATACAGGAGATATTGGAGAAATAAAATGAGAACAGCGGAAATCAAGCGAACAACAGCGGAAACAGATATTTCCCTGACACTGAATTTGGATGGAACAGGGGCATCCACCTGCCGGACCGGCTGTGGCTTTCTGGACCATATGCTCACCCTGTTTGCAAAGCACGGTCGTTTTGACCTGACCGTTAACTGCAAGGGCGATACCTATGTGGATTACCACCACACGGTTGAGGACATCGGCATTTGCCTGGGCAAAGCCTTTGCCCAGGCGCTGGGAGACAAAAAAGGCATTATCCGTTACGGGGATACCACCCTGGCAATGGACGAGAGCCTGATTTTGACCGCAGTGGATATTTCCGGACGGGGCGGCTGTTACTATGCCCTGGAAATTCCCACCGAAAAGGTTGGAGATTTTGACACAGAGCTGTGTCAGGAATTTTTCATTGCCTTTGCAAGGGATGCGGGGGTGACCCTGCACCTGCGTCAGCTGTGCGGCAGTAATTCCCACCATATTATTGAAGGTACATTTAAGTCTGTGGGCAGAAGTATGAAAAAGGCGGTTGCCATCGACAAGGCCTTTGCCAATGAAATTCCGTCCACGAAGGGGATTTTGGGATGATTGCAATTATTGACTACGGCGTGGGAAACCTGTTTTCCCTGTGCTGTTCTTTCCGGCGGATCGGGGCAGAGGTGCTGGTCACCTCGGATCCGGATGAGATCCGCAAGGCAGATAAATTGATCCTGCCCGGTGTGGGTGCCTTTGCAGATGCGGCAAAGAAGCTGCGCCAGTCCGGTCTGGATGTGCTGATCAAAGAGCAGGCCGCCCGGGGCAAGGAGATTATGGGCATTTGCCTGGGTATGCAGCTGCTGTTTGAAAAAAGCTTTGAATTTGGGGAGCATACCGGCCTGGGACTGCTTTCGGGCAATGTGATCGGTATGGAAGGCACCATCCCGGCAGAGCTGAAGATCCCCCATATTGGCTGGAACGCACTGAAGTTTACGAAAGAAAGCAAGCTTTTGCGCTATGTGAAGGAGGGAGACTGCGTCTACTTTGTCCACTCCTTCTATGTGGACCCCGGTGCGGAAAGTGTGGTCGCCACTGCCGAATACGGCAGGGAAGTGACCGCGGCAGTTCAGCAGGGGAATGTGATGGGCTGTCAGTTCCACCCGGAAAAAAGCGGGGAAGTGGGACTGAACATTCTGCGTGCCTTTTGCGAAAGTGAGGAAAAACAATGATCCTGTTCCCGGCAATCGATTTGTATGAAAAAAAGGCGGTGCGCCTGTATAAGGGCGACTATGCCAATATGACCGTTTACAGCGAAAATCCCATAGAGATCGCACAGGATTTTCAGGAAAAAGGCTGCACCCATATCCATATGGTGGACCTGGAAGGAGCCAAGGACGGCACTACCCCCAACCTTTCTGTTGTAGAACAGGTGGCAAAGGAAACGAATCTGTTTGTGGAGATCGGCGGCGGCATCCGCAATATGGAAACGGTGACGCGCTATCTGGATGCGGGGGTCAGCCGGGTGATCTTAGGCACTGCGGCAATCAACGACCCGATGTTCCTGCAGGCGGCGATAGAGAAATATGGGGATAAAATTGCCGTAGGCGCGGATGTGAAGGATGGTTATATCGCCATCAAAGGCTGGCTGGAAACATCTGCGGTGACATTGGAAGAATTTCTGCAGAAAATGGAAACCATCGGCGTAAAGAATATTATCTGCACCGACATTTCCAAGGACGGGGCAATGCAGGGCACAAACCTTGCCCTGTATCAGACCTTGTCCCGGAAATTTAAGCTGGATATTACCGCCTCCGGCGGCGTGTCCGCAATGGAAGATATTCGCCAGCTTCGGAAAATGGATATCTACGGCGCGATCATCGGCAAAGCCTATTATACGGGCGCTATCGACCTGCGGGATGCACTGGAGGTGGCAAAATGATCACAAAACGGATCATTCCCTGTCTGGATATTAAAAACGGACGGGTGGTAAAGGGTACAAATTTTCAGGGTCTTGCGGATGTATCCTCGCCAATAGAGCTGGCAAAATATTATTCTGACAATGGCGCAGACGAGCTTGTCTTTTATGACATTACCGCATCCAGCGAAGGACGGCAGCTGTTTACAGATGTGCTGACCCAGGTGGCATCCCAGATATTCATTCCCCTGACTGTGGGCGGCGGTATCAATACGGTGGAGGATTTTGACCGGGTGCTCAAATGCGGCGCCGATAAGGTCAGTGTCAACTCCGGTGCCATCCGCAACCCCCGGCTGATCTACGATGCGGCACAGAAATACGGCAGTCAGTGCGTGGTGCTGTCGGTGGATATCAAGCGGGTGGACGGACAGTTTCGGGTCTTTGCCAAGGGCGGCAGAGAGGACACGGGAATGGAGGCGATCGCCTGGATCAAGAAGGGCGTGGAGCTGGGAGCCGGCGAAGTGGTGGTCAATTCCATCGATACCGACGGCGTAAAGCAGGGCTTTGACATCGAGATGCTGCGGGCGGTGTGTGACGCGGTGAATGTGCCGGTGATCGCCTCCGGCGGTGCCGGTGCAGTGGGGCATTTTACCCAGCTGTTTGCGGCGATCCCTACCATCGATGCGGCACTGGCGGCATCCGTATTCCACTTTGGAGAAATTCAGATCCCCGATCTGAAAAAGGAACTGAGAAACAACGATATTATTGTGAGGTTATAATATGCTTTCCATTGATGAACTGAAATTTGACGAAAAGGGTCTGATCCCGGCTGTGGTGGTGGATTCCATCACCAAGAAGGTGCTGACCGTTGCTTATATGAACCGGGAGAGCCTGCAGATCTCTATGGAAAAGGGTCTGACCTGCTTCTACAGCCGCTCCCGGCAGGAGCTGTGGCTCAAGGGCGAGACCAGCGGCAATTACCAGCACATCGTATCCATCACTGCGGACTGTGATAAGGACGCGCTGGTGGTCGTGGTGGAAAAGGACGGCCCTGCCTGCCATAAGGGTACAGACTCCTGCTTTACCGATCCTGTGTGGGAAAGTGAAGACAAGCAGGAATTCAGCCTGCAGGGACTGTACGATATGCTGGTGGGCAGAAATGAAAATCGCCCGGAAGGCTCCTATACCACCTACCTTTTTGAAAAGGGCATCGATAAGATCCTGAAAAAGGTGGGCGAGGAGTGCACAGAGGTCATCATTGCCGGCAAAGCCGATGACAAAAAGGAAACGGTCTATGAGCTGGCAGACCTTGCCTATCACGCAATGGTGCTGATGGTGCAGATGGGCATTACTGTGGAGGATGTGCACAAGGAGCTTGCTTCCCGGCACATTATCGACCACAAGGTCAAACAGGAGAAAATGACAAAATGATCCCTTCCAATTACCACACCCATACCAGCTTTTGCGACGGCAGGAACACCCCGGAGGAAATGGTGCTGGAAGCCATCCGCCTGGGCTGTCCGGAGCTGGGCTTTTCCGGGCACAGCTATCTGGAAGCGGACAGTGCATCTATGTCACCGGAAAATACCCAGGCGTATATTGCCCAAGTGCGTGCACTGCAGAAAAAATATGCCGGGCAGATCAAAATTCTGCTGGGCATTGAGCAGGACTACTATTCCCAGGAACCTACAGATGAATATGACTATGTGCTGGGCTCTGTCCATTTCGTGAAAAAGGATGGGGTGTACCTGTCCGTAGACCACAGCAAGGCGATCCAGACGGAAAATGTCCGCAGGTTCTACGGCGGCGATTACTATAGCTTTATTGAGGACTATTTCCGGCTGGTAGGGGATGTGTACCGGAAAACAAAGTGCCGGATCATCGGACATTTTGACCTGATCACAAAGTTTAACGAGGATGGGTCGCTGTTTGATACAGGCCACCCCCGCTATCAGGCGGCGGCACATAAGGCGCTGGAGGCGCTTATGGATGCGCCGGCAGTGCTGGAAGTGAATACCGGTGCCATTTCCCGCGGCTATACCACAGTGCCCTACCCGGCAAGGGATATTCTGGACCGGTGGCGGGCGGCAGGTAAGGAGATCATTTTCTCCTCCGATTGCCACAGCAAGGACCATATCCTGTTCGGCTACGATCAGTACCTGAAAATGCTGTAATGTTATAAAAATTTTATCCCCCAGGGGGGCTTCCCCTGGGGGATTTTGCCGGCTATAATAGGGGAAAACGATTGAAAATACAAGGTGTATTATGAATACGACAGAGAAAATGCAAAGAAAGCACAGACGCAATATGCTGGTCATTGCCTGTATGGTGTTTGCTGTATTGGCAGTGGGCATTTTTTGTTTGTTTATAGGCGCTTCCCAGATGACATTTGGGGAGTGTATGGATGCACTGCTGGGCAAAGGGAGCGATCTTAGTCAAAGCCGTATTATCTGGAAGATCCGCGTCCCCCGTGTGCTGGCCGCGGTGATCGCTGGAGCTGGTCTGGCAGTTTCCGGCCTCATTATGCAGACCACACTGAACAATTCTATGGCGTCTCCCTCCACCCTGGGCGTTTCCAACGGCGCAGTGTTTGGCGCGAATTTGTCGATCATCGCCTTTGCCGGCGGTTTTCTTTCCACAGGAAATAATCTCAGCAACTATACGGCGGGCGCAAGTCCCTATGCCACAAGCGTGATGGCATTTGTATTTGCCACTGCTTCTGTTCTGGCGATTTTGGGACTTTGTACCCTGCGGTCCTTTTCCCCCAATGTGGTGGTGCTGGCGGGTATGGCCATCAGCGCCCTCTGGACAGCGGCTACCACCATTTTGCAGTACTATGCCACGGATGTGGGACTGTCTGCGGCGGTGGTGTGGAGCTTTGGCGATCTGGGCAGAGCCACCTATAAAACCGATGGGATTATGGCGGCGGTGGTGCTGGCGGGCTTCGTGTATTTTGCGGTAATGTCCTGGCGCTACAATGCCCTTCTCAGCGGCGAAGCTTCTGCAAAAACAATGGGTGTGAATGTGGATGTACTGCGGTTTGCGTCCCTGCTGATCGCTTCTTTGATCACGGCGGTGTGCGTGTCCTTTTTGGGCGTGATCGGTTTCGTGGGCATTATTTGCCCCCACATTACCAAAAAGCTGATGGGACAGGACCATCGGGTGTCTATTCCGGTTACCGCACTGTCGGGAAGCCTGCTCCTATTATTCGCAGATACCCTGTCCCGCAGTATTGGCGGCGGGTCCTCTTTGCCGGTGGGTGCCATTACATCCCTGCTGGGCGCACCCTTCTTTTTAGGTGTCATCTTCTCCGGAAAGGAGAATCGCAAATGCTGAAAATTGAGAAGCTGAAATTCGGTTATGACCGAAATGACCCCAATGTGCTCAACGGCGCAGAGCTCCAATTGGAGCAGGGGCAGATCGGTATTTTGCTGGGCAAAAACGGCTCCGGCAAGACTACCTTGTTTAAGAACATTCTGGGCATCAACAAGCCTGATGACGGCAGGATCTTGATCGACGGAAAAAATCTTTTGAAGCTGTCCCGGCGGGAACGGGCAAGGTGCATCGCCTATGTCCCACAGGATATTCAGTTCGGTGCCCTGACGGTGTTCGATTCTGTGCTGATGGGACGGGTCAGCTACTTTGGGCTGAAGGCCGGCCGTCAGGACTACGAGGCCGTGGAAAAGATCCTGCAGGATATGGGGCTGGAAAGCTTCGCCCAGCGGAATGTGGATGCCCTTTCCGGCGGCGAACGGCAGAAGATCGCCATTGCGCGGGCAATGGCACAGGAGCCCAAGCTGATGATCTTCGATGAGCCTACGGGAAATCTGGATATTTCCAACGAGCATCTGATCATTCAGGAGGCCAAAAAGCTGGCGCGGGAAAAGAATATCACCATACTCAGCTCCCTGCACGATCTGAATCAGGCCCTTTCTTTTGGAGATAAATTTTTCCTGATGAAGGATGGCATCGTCAAATATGCGGGCGGGAAAGAGATCATTACCCCGGAAGTGATACGGGATGTTTTTGACATCCAGGTGAAGATCGTTGAGATCGAAAATCAAAAAGTCATTATAGGAGGGCATATCCATGGGCATTTGCACGAACATTAAAAAGCTGACAGCACTGATACTGACAATGGCTATGCTGTTTTCCCTGTGCGCCTGCGGCACCGGGGATGTTCCCGAAACCACCGGGGAGACCGCAAGCGGTGAAATTACCGTTACAGATATGATCGGCAGGGAAGTGACCGTCACCCCCGGCAGCTACAAGCGGGTGGTGTGCATCGGCGCAGGCGCGCTGAGAATGTACAGCTATATCGGCGATACAGCACTGCTGTGCGGCGTGGAGGATATTGACAATACCACCCTTTCCCAGCGTCCTGCAATGTTCGACGCCGTGGCAAGACCCTATGTGCTGGCAAACAGCGAGGCATTTAGCCGGCTGCCGTCCTGCGGCACAGGCGGCCCGATGGCACAGGCGGCAGAGGCGGAGAAGATATTGGCCTGCAACCCGGATATTGTGATCTCGGAATTTGAAGATGTGGAAAAGGAGGATGCCCTGCAGGAGCAGCTGGGCGTGCCGGTGATCACCCTGAGCACCGGTAGCGGCGGCGTGTTTGACGATGCGTTCTTTGGCTCTATGTCCCTTTTGGGCACCATTTTCAATAAGACCGACCGGGCAGAAGAACTGATTTCCTATATTACCGATGAAGCCGCCGCCATAAAAGCAAAGGTCCTGCCCATCAACGAGGAGGATAAGCCCAGCGTTTACATCTGCGGTCTTGGCAACTGGGGCACCACCAACCACCTGATGACAGCGGAAAACTACATTTCCTTTGAGGTGGCCGGTGTAAAGAATGTGCTCAGCGGTCTGGGCATCGGTGGCATTGGTCCCATCGAGGAAGAAAAGTTTGTGGAGCTGGGCGCGCAGATGGACATTATGATTTTGGATGCCGCCGCGGTTAAGAATATTAAGCCTTTGTATGCGGAAGACCCCGCTATGTTCGATGCCTGCAAGGCCTGGCAGAACGGGGAAGTCTATCTGGAAATGGCATACAATGCCTACTATACAAACTTTGAGATCGCCCTGATCAACACCTGGTTTATTGCAAAAACAGTCTATCCCCAGGCCTTTGCCGATGTGGATATGACTGCAAAGACCAACGAGGTCACCAAAATGTTTCTGGGACAGGAGCTGGCAGAGGAAATATTTGCCTGCGATGCCAGCTTTGGGGGTTATCAGAAGATCGACACGGAAACCTTCTTTGCATAATGGAGATTTGAATGGAAAAACAGGATGTAATAGATTTTTTTGACCGCTGTGCCCCGTCCTGGGATGCGGGTATGATCAAAAGCGACGAGATCATCGGCAAGATACTGGACAACGCCGAGGTAGGGGAAGGAATGGACATTCTGGATGTGGCCTGCGGCACCGGTGTGATGTTCGATTATTACCTGGACCGGAAGGCGGCGTCTGTGACCGGCATCGATATTTCTCCCTGTATGGCAAAGATCGCCGGGGAAAAATATGCAGATAACCCGGCGGTCACGGTGATTTGCGCCGATGTGGAGGAATACGCCTTCTCCCGGAAATTTGACCGGGTGGTGGTTTACAATGCCTTCCCCCATTTCCCCAACCCCAAGCGGCTGATCAGGCACCTGGCAGGTTTGCTGAAAACCGGAGGACGGCTGACGGTCGCCCACGGGATGAGCCGGGAGGCCATCGACAATCACCACAACGGCGCGGCAAGCAAGGTGTCCAACGGACTGATGAGTGCCCAGAGCCTGAAAAAGCTGTTTGATCCCTATTTTGATGTGGAGATTATGATCTCCAATTCCCGGATGTATCAGCTTTCCGGCGTGAAGCGGGACCCACTGGCCCATTGCCACGATGAGGCAGTGCCCCACAGCCACGGAGACCTGGTCCATTCCCACGCCCACGGCGGGGATGCGCATCGGCACACGACCGATGCAAACGCGACCCCGCTGGAAGAATTGCTGGTGATGATGAAATATCTGGTCAGCCACAACGATGCCCACGCCCAGGAGGTGGCAGACCTTGCCCGCAATCTCCAGGGTGCCGGCAAGGTGGAGGTCTATGACGAGATTATGGATGCCGTTTCCGACTTTGATATGGTCAACGCCAAGCTGGCGGCGATTTTGGAAAAAATGACCCAGGAAGCATTTTAATGCCGAAACATTTAAGGGCGCGTGCAAAAATGCAACGCGCCCTTTGCTTGTTATAAACCGCCAACTCGCGCACCGGTGCGTCAAACAGGAAGTTATTTTCCGCCGTCTACACGGTAGCCTGTGGTGGTGACGGTGGCAGTCAGGTTGCCCAGATCGTCGGTCACATCCACCCGATAGCATACGGTGGTTTTGCCGTCTTTGATGCAAACGGCTTTGGCGATCAGCCGTTCGCCTTTGGCGGTGCCCAGAAAGGAGATGTCAGAGCGCAGGGATACACAGCTGACCCGTTCCCAGTTGGCGGCAACGGCAAAGGCAAAATCCGCCAGCATAAAATAGGTCCCGCCCATTACCGCGCCCATCGCATTGCGGTGGGAGGGGGTGAGCACCAGAGAGCAGGTGGCGCTGTGATCGCCGATCTCCTCAATGACCGCACCGTTTTCTGTAGCAAACCGATCCGCTTCAAAAAACTGCCTGACTTCTTCCAAAGACTTTCTATATTCCATCTTTTTCACTGTTCCTTTCAATTTTAAGGATATGGTTTTGTTTGTTTATGCCAGAAGCCTTATAAGCTGCTCAGTCAGAAACACGGCTCCACAGCTTGCAACGGCTACCAGAATCAGGCTTTTCCGGTTCAGTGCCAGCAGGATACCAACGGCCAGACCCACTGCACCGCTAATCATATTTTCTGTGGCAGAAAGAATGGCAGGAAAGGTCATTGCCGTCAGGCAGGCAGGGGGTACATAGTGCAGAAAAGACTTCAGAAAAGGGTTTTCTATGGGCTTTTTCAGCAGGGTCAGAGGAATGGCACGAATGAGATAAGTGGTCAGTGCCATTGCAAGGATGTAGAGGTAAATGTTCACTGTCATACCTCCTCTTTTACCGGAAACAGCACAGCGCACACTGCCGCTGCAGCTACTGTGCATAGCACGATCGCCAAGCCCCCGGAGATCTCTTTCAGCCAAGGCAGCCACGCGAACAGACAGCTAAATACCAGTGCCAGAATCACGCAGATCAGCACCGGCTTTTCTGCTCTGGCCTGGGGCACAACGATGGCAATAAACATTCCGTAGAGCATAACCCCCAGAACCATCCGAACAGACTGGGGCAGTAAGGAGCCGGCAATTGCGCCCATAGCTGTGCCGGCAGTCCAGCCCAGTGCCGCGATTACACCTGCACCCATAAAAAACGCGGGTGTGAGCTGTTTTCCTCTGGACATTCCCAGTGCGAACACCTCGTCGGTGTTAAAAAAAGCCATAAGCAGCCGCTTGCCGGTTCCCACTTTCGGCCCCAACCGCTGACCCAGAGCAAGGCTCATCAGGGCATAACGGCTGTTGATCACAAGCTGGGTCAGGATCATCTCCATAATGGCGGCACCGGCAGAAATGACCGTCAGCCCTGCAAACTGTCCGGCACTTGTAAGATTGGAACAGGAGATCAAAATTGCCTGCCATACTTTCAGCCCCTGTGCAATGGCCATTGCCCCAAAGCCAAAGCTCACAGAAAAATATCCCACGCAAATGGGCATACCGGCTTTTATTCCGGTAAAAAAGTTCTTTGTTCCCATTGTATGTATCTCTTTCAAACGGATAATTGTTATGCAAGTCCGAATTGCTCTAAGACCTTTTTGGTTGCATCATAATAACTTTTTGCGCGACCAACCTTTAAGTGAGGATTGGCTTCTACAAGCGCAACAAAGTTAGCAGAAAGTCCGTCCCATTTGCGAATGTCTCCCGCTTCTTTTAAGGTCCATCCCAACTGCTCCAATGTGAAATTGCTTTTTACTGAATTATGCACCATAGAAGTAGTTGCCCAGTTTTCGGCGGTATCTCTACCTCCGAGAGAAACAGGGTAAATGTGGTCAATAGTTGGCTGAAAATCCCAATAAGCGATATGACATTCATCTGTTTTCCAATGTGCTTGATATGGAAAAGCATCTGGGATAAATTCTGACAATATACGCAACATTCCTGGATTTATCAATCGTTCTCCAGAATAGCGGTCAATAAAACCATCTCTGAAAAATTGTTGCACCATTTCAAATATTGTATATTTTCGGCCTTCAGATTTTATAGGTACAAAAGGATAATCACGAGAAATGGTAGCCTTTGCTCCAGAAATATCATTATTTTGTATTAAGGTAGTAGCTTGAATTATAGCGTTGATTTTCTTTTCCATTATTTTCCCCGGTGTTTTACAATAATATAAACATTATAGTAAACAAACGAATGAAAAGCAACTGAAAATCCCGTTGTCGGTCTATAGCCGAGTGGTAAGCTATGATGGCAGTGGCGGGAGCAAGCCCTCACCCTACGGGATGCTAATTACTTCCCCGGGGGGAGCTTTCAGCGAAGCTGACTGATAGTCAGTGGTGTGCAGTGTAGTGTAGAGAAAGGCTGCAACATTGCGGAAAATCTTAGATTGCTGCCTGCGTTATATTGAAAATTTTTGCATTTATATGCAAAAATTTTCATCATCCATTGACGAAGCTTTGATTTTAGGGTATAATTCTATTGAAAAAAGATTAGGAAAGATGCAATTATTTTTAATAGAGGTGATTGACTTGGAAATTAAACGCGATTATTACCTGAATAAATTGATAGCAAAAAAGCATAACGGTCTGATCAAAGTCATTACCGGTGTGCGTCGATGCGGAAAATCTTATCTGTTGTTTACCTTGTTTAAGCAACATCTGCGTTCCTGCGGTGTTGCTGAGGATCATATTATTGAGATGGCCTTTGATTCCTTTGAAATCAAAAAGTTCCGGGATCCGGAAGTGCTTTACCCACACATAAAGGCACAGATCGCTGATGATAAGATGTACTATATTCTTCTTGATGAAGTGCAGCTGTTGGGAGAGTTTGAATCTGTACTCAATGGGCTTATGCGCATCTCCAATGTGGATGTGTATGTTACCGGAAGCAATGCAAAATTCCTGTCAAAGGATATCATTACTGAGTTCCGGGGTCGGGGAGACGAGTTGCATATTAACCCCCTGTCCTTTGCGGAATTTATGTCCGTTTATGAGGGGAATAAGTATGACGGCTGGAAAGAGTATGTGCTCTATGGAGGTTTGCCCCCGGTGGTACTGCTGTCCACTCCGGAGCAGAAAATTGAGCTTCTGAAACGGCTGTTTGACGAAACCTATGTGAATGATATTGTTGGGCGACACAGAATCCGCAATAAGGACGAATTTGAGGAATTGATCAATATCCTTTCCTCTGGCATTGGCTCGTTGACCAACCCCAAAAAGCTGGCAGATACTTTCAAGACCAAAAAGAATATCAAGATCAGCGTAAACACCGTCAAGAGCTATCTGGATTATCTGTGTGATTCCTTTATTGTCAACCGGTCAACCCGCTATGATATTAAGGGGAGAAAGTACATTGATACTCCCCAGAAATATTATTTCTGTGATGTAGGCTTGCGTAATGCCAGGATCAACTTCCGGCAGATTGAAGAAAACCACACTATGGAAAACATTTTGTTCAATGAACTGGTCGCAAGAGATTTTAATGTGGATGTGGGTCTGGTATGCGTGTCCGGAAAAGACAGTGCAGGAAAAGCGGTCCGCAAGCAGTTGGAAGTGGATTTTGTGTGTAATAAAGGCTCCAAGCGCTACTATGTTCAGTCTGCTTTTGCCATTCCGGATGAAGCGAAAATGCAGCAGGAATCCAAAGCTCTGCTCCGCATCGACGATTCCTTCAAAAAGATCATTGTGGTCAAAGATACGCCTGCTCCCTGGTACACCGATGATGGCATTCTGGTCATCAGCGTGTACGATTTCCTGCTGAACGCAGATAGTCTGGATATGTGAGAGAGGAACTGAGCAATGATAAAAGTATTGTTTGTATGCCACGGGAATATTTGCAGAAGTCCTATGGCGGAGTTTGTGATGAAGGATATGGTGAAAAAGGCTGGCATTGCCGATCGGGTGCAGGTGGAGTCTGTAGCCGCCAGCCGGGAGGAGCTGGGAAACCCCGTTTATCCCCCTGCCCGGCGGGAGCTGGAAAAGCACGGCATTCCCTGTGGGGATCACCGTGCCCGGCAGATCACCGGCGCAGATCTTCAGAAGTATGACCGGATCTACTATATGGACAGCCGCAACGCCCGTTATTTGCAGCAGATGTTCCCAGGGGAAACCTGCTTTATGCCCTTTTTGGAGCGGGATGTGGCAGATCCTTGGTACTCCGGCGATTTCTCCCAGACCTGGGAGGACATTTGGGAAGGCTGCAGCCGCATTCTGGAGGAGCTGAAATGATGGACAGAGAGAAACTGGAAGAAAAGCTGGCAGAATTGCCCCTTTATGCCTATGCCTATATTGCCCCCAATGCGCTGGAATTTTCCCAGCGGGTCCGGCATATCTGCAAAACGGAATGTCCTATGTATGGAAAGACCTATGCCTGTCCGCCTGCGGTGGGGGAAGTGGAAGAATGCGAGCAGAAATGCAAAAGTTATGTAAACTGCCTGCTGATCGGAACCATTACCGAGGTGGCGGATATTGGGGATATGGAAGAGACCCTGGCGACCCGTCGGGATCACGAGAGGATCACCAATCAGGTGCGGGATATGATGCGGGAGCAGGGGGTACAGCCTTACATACTCTCCACAGAGGCCTGTGAGGTTTGTGAGCGGTGCGCGTATTTGGACGGACTGCCTTGCCGACTGCCGGGGAAGATGCACCCCTGTGTGGAAAGCCACGGCATCAATCTGATTCCCACACTGGAAGAAAACGGACTGGAATTTCAGTACGGCGGCAACTATGTCACCTGGTATTCGCTGCTGTTTTTTAATGAATAAACGAAAAAGAATTACGGCGAGAGCGTTTGCTCTCGCCGTAATTGTCAAATTGGAATTTATCGAACAGTTGCAAACATTGCATTGCCTAATCGCTTCCCCCGGGGGAAGCTGTCAGTGAAGCTGACTGATGAGGAACGGCGTGCAGTGAGACACGGAAAAAGCCTGCAACTATGCAGTAAATGTGAGTCTACCGCCCGCATTCCTCATCCGCCCCTTCGGGGCACCTTCTCCCCGGGAGAAGGGATTGTTGGTAGCCCCTGCATAAATCAAAACTGTGCGTCAAACAGAAATTTAATAAATCAAAAAATGCCGAAATTCGGGAAAAGAAAGTATGTTGACAGGGGGCATTTCCGAACTTATACTGGTGCTATCAATAAATTTCAGGAGGAAAAACCTATGAAATGCGGATATTCCAAGAAACTGATCACGCCCCCTCTGGGCACTGCCCTGATCGGCTATTACCGGGAGCGCCTTGCCAAGGGCGTCCACGATGACCTGTATGCCAGAGCCGTTGCCTTTGAAAGCGGCGAAAAGAAGGCGGTGCTCGTGGAGCTGGACCTGTGCCTGATCACCGAGGACATTTGCGACGATATGCGCAAGACCGTGGCGGATTTCTGCGGCATCGATGCAGATGCTGTGCTTCTTTCCTGCAACCATACCCACACCGGTCCCCTGACCACCAAGGATTTCGCTTCCGACAAGGTAGCTGACCCCGATTATATGGCATTTTTGAAGACCGCCATCCGGGACGCCGCTTACTGCGCACTGCAGGATGTAAAGCCTGCAAAATTCTTTGTGGCAGAGGGTCAGGCAAAGGGCATTTCCTTTGTGCGCCGCTACCGGATGAAGGACGGCTCTGTGCGCACCAACCCCGATGCCCAGGATCCCAATATCGATCACGCCCTGGCTGAGCCCAATGAGACAGTGAAGCTGCTGAAGATCGTAAGAGAAGGCGGCGACGACCTGTTCCTGTTCAACTTCGGCACCCATTCCGACACCATCGGCGGCGACTACATTTCCGCAGACTATTCTGCCTACGCTTGCCAGGCCATCGAGGGCGCCATCCCCGGCACACAGGCCGTGTTTGTCCTGGCACCCCAGGGCGATGTGAACCACAGAAATGTATTTATGCCCAACATCGGTCTGGTGGGCGAGCAGGAGACCCCCGCTCACGCGATCCATATGGGTCGGGTGATCGCAGGCGCAGTCCTGCAGATCTGCGACCGGGCGGTGGAGATCGATGCCGAAGGCATCCGGTACGGCGCGGATCATATCAAAGTGCCTTCCCACCAGGAAAACGACAAGCTGGAACGGGCGATCTATGTCAATACGATGTATGAAGCCGGTCGGGGCGAGGAACTGGTAAAGCCCGGTCAGCACCTGACAGCGATGCTGGCAGAGGCCCGGCGGGTGATCGCACTGAAGGACGGTCCCGCCTTCTTTGAGAAGAAGATCACCGCCCTGCGGGTGGGCGATATGGTGTTTGCCGGCTATGCAGGCGAGCCCTTTACGGATATCCGCAACGATACCGAGGCCCAGTCCCCCTTCCAAAACATTATGGTCTGCGCCCTGATCAACGGCTCCGGCGGATATTATCCCTCTACCAGAGCCTATAACGAGGGCGGCTACGAGGTCTGCTCCTCTGCAATGGGCCCCGGCACCGATGTGGCGCTGGTGGAAGGTATGACACAGCTGCTGAATACATTGAAATAAATAGTACATAAAAGGAACGGTTGCAAAATGAAAAATTTGCAACCGTTTCTTTTGTCAAATTCCTGTTTATCGAATTGACAATGGACAATTATTCGCGACAGATAGCTGAAGCAACAAAAATGAAAAACGCATCATCCTGAGCGAGCAATGCGAGTCGAAGGATCTTGGTGCCGATTTTACCGGTAATGTCAAATAAATGCGTAGATTCTTCGACTTCACTGCGTTCCGCTCAGAAAGACGCGATGATAGGTTTCCTGCTTTGATAGCAGTCCGTCGCGTATTTGATCATTTCCGAAGGAAATACATTAACTGTCAACTGTCAACTATCAACTGTCAATTGTTTATCGGGCATCCGTCCGATAAACAGAAATTTGTGGAAAAAGATTGAATTTATTTTATCTGTATGATATATTTTAATGTTAGAGAAGATTTTTAAGAGGAAAGGGATGCTTTTATGGCAGTACAGGAGAACATTCGCAACATCGCCATCATTGCACACGTTGACCACGGCAAGACTACCCTGGTGGACGAGATGCTCAAGCAAGGCGGTATTTATCGGGAAAATCAGGAGGTCGTGGAGCGGGTTATGGACTCCGGCGATCTGGAGCGGGAGCGGGGTATTACCATCCTGGCCAAGAACACCGCTGTGCAATATAAGGACTATAAGATCAACATCGTGGACACCCCCGGTCACGCAGATTTCGGCGGCGAGGTGGAGCGTATCCTGAAAATGGTCAACGGCGTTATCCTGCTGGTGGACGCCGCGGAAGGTCCTATGCCCCAGACCCGTTTTGTGCTGGGAAAAGCACTGGAGCTGGGTCATAAGGTCATCGTGGCTGTGAACAAGGTGGACAAGCCTGATGCCAGAGTCCACGAAGTGATGGACGAAGTTCTGGAACTGCTTCTGGATCTGGACGCCACCGACGAGCAGTTCAATTCCCCCACCGTCTTCTGCTCCGGCAGACAGGGTGTGGCTTCCTACTCCCCGGACGATCTGGGCACCGACCTGATCCCTCTGTTTGATACCATTGTAAATTATATTCCCGCCCCCACAGGCGACAAGGATGCACCCCTGCAGCTGCTGGTAAGCTCCATTGATTATAATGAATATGTGGGCAGAATTGCGGTGGGCCGTGTGGAGCGGGGCACCATCCGGGTCAATCAGGAGGTCACCATCTGCGATTACCACGATCCGGAGCTGAAGGCCAAGGGCAAGGTGGTTGCCCTGTACGAGTACAGCGGTCTGGGCAAGACCCCCATACAGGAGGCCTCTGCCGGTGAGATCGTTGCCCTGTCCGGTATGGCGGATATCACCATCGGCAGAACCCTTTGCGCCCCCGAAGCCATCGATCCCCTGCCCTTTGTGAAGATCTCCGATCCCACAATCGAAATGACCTTTGCGGTCAACGACTCTCCCTTCGCAGGCAAGGAAGGCAAGTTCGTCACCTCCCGCAACCTGCGGGACCGTCTGGAGAAGGAGCTTCTGAAGGATGTTTCCCTTCATGTGACCGAGGAAGGCACCGATGCCTTCAATGTTGCCGGCCGCGGCGAAATGCACCTGTCCATTCTGATGGAAACGATGCGCCGGGAGGGCTACGAGTTTTCCGTGTCCACCCCCAGAGTGCTCACCAAGGAGATCGACGGCAAGGTTTGCGAGCCCATCGAACGGATGGTGGCAGATGTGCCGGAGGAATGTATGGGCGCTGTGATCGAGAAAATGGGTCGCCGGAAGGCAGATCTTTTGAGTATGACCCCTATGGGGAACCGCTACCGTCTGGAATTTTTAGTGCCCTCCAGAGGTCTGTTCGGCTACCGCAGTGAATTTTTGACCGACACCAGAGGCGAAGGCATTATGTCCTCCGTGCTTCACAGCTATGCCCCCCAGAAGGGTGAGATCGAGCGCCGCCTTACCGGCTCTCTGATCGCCCACGAAAGCGGCGAGGCCGTTGCCTACGGTCTGGGTGCCGCCCAGGAGCGAGGCGCCCTGTTCATTGGCGCTGGCACACCGGTATACGCAGGTATGGTAGTTGGCATTTGCAGCCGCAACGAGGATATGACCGTCAATGTGTGCAAGCGCAAGCAGCTGACCAATATGCGCGCCTCCGGCTCGGACGATGCCATCCGTCTGGTCACTCCCAAGATTATGTCCCTGGAGCAGTGCCTGGAATTTCTGGCAGACGATGAGCTTTTGGAGTGCACACCCAAGAGCCTGCGCATCCGCAAGCGCCAGCTGGACCACGCAGTGCGTATGCGGGAACTGATGAAGCGCCGCAATCAGGAATAATAAAAGGACGCCCTCGGGCGTCCTTATTAAATGCAAAACAAATGTGTCCGCCTTGCGGACGGATGCAAATATAGGAAATGCATATATGTATTTTTTACGGATTCTCACCAGTTGCTTTGCTTTCCTCCTGGGCCTGATCTTCCGGCTCACCGTCTTCACTATTTGCCCATTCATCCGCCTTTTTTACTGCACCTGCACCGGTCTTGATCAATGTTTTACCCAGATCCCGGAATGCGTGTCCCAGGCCAATGCCTGTTTCCTTCCAGGTGCCTCTTAAATCCTTAGCCATCTGTATTCCCCCCTTGCGTTAAAGAATATAATTATTATAATTCGGTTCCTCTTCCTTGTCAAGTTGCGCAGGGAACTGCCTGGGAATTGAAATTTCAACTTTTTCGTATGCAATTTGAAAAAAGTTGTTGACCTGGATGGATTTTTCGGTTATAATGCTTTAGCGTGACTTTGTATGGTCACTTAGTATGTGTTGCTGCGGCCATTATTGGCTGTCGAGCATAAGTGATTTTGACAGGAGGTGTACTAGTTTATGAAGCGTACCTATCAGCCCAGCAAGCGTCATCGTTCCAAGGTTCACGGTTTCCGTCAGAGAATGGCTACTTCCAACGGCCGCAAGGTGCTTGCCCGCCGCCGTGCCAAGGGTCGTAAGGTCCTGTCTGCCTGAGCGTAATCAGGAAAGCTGAATCACAGCATCGATCGCTCAAAGCGAAAACGGGAGTGCATGCGGGGCGAAGCAAGTTCGCCCCGCTCCGTTTTTTGGTGGACAAACTCGTAAAATAAATCATCTCCCTTCTTCGGATCTTTTTCCACAGACCTGCGCCTAATGGGATAATAGAAGGGAAGATTTTCCAAGTTGTCCCGGATTTCGTACTGAGCAGTCTTTTTGCGGGCGCGCCTGTGGCAAGCTCTGCAAAACCCCATTGGAGAGATTTTTATGAAATTTTCCAGCGCATTAAAGCTCAACCATATTTTCCGGCGGCTTTATGCCACCTCCGGCCATGCCAACAGCTTATTGGTGCTTTATGCCAAGCCCAACCGCACCGGTTGCAACCGGGTGGGTTTGACTGTGGGCAAGAAGCTGGGCCACGCTGTGGTCCGCAACCGGGTGCGCCGCCGCCTGCGGGAGGTATACCGGCTCAATGAGTCTAAGTTCGCTCCCGGCTGGGATATTGTTGTGGTGGCAAGAAGCCGGTGCATCCGCGCCCGGTTTTCTGAGCTGACAAACGCATACCTATCTTTGGCAGAAAAAGCCGGCATTTTGCAGCAGGAGGATGTATGAAAAAGATCCTTTTGTGGCTGATCCGCTTTTACCGCAGTGCCATCTCTCCCTACAGACCTGCAAGCTGTCGATTCACTCCCACCTGTTCCGCTTACGCATACGAAGCCATCTGTAAATAGGGTGCCGCCAAGGGGGGCGTAATGGCGTGCAAGCGGCTTTGCCGCTGTCACCCCTTCAGTAAGCGCGATCCCTACGACCCCGTACCGTAACAATTTGGAGGAATACGAATGATTCTTGCGTTTAATCCCCTGCATTTCATTCAGGTCCTTTTTGGTTACCTGATGACTGCACTGTATCAGTTTACCAACAACTACGGCCTGGCTCTGATCCTGTTTGCCGTTCTGGTTAAGCTGATCCTGCTGCCTGCCACTGCAAAGGGTAAGCGCAGCACCATGAAAATGTCCCGGCTCAGTCCCCGTCTGAAGGAAATTCAGGAAAAATATGCTGACGATCAGACCAAGCAGAGCCAGGCAATCCAGGAACTGTACAAAAAAGAGGGCGTATCCATGACCGGCGGCTGCCTGTGGAGCTTTGTGCCGCTGCTGATTATGTTCCCCCTGTACGCCGTTGTCCGTGAGCCCATCACCTATATGCTTCAGGAAACCGCTGAGGTACTCGTCAACGGAGAGACTATGACCGTTGCACAGCAGATCGTTGGTGTGGTCAAGGGCATTTCTGAGGGTATTTTCCCGAAAAATGAGTTTTATCATCAGATGGTTGCCGCTGCTGAAATTTATGAAAATGCTCCTTTGTATAAAGAAGCACTGCAGGGCATCATCACCAACCCCGCAACTTTGGAAGGCATCAATTTCTCCTTCCTGAACATCAACCTGGGTCAAATTCCCAACTGGAAAATTACCGAGTGGACCAACTACGGCTGGTCTAACATCGGCGCCTTCTTGCTACCTGTGCTCTCCGCAGGTGTCCAGGTGCTGAGCATGTTCATTTCTCAGAAGATGAACGACTCCCTGGTAACCGACGAGCGGGGTGTCCAGGACAAGGAAACTGCACAAAAATCCCAGGCAAAGCAGCAGAGCAAGATCATGATGTTCACTATGCCCGCAATGTCCCTGTGGATTGGCTTTACCATTCCTGCAGCATTGAGCCTTTACTGGATCGTCCAGGGTATTGCTTCCCTGGTGGTCGATGTGATCCTCACCCGTAAGTATCGGAAGATCTACGACGAAGAAGATGCACAGCGTATGGAAAAGGCAAAGGCAGCAGACGCAGCTCTGGCAGAAAAGGAGCGCATCCGCGCTGAGCGTCGGGCTGCAAATCCCGACGGCATCACCGAAAATACCAGCAAAAAGAAGCTCCAGCAGGCAAAGCTCCGGGAGCAGGAGGCTGCCAAGCAGGAAGCTGCACGGGAATATGCCGCAAAAAAAGGAATTGTCATTCAAGAGGAAAAAGCTGAACCCGACGCTCTGTCCGGTGATCCCAAGCGCCCCTTCTGCAAAGGCCGCGCCTATGATCCCAACCGTTACGCGTCCGAAAGCACGGAGGAATAATTAAAAATGGAAAAATCCATCGTTACTACCGGCAAGACCATTGATCTTGCCATCGAGGCTGCGCTGACCCAGCTGGGTCTGGACCGGGACAGTGTTTCTGTTGAGGTTCTGGCGCAGGCTAAGTCCGGTTTCCTGGGTATTGGCGCATCGCCTGCCAAAGTACAGGTGACCTACGAAGTACCCGATCCCAAGCCCAAGAGCGCACTGGGCTCCGCTTCCCGTTCCAAGCCCAAGGCTGCAAAGAAGCCTGAGGCTCCCAAGCAGGAAGAACCCAAGCCCGAAGCACCCAAGGCTGAGGCTCCCAAGGCAGAGAAGCCTGTGGAAAAGAAGGCACCCAAGGCAGAAAAGCCTGCTGCACCTGTGGTGCAGCGCACCTATGTTCCCGCTGAGCCCGGCTCTGTGGAAGAGAAGATCGAAACCTTTATCAAGGGGCTTCTGGAGCACATGGGCTCCACCGCAGTGCCCCAGGCCTACAAGGAAGACGACAACACTTATATGGTAGAGCTGGTTGGCGAAAACCTGGGCTATCTGATCGGCCGCCGGGGCGACACCCTGGATGCCATTCAGCACCTGGCTAACTACTCCGTCAACCGGGGCATTGAAGGTCATGTGCGTATCAATGTGGATGCAGAGGCCTACCGCCTGAAGCGGGAAGACTCCCTGCGCCGCTATGCACAGAAGAAGGCACAGCAGGTGCTCAAGGCTCGCCGCCGCACCACCCTGGAGCCTATGAATGCCTACGAGCGCCATGTGATTCATGCCGCCCTGCAGGATACAGACCGGATCACCACCTATTCCGTTGGTACAGAACCCAACCGCCGGGTGGTCATCGAGTACGTCAGATAATCAAAAACCCGGAACGGATAAACCTAATCCGTTCCGGGTTATTATTATCTGACGAAGGACATGCTCAGTGTTGTGCTCCAGTCCTGTCCGGGTGCCAGGAAGGCTGCCTGGGGCTTATCCTCCCACTTGCTGGAAACTGCTCCGTCCATGGGATGGGGCAGTGCGTGCCAGGGCTCCAGGCACACAAACCGGGGTGTCATATTCTCCTTGCTCCACAAAACCAGGTAGGGGAAATTCCGGATGCCGCATACCACACCTCTGCCGGAGTCCTTTTCGTAAAGACCCACAGTTTTGGAGCTAAGTCCTGTCATCACAAAGCCGCCGGTGGCGAACACATCCTCCCGCACGGGTATGGCATTGATATTGGTACCGATGCGATAGACCTCACTGCCTCTCAGGCACACCGGGGATTCTACATTGTCAAAGCGGATCACATAGTCCTCCGCCACATGGTTCCGGTCAAAGGGAACGGCAAAGGCAGGATGGTAGCCGATACCGAAGGAAATTTCTTCGCTGTCGGTGTTTTCCACTGTCAGCGTATGGTGGACCGTATCACCCTCCAGGGTGAAGGTGGATACCAGCCGGAAGCTATAGGGCCACAGGGCACGGGTTTCCTGGCTATCCCGCAGCTCCAGCACCACGCTGGTATCGTCGCAGCGGACTAAGGTATGCTCGATGTTCCGGTTGAAGCCATGGGCATTGCAATTTTCCGCCACCTGGCCTCTTGCCTCCAGCCGTCCGTCCTTGATCCGTCCGCAGAAGGGGAACAGAATAGGCGCGTGCAGACCCCAAATTTCCGGGTCACCGCACCAGATATGCTCAACACCGTCTTCCTTGCGCACCACGCTTTTCGCCTGTGCGCCCCGGGTGGTAACGGTTACCTTTAAAACATCATTTTCCAGTATAAATTCCATAGCCTTCTCCTTATTACATAACCAGTGCCTTAATAACAAAATATCCCAAAACCAGTGCGCCCAGGGCAATGCGGTAGATGCCGAATACAGAAAAGCTGTGCTTGCGCACATATTCCATCAGACCCCGGATCACAAAGAAGCTGACCAGGAAGGAAATGCCGCAGCCTACGATCAGCACAGCAATTTCCGTACCGGTGGCAGTTGCACCGGAGAGCAGGAACTTCAGCAGCTTCAGCGCACTTGCGCCCAGCATAGTGGGGATGGCAAGGAAGAAAGAAAATTCTGCACCTGCGCTCCGCCCCACACCCAGCAAAATCGCACCCAGAATAGTAGAGCCGGACCGAGATGTGCCGGGGATCAGGCTCAGACACTGGAAGCAGCCGATGAGCAGCGCTGTGCGGTAGTCGATCTCAAACACGCTTTTTACTTTCAGTGCCTTGCCTGCGTTGCTTTTTTCCACAAACAGGAACGCAACGCCGTACACGATCAGCGCAATGGAAACCACCACATAGTTATAAAGGTGAGCGTCCATCCAGTCATCCAGCAGCACACCGATCACCGCAGAGGGTGCTACCGCAGCAACCACCTTAAACCAAAGCTGCCAGGTATCCTTCTTCTGCTTCTCGTCCTTTTTGGGGGTGAAGGGATTGAGCTTATGGAAGAATAAAACGATCACCGCTAAGATCGCACCCAGCTGAATGACCACCTCAAACATATCCATAAAGGCATCGGAAACCTGCAGCCGGATAAATTCATCCAAAAGGATAATATGTCCTGTGGAAGAAACGGGCAGCCATTCCGTGATGCCCTCCACAATGCCAAAGAGAATCGCCTTAAGTATTTCTATGAGCATGAAACCACTCCTTTTCGATACCTATCATACCGCTACGGGGGGGATTTTTCAAGCAAAACTTGGAAAGGGTAAAAATTTAGAGGGACTTTTTACAAAAAGTTCACCCCAAAAGCCAATTGTGTACTA
The DNA here is from genome assembly GCA_045587925.1 of Faecousia sp. GTDB lineage: Bacteria > Bacillota > Clostridia > Oscillospirales > Oscillospiraceae > Faecousia. Next base: position 33,021 of record JAZNDF010000032.1, read on the forward strand.
TAATATAAGCAGAAAAATATCTTTTCAAGGAGGATGCCCAATATGGCAATTTCTGTTTTGGTTGTAGAAGACGATAAGAATATCCGGGATCTTCTGCAGATGTATCTGGAAAAGGAAGGCTATGCTGTAACCACCGCTACAGATGGGGGTGAGGCGCTGGTAAAATTCCGGGCGATCCGCCCCGATCTGATTTTACTGGATGTGATGATGCCGGTGATGGACGGCTGGGCGGTATGCAAGACCATCCGCGCAGAAAGTCAGACTCCGGTGATTATGCTCACCGCAAAAAGCGAGACCGATGATAAGGTGGCAGGTCTGAAATCCGGTGCAGACGACTATATTACCAAGCCCTTTGAGATGCGGGAGGTCCTTGCCCGAATCGAAGCAGTACTCCGCCGCAGTGGAAATGTGGCAGCAGAGGCACCTGCCCGCCGGCTGGTGTTTGATAAGCTGGTGATCGATATGGATGCCTTCGAGCTGACCGTAAACGGAAAAAAGACCGATGCACCTCCCAAGGAAATGGAGCTGCTTTACTACCTTGCATCCTCTCCCAACCGGGTCTACACCCGCAATCAGCTTTTGGACGATGTGTGGGGCTTTGACTATTTCGGTGACTCCCGGACTGTGGATGTGCACATCAAGCGCCTGCGGGAAAAGCTGGAAGGCGTTTCCGAGAGCTGGAGCTTGAAAACCGTTTGGGGCGTTGGCTATAAATTCGAGGTGCTATAACTATGAAATCTACCTTCAGCCGCACTTTTTACCCGGCTGCCATTATTCTGATGGTAGCCCTGCTGCTGGTAGGTGCGGCTGTTCAGGTGCTGATAAAGGATTACCTTTATTCTGTGGAAATGGCAGATATGAAGGCCGATGGTGCAGCCATCGGAGATCTTGCCGCTGCCTACGGCGCTACAGGAAATCTCAATGACCGGGATTTTCTCATCCATTTATCCCTGGCCGGAGAGGTTTCCGGGGCGGATGCCGTGATCTGCGACACCTCCGGACATCTGCTCCTTTGCTCCGATGCACCCCTTGGCTGTACCCACCAGGGTATGCGCATCAGTCAGACCTATTTAAAGCGGATCCTTGCCAACGGCTCGGTGTCCGGCACCGGTGTGATCGACGGACTGTACACGGAAAACCGGTATGTGGTGGCGCAGACGGTGCAGGATCCTGTGGGGCGGACAGTGGGTGTTGTAATCTTGTCCAAACCCATTTCCCAAACGGTAACCGTGCTGCGAAAGATCTCCTATATCTATCTGTACACTGCGCTGCTGGCGGTGCTGATCAGCATTGTGCTGATGCATTTTTTGGTGCGCCGCCACAGCTCCCCTTTGCGGGAGCTGGCACGGGTCGCCAGCGATTTCGGTCACGGAAAACTGGACTCCCGTACCCAGGTGGATCCCCATTCTCCCCAGGAAATGCAGGAGCTTGCTCTGGCCTTTAACAATATGGCAGACTCCCTGCAAAAAAGCGAATATCAGCGTCAGGAGTTTGTGGCAAATGTCTCCCACGAGCTGAAAACCCCAATGACCACCATTTCCGGCTTCCTGGACGGTATGCTGGATGGCACAATTCCTCCGGAAAAGCATCCTTACTATATGCAGTTGGTGTCCGATGAGACCAAGCGGCTCAGCCGGCTGGTGCGCAGTATGCTGGATATTTCCCAGCTGCAGGAGCAAAGCGGCATCCCGGAGGAGAAAAAGTCCCGGTTCGATATGGAAGAATGTGCCGGTCAGGTGCTGATCACCTTTGAGCAAAAGATCACCGGTAAAAACCTGGATGTACAGGTGAATATGCCGGAGCACCCGGTCTATACCTACGCAAACCCGGACTATATTACCCAGGTGGTCTATAACCTTGTGGACAATGCAGTAAAATTCTGCCCTGTGGGCGGTCAGCTGGGTCTTACCATCCGGGAAGGCTCCAATAAGATCTATGTTAGCGTAAGCAACGACGGTCAGACCATTCCCCCGGAGGAGCTGCCGCTGGTATTTGACCGGTTCCACAAGCTGGATAAAAGCCGCTCCCAAAACCGGGATGGCTGGGGACTGGGGCTTTATATTGTGAAGACCATTGTCTGCTCCCATGGAGAGGATATCTCCGTTACCAGCAAGGATGGCAAAACAGAATTTACCTTCACCTTGCCCCTGGTGAATTGATAAAGAGGTATTTTATGAACCCAAACCAAGAGTCTAATTTTGCCCAGGATACCTATCAGACCGGCTCTACCCGCCCGCCCAAAAGCCACGGGGGAATCATTGCCTTTTTGATGGTGCTGGTAATTTTCCTGTGTGGTGTTTCCACAGCACTGGGACTTATGAACATCCGGCTTTTCCGGGCGCTGACCCAGGCTGCCCAGCCGGAGACCTCTCCTGTTGCCTTTTCCCCAGAGGAAGCTACTTCTCATGAGGATGAGATCTGCTTCTCCCTGGGCTTTTACGGGCAGGAGGTGCCGGAAATCTGGAGCTTATACCAGGATCTGCCCCAAGGGATCTATGTCACCGATGTGCTGCCCGGCAGTGATGCAGAAAAAAAGGGTGTGCAGCCCGGGGACATTTTGGTGCAGGTGGATGGGCAGAGCATTACCGCTGCTTCCCAACTGCACAGCCTTTTGGAAAACCGAAAGACCCGCTCTCCGGTCCAGGTGATCCTGTACCGAAACGGACAGCAAATGGAAATGACTCTGGAAATGCTGAATCATTGATAAGTTACACGATTACCAAGAAAGAAAAAGAGGAATGTTATGACACAGCCCTATCGCCAAACCTTTCAGATCACAGACCTGCACTTAGATTGCTTTGGTCGGGTGAAGCCCTCTGTGCTTTTGTATTTTGCCCAGGAGGTTGCAGGTAAGCACGCTGCCCTTTTGGGAACAGACTGGGATACCCTTAACGAGAAAAATCTGTTCTGGGCCATTATCCGTCACCACATCCAGGTAAACCGCCTGCCTGTGGCCGGAGAGACCATCACCCTGGAAACCTGGCCTATGCCCACCACCCGGGTGGCATATCCCAGAGCAACCGTAGGCTATGACCGGGAGGGAAATGTGCTGTTTCGCACCGTGGCGGTTTGGGTTCTGATGAACACCCAAAGCCGGGCAATGGTGCTGCCGGGAAAAAGCGGTGTGGATGTGGAAGGCCTGCTTTGCGGCAATGAGCTGGCTCTGCCCGGTGCCCTTGCGCCCTTGTCCCTTTCCTGCAGTATGCGCCGCAGGGTAAGCTATGGAGAGCTTGACCGGAATTTGCATATGAACAATACCCGGTATTTAGACTGGGTAGATAGCCTCTTACCCAGCCAATTCCACAAAGATCACCCGGTTTGCGGCATAACCGTGTGCTATCTTTCCGAGGCTCTGGAGGGACAGGAGCTGGAGCTGCAGTGGGAGCTGGGGCAGGACTCCGTTTTGGCAGTGGATGCCTACCGGGAAAAGCCCGGAACGCCCGGCACACAGGAACGGGTGTTCGCTGCACGCGTACAGTATTAAGGTCAATTTTTTAGTTGTTCTGTAAACCAAAACGGATTTCCACAGAATTATGTAAAATACCCCCAAATCACCCTGAAAATCCCATGACCCCTTGATAAGCATAGGGTTTTACCCCTTTTTCCTGTGGAAAACCCTGTGGATAATGTGGAAAACTCACCAGGCAAAACCGGCGAAAAATCCCCATATTTTTAAGTTTATGTAAACTGGTTTTCCGTCGTATTTTAGGGGCACTGTGCGCAAGGAAAAAATGCAAAACGAATCCGGTAAATTCCCCACGAACCGAGGAGAAATAAGGGTTAAGAAAGAGAAAAAAGAGAGGTAATGCGGCTATGTTTGAAGGTTACAGTCCGGAGACCGTGGACTTTTTATGGGGCATCCGCCTCAATAACAACCGGGACTGGTTTATGTCCCACAAGCAAGACTATGTAAAATATCTTTATGAACCCACCAAGGCTCTGGGGCAGGAGCTGTTTTTGCCCTTTTTGGATAAGCCGGGAAATCTTCTGAAGGTCAGCCGGATCTACCGGGATGCCCGGATGCACCACCCGTTGCCCTACAAGGAGAGCCTTTGGATCTGCATCCGGCAGGATGTGCAGTGGTGGGCAGAAAATCCCTGCCTGTATTTTGAGATCACTCCGGAGGGGATCAGCTACGGCTTTATTCTGTGGCGGCCTCAGGTGTCTGCTATGGCGGATTTCCGCAAGGAAATAGCAGCGCACCCCAAGGAATTTTTGAAGCTGATCCGGAATACGGAGAAAAAGACCGGTGTGCCTGTCTCCGCCCAGCTGTATAAGCGACCCAAGGAGGCCCCCAGCAAGGACTTAGAGCCCTTCTTTGCCTGGAAAACGGGGATCTCATGCGTGATCCACGAGCCTGTGTCACCGGAAATGTTCGGACCGGAATTAAAGGACCGGGTCAGCAAATTCTTAACCGACCTGATCCCCCTGTACGAATACTTCAATCGGTTCAAAACGGAGTAACCTGCCCTGCTGTTTTCTCCGCAGAAACAGCCATTATGTATGAAAAAAGAGCTGCCAAATGGCAGCTCTTTTTCGTGTGTCAAAAACTATGTTTTTATCGCATTTTTGCGTACAGCTCTCTGGTTTCCTTCTCTGTGCGCATACCCTCGGTGGAACCGGGCTTGGACAGGGAGCAGGCTGCACTGGCAGTGCCTAGCTCAATGGCGGACTTCAGATCCTCGCCCTTCCAGGCTGCGTATGTAACACCGGAGCAGAAGGCATCGCCTGCGCCCACAGTGCCGGCGATCCAGCCCTTGGGCAGCTTCAGACTGGGAACCTCCACCAGGTTGTTGTTCTCATCCAGACCCATACCCACCTCGGGGCAATGGATCACAGCCCAGGTAGATACACCCATTTCCTTCAGCTTGTGAAGAGCTGCGGGGAAATTCTCCTTCAGAAGGGTGCCGTCCTCGGCGCGCAGGGGGATGCCGGTGGTGGCGCTTGCCTCCACCTCATTGATCACGCAGTAGTCTGTATACTTCAGTGCAGGGCACACCAGCTTCCGGAAACGTTCACCGGTTTCGCTGACCACATCGATGGAGGTCTTGATGCCCTGGCTTTGGGCTCTGTGCAAAAGCTTTGCCATTTTGGTGCCGTACTGGGCATCCTCTTTGTCCAGCTCTTCCAAAAGCAGGATATAGCCAATGTGGAGCATATCCACATCCAGCTTGTCCCAGGGAATATCCTCTTCACAAAAATGGGCATTGGCACCGGAGCACTCATAGAAGGTCCGCTGCTTGGTGATTTCGTCCGCCAGCACCAGGGAGAAGGCGGTGGTGCCGCCAACCTTAATATACTGCTGGTCGATGTTTTTGAACTTGCCCAGCTGCTGCTGCACATAGCGGCCGTTTTCATCATCACCGATACGGCCCAGTGCTACCAGGGGGATCTCCGGATCCAGGCTGGCAATGTCCATAATGTTATTGCACACAGCACCGCCAGTGGCGATGTCCAGGTCGCCGCAAATATTGCTCAGCTCACCGGGCTTTGCAAAGCCCATAACCGGATACAGGGTATCCACGATCAAGTTGCCGGCTACGGCAATTCCTTTTTTACTCATTTTCTTCTACCTCTTTTTCTTCAATTACGGTTACCTCTTGAACCTTGTTTACAAACAGTGCCTGCGCCGGATGGGGGCGGAAGGCTTGCCAAATGAGCACGCTGACCGCTGCCACGCAGCTGGCAGCTGCCAAAAGCTGACTGACCCGGAAGGGTCCGATATAAAGACTGTCCATCCGCAGGCCTTCAATGAAGGTCCGTCCCAGTCCGTACCAGGCAACGTATCCCAGTGCGATCTGTCCGTCATACTGACGCTTTTTGGACAGGATGTGCAGCAGCACAAAGCCGGCAGCATTCCACAAGGATTCGTACAGGAAAGTGGGGTGGTAGTATTCAAATTCTCCGGTCAGTGTATTGAAAAGACCCATCCGCAGGAAGGTTTCTGTAGGAGCTCCGAAGGCCTCCCGGTTGAAGAAGTTGCCCCAGCGTCCCAGGGACTGACCGATGAGAAAGCCCAGCGCCACCAGGTCCAGCACTGCGCCCAGGCTGATTTTCTTTATTTTGCAGTGGACGATCACGCACAGGGCTGCACCGATCACACCGCCATAGATAGCAAGACCGCCTTCCCAAATATAAAGCAGGGAAATAAGGTTATTTTTATAGCTGTCCCAGGAGAAGATGCAGTAATAGGCACGGGCACAGATCACCGCAACCGGCAAAATCCAAAGAACACCGTCCAAAATATCGTCCTGTTTTAAGCCAAACTGCTTACATCTGCGCATGGCATAGACCACAGCCAAAATCAAACCCAGGGCGATGATCACGCCGTAGAAATGGATGGTCAGCGGTCCAAGCTTGATATAACTGCCCGGATCCCACTGGATGCCCAGCTCCGGAAAGGAAATAGTAGAGTACTTCATTACGCGTCCTCCTTCGGGTAAATTACAGATAAGCTCATCCGTTCCTCAGTAACCGTATGACCCAGGAAATCCAAAATCTCCTGCTCGGTCACATCCCGGTACAGAGCCGGGAACCGGAAATAGTCAAAGCCGGAAAAATAGTAAGCACAGATCCGGAAGCACACGGAGTCAAAGCTGTCCAGTCCACGGATCCTGCGACCCAGGGCACTGCGCTTCATCCGCAGCAGGCTTTCTTCTCCAATGCCTTCCTGCAAAAGCCGGGATACCTCCTGCAGGATCGCATCCCGCACCCCTTCCGGATCCTCACTGTCACCGCAGGCATTGAGCATTGCCATGCCCTCAATGGTTTCAAAGCCGCCGCCAAAGGAGGCGTCGATCAGTCCCTTTTCGTACAGATCTAAATACAGGGGCGATGCCTCACCGAACAGCGCCTCCGCTGCCAGCTCCCCTACAATCTCCCGGCGGATAGCTTCCTCGCCACGGTCCATAGGCTCACACTTAAAGCCAAGCTGGAAGGTGGGCATTGCCACTTCCATATTACACTCGGTATACGCTTCAGGGCAGGTCATTTCCTCCTGCCAGGAACGGGGAAGGGTCACTGTTTCCTTTGGCGGTTTGGGGACACACTGCAGTGCAATCTGCTTTACCTGCTGGGCATCCACATCGCCCACCACGCACAAAAGCATATTGTCTGCCCGGTAAAATGCCCGGTGGCACAGGTAGAGTGTTTCCGGTGTGATCTGGGAAATACTTTCCACAGTGCCCAAAATCGGCTCCTTTACAGGATGGACCCGGTACATTGCCTGCATCAGCTTTTCGAAGATCTGCATATCCGGCGCATCTGCGTTCATGCCGATCTCCTGTCCGATGATCCCCTGCTCCTTTTCCACAGATTCCTTTGTAAAATAGGGAGTGGATACAAATTCCAGCAGCAGGCGCAGTGCCTGGGGGAAATTCTCCGTGCAGGTAAAGTGATAGGCGGTCATATCATAGCTGGTAAACGCATTGACCGATGCACCCAATGCTGCAAATTCCGGAGAGACCTCTCCACCGGGCATATCGAAAAGCTTATGCTCCAAATAGTGGGCAATGCCTGCCGGCACGGTATAGGGCGTTCCGTCAATGGAAAACCGGGTATGAACAGATCCAAAGTCTGTGGCAAAATAGCACAGCTTTCGGGTAAAGCCCGGGCGGGGCACAATGGCTACGGTCAAGCCGTTTTCAAGCACCTCCCACAGCACTGTTTCCTTCAGTTCGGGGTAACTGCGTACTTCCATTACCGCACCCCCTTTAAGAAGTAGTCTGTGTGCAAAGAAAGGGTCTTTGCTGCCTGGGCTGCAGCTTCGGCTGTTACAGCCTCCACTGCCTTAATATATTCTGCCGGGGTCATACCCATACCGCTGAGAATTCCGGCAGTGTAATAGCCTTCAATAGAACCGGGGGAATCGTGAACTCCCTGCAGCTGGCTGATCAGTGCCTGCTTGGCAGCAGTCAGCTCTTCGGAGGTAAAGTCCCCCTCTGCGCACTGGGAAAGCAGCTCCAGCACCTGCTTTTTTACCGCATTTTCCTGGTGGAAATCAATGCCCGCGGTCACCGTTACAATGCCCTTGCTGCCCTGGTAGCCGGAGCCAATGTCATAGCACAGGGAGTGCTTCTCCCGCACCTGCATAAACAGCTTGCTGGTCATACCCCCGCCAAACATAATATTTGCCACCTGCATTGCTGCAAACCGGGGATCCCGGGAGGTAATGGGGGTAACAAAGCCCATACAGAGCCTGCCCTGGGAAATATCCAACGTTTCCCAGTGACTTCCCTGGGGAAGGTCACACAACGCTGTCTGGGACGGAAGGTTTACATAATTTCTTTCAAGCTTTTCAAACAGGGGCTTCAAAAGCTCTGCCACCTGCCCAGGCTCTGCTGCGCCCACATAGAAGATCTCCACAGGGCTTTGCTGCAGCACCTTCCGGTAATGCTCCCAGGCACTTTGAGGCGTGATTTTTTCCACTTCCTCTTTGCTGCCCAGCCGGGGAATGCCAAAGCTATCGTCCTTGCACATGATTTCCAGCAGCCGGCTGCTGGCATAAACCCGCTTATCATTGCGCTGCGCCTCGATGGCAAGGGTCAGATTGCGCTTCTCGCTCTCCACAAAATCCTTCCGGAAAATACCGTCTTCCGTTAGAGGAGAAAAGAGCAGCTCCCCTAAAAATTCTGCCATAGGCTCCAGCACCCGGTCACCGGGCAGGGCGAAGGCATCCTCCATAAAGCCGCAGTATAGTCCGGTGGTCTGATAATCGCCCACCCGGCGCACCTGGGTACCTACAGCTGCACCATACAGATCGTCCAGCCGGAGGGTGATCGCCCGCAGGTCGGGACAGCTTTTCGTGCCCCGCAGAAGCAGAGCGGGAATGAGGGCATTGACAGCCGCTTCCTCCCGGCACATTTTCCGCAAAAACTGCACACTCAGACAGCCCTGTTTAAATCGGTCATCCGGGAAGCACCGCAGCACCACACCCGGTTGTAATGGAAAGGTTTGGATCATATACGCTCCTGACAATAAACATTTTCCTTATTATATATCAATTTTCCCAAAATAGGAAGGGTTCTGTGAAAATTTTAATGAAGTAGTTGCCTTCCGGGGCACTTTGCGATAAAATAGAAGGAAGATAAGCTGAAGGAGTATGCTATGTGGCTGGAAATTACAATTGATACCATTTCCGAAGGCATCAACGAGGTTGCTGCTGCGTTGACTGCCGGTGGCTTTGAAGACCTGGTAATCGAAGACCAGGCGGAATTTGAAAGCTTTTTAGACGAAAACCGGGCATACTGGGATTATATCGATGAAGGTCTTCAGTCCCATTTGCAGGGTCTTTCTCATATCAAATTATATTTGGAGCAAACAGACACTGCCGGTCTTGCCCGGCTGGAAAAGCTTCTTACAGGTCTGCGGGCAAAAGAGGACGACCGCTTGGGCTCCCTGCAGATGGCAGTTTCCCAGCTGGCGGATACAGACTGGGAGGAAGGCTGGAAGGAGAATTACCCGCCCCAGCCCGTGGGCGAGCGGCTGGTGGTGCTGCCCTACTGGCTGGCAGATACGGATACCCAGGGACGGCTGCCTGTGATCCTGGATCCCGGTCTGACCTTTGGTACCGGTGCCCATCCCTCTACGCAAATGGTGCTGGAAACTATGGAAAAGACCTTGTTCTCCGGAGCAAGCTGCCTGGATCTGGGCAGCGGCAGCGG
>JAZNDF010000033.1:0-1500 GCA_045587925.1 Faecousia sp.
GATCGCCACGGGAGCAGCATCCACATCCGGATTTAAAGTAATGCAAATGGCATTTCCCGCTTGCGCATATTCTTCTGTTTCAATTTTCCAGCCCCGGTCTTTAGCCATTTTCAGGAAATATTCTCCCACCGCATCTACCCGTTTTTTATCCGCTGTGGGGCTCTCCAGATTGCACACATCCTCCCAAATGCGGATATACTGCCCGTTTAATTCATCAATTTTTTCAGAAATTTTCTTAAATTCCACAAAAATCCACCCCTTTGTCTTGATTATAATCCCGGAGCGTTATATAATCAAATAGAAATACTATCACAAATATTATAACAAAAAGGTGATAACGATGTTAGATAATACTGCCCGTTATATTTACACGGTTTACCGGCTGAAAAGTGTCTGCCTGGCAGCACAGGAGTTGTACCTCTCCCAGCCCGCCTTAAGCCGCGCCATTAAAAAGGCCGAGGAAGGTCTGGGCTACCCAATTTTCAACCGAAAGACCCATCCGTTTTCTCTGACCCCGGAAGGAAAGGTGTACATACAGTCTATCGAGAAAATGCTGGAAATTGAAAAAGAAGCCGCTGAAAAGATCAGCGACCTGCACCACACCCAGGGCGGCACATTGCGAATTGCCACCTCTTTGCATTTTTCCTATTATGTAATTCCCAGGGTACTGAAACTGTTTGAGCAAACCCATCCCCAGGTGGATATTCATATCATCATTACCGAAACAAACCGAATTTACGAAGCCCTGCAAAAGGATACGGCAAATATTCTGTTTGTAGCCGAGGAGGCCGTTCCCGAAAGCTACTGCTCCGTTCCACTGCTGGAAATACGCAGTGTGGTCGCCCTTCCCCGCTATATGGTGCCGAAAGGGTTAGAGGACTGTGCCCTGTCCTACGAATCCCTGATCCACAGAACTTATGACCAAAATCAGGAGGTTTCCAATCTTTCCGCTTTTGAGGGGATCGACTTTATTTACCCCTCCGTTAACACCAACATCCAGAAAAAGCGAAAAAATCTCATTGGAAATTCCTCCATCACCTCTTACATCACAGCCAGCGCCAACCGCCAGCAGCTCAACTACAATCTGATGCGCTCCGGCTTTGGGGCACTGCTCACTACAGATGCCAACATTGCAACGATGACACCCCGCCCGGACTGTGCCTATTTTGTTCTTTCCGGTCCGACGGCAAAGCAAACCTTTTATATGATCTATAAAAAAGATCAGGATCCTTTGCAAAACGCCCTGATCAAGGATTTTTCCCATATCGCCGGGAAGCTGTTTTCCGTAAAAAATCCCCTCCCCCAGATGACCGATATATAAATCCGCCAAATTCCTGTTTGATAAAATCACTACAAACGAAGGGCGTGTTGCAAAATGCGCAAAATCTACGGTAGAATATGTAGGGGCGATTATTAATCGCCCGCGGGCGGTCAATGACCGCCCCTACATCCGCAGGATGTAGACAATTGCATAGTTTTAGGGCGCATTGCAGTATTTTG
>JAZNDF010000034.1:0-16686 GCA_045587925.1 Faecousia sp.
CGGTGCATTCTACAAGGGCGTTGTGTACGATCTGGACCTGGCAGATGCTATGAACGGCATTTATTCCGAATCCAGAATCAATATGCCCGATGTGATCGACGATATGAACGCCCGCTGGAGAAGCGGCGCGCTTAACTGGAAATTCTACAATGCCAGCGAGGGTCTTGCCAGCTACATTCCTGCAACAAAAGGACAGCCCGAAACTACACTGCGGTTCTACCGAAGCGGTGGCTTCCGAGCCTTTTCCAAGAAGAACAGCTGGGTGGCGCTGAAGATCAAGAGCCCCGGTGACGGTGACTTTACGATCAGTCTGAATCACGCGCTGGATTATAACAGCTGTGAGCTTGCCATGTATATCCTGCCTGCAGACACAGACCCCGATAAGCTGTGGGAAGCTACAGATCCCGAAAACCGTGTCGGCAAAGTCAAGCTGTTTAACGAAAACGGCACAACAGAATTTGAGGACGGTGTTCACTCCTATCTCGGCTATTGGAATTTTGAAGCCGGCAAGGAATACATCATCATTCTGGAAGCCTACGAAAACTCCGATTTTGCTGAAAACGGCTATATGAATCTGTCCCAGATCATTATGGAGCGGGGCATCATTGATTTCGAAACTACCGAGGATGCAAAAAAGGTAAGCGCCATTACCATTGAGGAAAATGTGCTCCCTGTTGCCGATGCCTGTATTTATGGTGTAGTCACAGAAGTATACGGACACAATTATTACTATTTGCCCCTGGAGGGCGGTGGGATGCTGGTGTACGATCTGGACACCGGAGAATTGGTTGATACTGTTGAAATCGGTCATGTCCGTCCCTACTACACCTGCGCAGATCAAGACGGGCGGATCTATGTGACCGGCAAATCCAAATATATTGCCATTTATGATCCCTATACGCAGACCCTTGAGAAAACCCCCAGAATTACCGACACCCCGGGCTTAGAGGGTATTCAGGATCTATACAGCATGACCATCGATGAAAACGGAACTGTTTGGGTCAGCGGTTACTACGGTGCGTATCTGGCCTCTTATAACCGGGAAACAAGAGAATTTACCAGCTACGGTCAGCCCTACGGACAGATCAACCGCATCGGTGGTATGATCTGCCGGGACGGTTATCTCTATGCCACCGCCCACAACACCGATATGGCAATGATCTTCAAAATGGATACAGCCACCGGCGAGATCGTTGCCGAGCAGGATATTTTCCATATGATGGGCACCGCAACTGCAACTTATTCCGTAAACTTCCTTGGCGACGACTATCTGATCGTAGGCGGCAGCCATCTCGGTGAACCGATCGTTTTAAATCCGGAAACCTTTGAGTTTGTGGATCTGGGCTTGTTTGGACCGCTCGCCTTTGATGTAACCGAAGAGCTTGACGGCAAGCAGTATATGATTCTGGAGGGCTACGGTTTATATGAATATGATATTGCCTCCAAAACCGTATCTAAAGTTCCCGGCTTCGGCACATCTGGCAACGGCTTCCGCACCGGTGGACAGAACTCCTACGGCAAAACTCTGATCACTCTGGACGGCGACCCCTGCCTGTTCTCCTACAGCACTACAGCCGGCGGTGCTCCCAGAATGTTCAATTTGAACACCAAGGAATATGAATCCTGGGACAATTTGGTGGTCCACGGAACCGGCGGCGCTGCTATTGGCGGTTTTACCAACGGTCCGGAAGGCTCCAATCAGCTTTATATGGGTGGCTGGAACACCGACAACTGCGCAGTTTATAACACAGAACTGGGCAAGATCGAGTACTACTACAAGACCGGCGGACAGACCGATGTGCAGAGATGGTATGACGGAAAGCTTTACGCAGGCAACTATTCTTCCACAACTCTTAACGAGATCTATCCCAACCCGGAAAATACAGCTTTGCCTGCAACCAACGATATTATCCAGCGCTGGAAGCTGGATCATGCAGAAACCGGACAGAAGCGCATCCATGCAATGGCAGCCGGGGACGGCTATGTGTTCGCCGGTACAATTCCGGATTCCGATCTGTTGGGCGGTGCTGTCGTAGTTTACGACACAGTAACCGGTCGATGGAAATATGAACGGAATGTTGTTTACAATCAGTCCATCAGCGGTCTTGCCTACAGTGATAAAATCCTTTGCGGTATATCCACTGTTTGGGGCGGTTCCGGTGCGATAGCGGACACCACTGCTTCCGCAGTGATCTTCGCTTATGATTATGAAGAAATGGAGGCAGATGCAGTCCTTGATCCCAGGGACTATCTGAGCGGAATGCCCGAAACCATTCCGTTTATTTCGAGCATCGAGCCCGATCCGGTGGTTGCCGGGCGTTTCTGGGCGATCGTGTCTGAAACTCTGTTCTGCTTCACCTACAGCAAAGAAACAAAGACCTTTGATGTGCAAGAGGTTCTTTCCTTCTCCAAAACCTATTTCGATCAGTCCGGCAGTGGCGCAGGCAATCAAAGCTTCCCCATTTTGTTTGATGCAGAAAGCAACAAACTCTATGCCACATTTGGTGCCCATGGCTGCTTCCAGTGTATTGTACTGGAGGATCTGAGCGCACCGGTCGGTGAACTGAAGGTTATCGAAAATGCTCCTATTATGGACGAAAAGCCCAGCTATTATCTGATGGGTGAGGATGGCAACATCTACTTTGCCTCCACAAAGAAAGGTACGAATTTGGCTATGCTGCCCCTGAATGTGACCGATGAAGACTGGGCAATTGCCGGGGCTGTGGATCAAATGATCATGGACATTGGCGATGAGATCACGGTAGAAAGCGAAGCAGCCATTCGCACAGCCCGTTCTTCCTATGAGAATCTTTCCTGGCGCTATAAGGCTCTGATCCAAAAGCTGGAAGTTCTGCAGGAAATGGAGTCTGACATTCTGGAACGCAAGATCGATACCTACGACGGTGTTACCATGACTGCAGACCACTACCCGGAAATGCAGGCACTAATCGATGAATATAAGGGTCTGAACGAACGGCAGCAGCGGTATGTGAAGAACTATGATAAGCTCAAGACAGCCTATGAAACTGCCTCTGATCTGAACGATCAGAGGATCGCTGCAGCAATGCAGGAGCGGGTCAATGCCCTTGCAGATAAGCTGCCGGTCACACTGGACGACGAACCGGAAGTGGTGCAGCTGCGTGCTGACTATAAGGCATTGACCGGCAAGCAAAGCCTGCTGGTGGACATCAGTCTGCTGGAAGAAGCAGAAGCACAGATCAAGGTGCTGAGAGCTGAGTTTGTTGTGGAAGTTGAAAAGCTGATCCAGGCAATTCCCGAAGAGATTACTTTGGACACCGAGCCTGCCATTACAGCCGCCCGTGAGGCTGTGGATAAGCTTTATATCAACGAGCGCAAAGAAATCTCCTATTCTAAGCTAACATCCGCTGAGGGCAAACTCAGAACCCTGAAAAATGCCAAGGCAGCCGCCGAAGAAGTGGATGCCCTGATCGGAGAGATCGGCATCGTCACCCTGGGTGACAAGGAACGCATCGCCGCGGCAAGAGAAGCCTACGACAGCCTGAGCGATACTGCACTGACCTTTGTAACCAAGGGCAAGAAGCTGGAAACAGCAGAAACGATCCTGAAGATCCTGCAGACATGGGGCATCCCCGTGATCGCAGTGGTGGACCTTGCGGCCATCGCCCTGATCTTCCGCAAAAAGCTCTTCAAGGGCAAGAAAAGAGAAGAAGTTGAAAATTAAACCGTAGGGGACGGGTCTCCCGTCCCTTACCAACGAAAATGTAGGGGAGGCTATTAGCCTCCCGCTACAGGCTGTCGCAATGAGGCCGGTTTGGCTGACATAATAGCCGCCCCTACGGAAAAATCATTAAGCCTTAAGCATTAAGAATTAAGCATTAATCAAAGGACGACGACTCCGGTGTCCCAAATCTTCACATTTTGCATTTTAAGATGCGCGTGTTCAAAAACAGCAAATGCCCGGCAGAAAATCTGTCGGGCATTTGTTATTTATCAAAATGGATCATTCCTTATTATCGCTCACTGGGACGGCCTCCGTCCTCATCAAAAAGCAATTCCGCTATCCCGGTGTTTGGATCATTCAAGCATCTCATTACACTTCCTCCTTCCATTTTTACACTCCTAACAGTATATGTCAGGAAAGTCAAAAAATGAAGCGGAAAATGTTGGTAAGCTCAGCAGTTATTTCAAAACCGCATTTCCTGATAGGCGCGGATACGGAGCATCTCACGGCGGATACAGGCACCGGTAAATACGATCAAGGCATACGCAAATATCCACATCGCGCTAATACCGCCGGCGATATTTTCCATAATCGGTTGCTGTGCCAGCAGCTGGGCGTTTTGCAAGATTGCAGAAGGCGCGGCCAGGCAACTCACTTCCAAAATGCAAAGCACGGAAGCGACAGTCAGCACTTTTCCGTTTTCTCTGGTAATACCCGCCCAAAACAGGCCCAAAGAACCAAAGAAGGGAGCAAAGGTCAGTATCTGCCAAATGCTGTTGCGGAAACGCCAGGACCCGCTTTCGATCTGGGGGCATTCCTCGGCAAGCGTCTCCCATTCCTTTGCCTCGGCATCCAAATATTCCTCGAAATAGAAGCCAAACAGCAAAGGATGGATGCAAAGACTGCTATATGCGATCACGATGCACATTACCGTAAAAACACCGCTGGTTATCTGCGGCAGCATCGTCAGATAAAAGCACAGGCCAATGACCGCCAGGGTGGACAAAATTCCAAACCATTTCACGCCGGGCTTTTTGATTTTCTTACCGATCAAATAGGTGGCAAGTCCGCCCAGCAAAGGAATGCAGTCCCAGAAGCACCAGTATTTTGCACGGCGGCGGAAGCTTTCCTGATGAACCAGCTGAGAGCGCTCCTTCTCGTCCTCCTGCACCCACTGCTCATACTGCTGATACTGATGTCTGCAGTTAAACGCGTGAATCGTGCAAAGCACCCATACGATCATATGGGAGATAATTCCGTATAAAAACACAGGCCAAACAAGACCCAAGGCAGAAACAATAAATGTCACCAGGCTGGACACGCCATAGAAGATGCCCATTTTTGTGTATCCGCTCTGCTTGCTCCGCTTACCCATATACAGGTACAGGCTGAAAAAGAACACAGGGATCATCAGCAAAAGCATACATCTGGTGCGCTTGCCTTCCGATTCGATCTTTTGGGGTTTTCTTTTCATTTTCTTTCCCTCATTTGCTAATGTTTTCCTCTATTATACAGGTGTTTTCCCCTAACTGCAAGTATAAAATGCGTGTACGGTAAAGATACACGCATTTTATTCTTAATCCAGATGTTCCCCTTGTTCCAGATAGGCGCTTTCCATAGGGCTTTCCTTATCCGCTTCCTTTTGGTAGCGACCGACCACTGCCGCGGCAAGGTCAACCGGAAGCAGTGTTCCTGCACCGGCTACACAGCCGCCGGGACAGGCCATACCCTCCAGAAGATAACCGTTGTACTTCCCTGCCTTTGCCAGGGTCATCAGCTTACGGCACTCCCGCAAGCCCTCTGCTCTTGCTGTTAACACTTCTGTATCGGGATCATTTTCCTTTACCAATTTTGCCACTGCGCCGGCTACACCGCCGGAAACAGCAAAGCCACGGCCTGCGGCACTGCCCTCATTCAGGTCGTTCAAAGGCTCAATGGTCTCAAAATCGATTTCCTTTGCTTCGAACATTCCCTGCAGCTCCTCAAAGGTGAGCACGAAGTCCACATCGGAGCGGATATCTGCCCGGATGGCTTCCAGCTTTTTCGCCGCACAGGGACCCACAAAGACCACCTTGCAGTCGGGATATTTCTTTTTCATCAGCCGGGCAGTAAATACCATCGGTGTCAGCGTCATAGAAATATTCTGCGCTTCTCCGGGGAACAGCTTATAGATCATAGAATGCCAGGCAGGACAGCAGGAGGTTGCCATATAATTCTGCTGCTGCGGCACCTTCTCCAAAAAGTCCTTTGCTTCCTCAACGGTACAGATATCGGCGCCAACAGCCACCTCCACGATTCGGGCAAAGCCAAGCTTCTTCATTGCGGCAATAAATTTACCGGGGGTGGAATGCTTGCCAAACTGACCGATAAACGCCGGTGCTACAATGGCGATCACCTTATCCCCCTGCAAAATGGACTGGATCACCTGATAGATCTGTCCCTTATCTGCAATGGCGCCAAAGGGACAGCTCACAAGGCACTGACCGCACGCCACGCACTTATCCTGGTTGATCACGGCTCTGCCATACTCGTCCTGCACAATGGCATCCATACCGCAAGCGACCTGACAGGGGCGCTCCAGATGGATAATGGCGTGATAGGGACAAGCCTTCGCGCACTTGCCGCATTTAATGCACTTATCCGGGTCTATATGGCTTTTGCCGTTGACAAAGGAAATGGCATCCTTCGGGCAAACCTTCTGACAGGATGCCGCCAGGCAGTTCTGACAACTCTCTGTGACCCGATACTGATTGGTTGGGCAGGCGTGACAGGCATAGGGAATGATATTAATCAGGGGCGGCTCGTAGTATTGCTCTGCAATGGCGGCCTGGTCCATACCCTCAGTCATCAAATGACGGGTCTGAATAGGGCGCAAATTCAGGCCCATTGCCAGACGGACCCGCTCACTGGCAATGGCCCGCTCCAGAAACACCGATTCCCGGTGCAGCGGCCGGTCTCCCGGCACGATTTTATAAGGAAGCTCATCGACCCGATCATAGCCTTTTCCGGCATATGCCATACGGGCAACCTCCGTAAACACTTTTTTGCGAATATCTGTAATCAAAGAAGGGATCCCTCTCATTGCGTTACCTCCGGTCATCTGATAAAACAAGTAATTTTCCTGTATATTATAACATCCAACCGGGAATAGTCAAGGGAAGGGAAAGTTTTAACATTGTATTCTCTTAAATATTTTTTGCATAAATCAAAAATAACAGTTGCAAAAGAAAAACGACCGTGTTATAATACTCAGTGTGTCCGCCGCTGGGCACGCTACATTGGGATGTCGCCAAGCGGTAAGGCACCAGACTTTGACTCTGGCATTCGTAGGTTCAAATCCTGCCATCCCAGCCAACGACTCGCTAGCTCAGTTGGCAGAGCAATTGCCTTTTAAGCAATGGGTCTGGAGTTCGAATCTCCAGCGAGTCACCAAAAAAGCAGATGCCCTTAGTGGGCATCTGCTTTTTTGCTCGCTGGAGATTCGAATAATGTAAATGCAACAGTCCGGTGGACTGTTGCTGACACCAGTGCAAACACTGGTGGCTACCTTAATTTTATTTTCTGCACACTTGCAGAAAATAAAATGCAAACGAATCTCCTGTTGCGGTGCCCGACAAATGTCCTTGCCGACGGTGCGGCTGCGTCCCTCGTCGACCGCTGTCACTCGCTCAGGTCGCTCCTCCCGCCACAGGCGGCGCTCCCATCGCTCCCCAGCGAGTCACCTATATCCTAATATTTCCTTTTCATTTGCCGCAAAAAAGCAAAGATCGCCAGCACAAGTAAAGCGATCCCATATCCCAGCACCCACCAGAAATGGCAAAGCACATCCGCCCAATTTCCGGCAAGAACTGCCCGCTGCATATCCACACAATGGATAAACGGCAATGCATTTGCAACCTTCCGCACCGGCTCCCCCATCAGGTCGATATCAAACCACGCCCCGGACAGCCAGGCGGAGAAATTCGTAAGCAATGCGCCGCAGATCCCACCTGCCTGCTTTTCTCCCAGCACACTTCCGCACAAAAGGCCCAAGGCAATATACAGTACAGAAACAGGGACTGTAAAGAGGATCGCATATAAAATATGCACCGTCACCTCCAGGCCCAGCAGGATCGCCACAAGATAGCAAACGGTGCACTGAAGGACTGCAAACGGAACCAGCGGAACTGTGTATCCAAGAATAAAATCGGAAGCCGACATCGGTGTGGCATACAGCCGGCAAAGTAAGGCACTGCTCCTGTCTTTTGCGATCACCGTCGCAGAAAACAGTGAAATAAAGGACAATCCGAAAATCGTAATTCCCGGTGCCAAATGCCGGATCTCAAACAGCGAAACCGGAATGTTTTGCTGAATAATATACATCAGGAGCATTAAAAGGACCGGAAATCCCATTCCGAAAAACACATTGACCGGATCCCGCATAATTTCTTTTATATTTCTGCCCGCAAAGGTTGCTGCTCTCATTTTCCCGCCTCCTTCACGATCTGAACAAACGCCTGCTCAAAGTCCTGGGTGCCTGCCAGATCCTTAAGACCCTGCGGAGTATCGCAAGATAGTATTCTGCCTTCTTTCATAATCGCTACCCTGTCAGACAGCGCCTCTGCTTCCTCCATATAATGGGTAGTCAGTATGATCGTGATCTTCCCTTTCAGGCTGCGGATCAAATCCCACAGCTCCCTGCGGGTAAGCACATCCAAGCCAAGTGTGGGCTCATCCAGAAAAAGGATCTTCGGCTGGCAGATCAATGCCATAGCTATGCTCAGCCTGCGCTTGTAGCCCCCGGACAGCTTCCCGGCTTTTTTCCCGATCACCTCCGTAAGGCTCAAAAGCTTCGTCAATTCTGCAATTTTCTCTTTTTTCTGCCCTTTTGTAAATCCGTAGATCCCGCACATCAGCCCCAAATTTTCCTCGACCGTCAAGCCGGGTGCAACCGCAGTTTCCTGGGGTGACAAGGCAATCCACGCTTTGGCGGCGGCAGGCTCCCGGCAAATGCTTTTTGTGAATAAAAGCACATCCCCTTCTGTTGGGCGCGTAATTCCGGAAATCATTTTCAGTGTTGTGGTTTTCCCCGCACCGTTTACACCCAGTAAAGAAAACAGCTCTCCCTGCCCGATCTGCAAATTCATTTTATCCACTGCAACCGTATCCCGAAACCGCTTTGTCAGGTTCCGGATATCAATGGCAACCATACAGTTTCCTCCTTGTTTTTAATTTGCAGTTTGATTATAGCAGTTTCTTTTTCTGTATGTGCGGTTTTCCCCCTGATCGGTGCCTGCCGCCAACTATTCGGTATATATTCTCTGCCAAACAGGTGGCTGTCTCGTTTTTTATTGCAAAAAGCCGGTGACCTTGAGCATTCTGTCCACAGCCTTTGTCATACCGGCAAAGGTTTTTTCCAGAGTGCTTCGGTCTGCCGTTTCCGCCTTCTCTTTTCCCAGATATTGCTGAAATACATTCATAACGCCTAACGCAACATACTGCCGTATGCCGGGCTTAAGCTGTATCAGCCTTTGGGAAACATTTTGCATATATTCAGAAAGCCTGCCCTGCTCACCCTGGGGCAGAAAATATCCCCGGCTATCCAGCATCGCCTCCAGAAAGTGAATGCCCATACGGGACTGGAAGTAATAGATCTGTGTATCCGGCATCAGCCGCTGACCCAGCACATTTACATAGTCATTTTCAGAAGAAATGCTTAT
This sequence comes from Faecousia sp., assembly GCA_045587925.1. Taxonomy (GTDB): domain Bacteria; phylum Bacillota; class Clostridia; order Oscillospirales; family Oscillospiraceae; genus Faecousia. Next base: position 9,403 of record JAZNDF010000034.1, read on the forward strand.
GATCCTGTTTCTGCGAGCCGTAAATTCCCCCTTTGCCCGATCCTTAAATGCCGCCAAAGCCTCCGGCGAAAAGCCCTGACCGTCAAAGCTGAAGCAATCGTCCACCAGATCGGAATGGATCGTCACAAACTGGGCTTTATTGCCGCCTTTGGAATGACCGGCGATCGTAATGCGGTCCTTCTCTGTCCAGCGGTTTTCTGCGGCGATCCGGTTAAACCAGTTCAGGGCTTCCACCTGCTGACCGGAGGCAAAATCCTTTTCTATCAGCAGGCTTGCCTTGATCTCGCCGTTTTCTCCGTATGTCAGGTAAGTATTTTCCTCCGGGATACCGGACAGCCCCTGTCCGTTATCCAGCCATTCCTCATCCCCGGTGCCCCGAAAAAGCACAAATATATTTCCCTTTGGGTTGGTGAAGGCACAGGCAGTCGAGCCGCCGGGGGAGCAGATCAGATCGCTGAGTTTGGAATTTGCGATCTCAGGTCTGGCTTCCACTGCATTTTTCAGTGTGCGCAGGCGAATAAGATCTCTGCTGCTCCAGTCCTCTTTCTCCGCAGTGGCCGTCAAGCCGCTGACAACGGTCCCCAGCAGGGCACCGTTTTCCGGCTGGGTTTTGTGCGCCAGGTATAAATACAGCGTATAGACAGCCGCTTCATTTGCTTTTTCCAATGTTGCAGGGTGTATTACATTCACACGCATCCCTCCCTTTCGGTCATTCTATTATAGAACATTAATAAAGCAAAAAGAAGCGTTCGGTGCGAACGCGTCTTTTCCTGTTTATCAGATCGTTTTTGCGTTAGCAAGCAGGTACTTTTCTGCTTCCGGATTCCACAGGCCGTTGTTTGCCTTGCACAGGCGGTCCAGCTCTGCGAACATAGGATCGGTCTTGCCCAGCTCCTCAAAATCGGAGATCGCCGCCAGAGGCAGATCGATCTGGGTATAGATCAGCTTCTTGCCGCCGGGGATCTTGGGCAGGTTCAGGGTGGTATCCACAACTGCATTCAAGCCGCCGATGTGGGTAACCAGCGCAGAGGGGTTGAGCTTGCCTGCATTCATCATAGCAATGGCTTCCTGCATATCGTTGGTGTTGCCGCCGGAAGTACCTACCACGTGAGTGTAGAGGTAGTGGACATTGTACCAGTTGAAGGGTGCCTTGAACTGGGAGTCGGTAGGACCGGCAAAGAAGTTCAGACAGCCGTCAAAGCCCAGAATGTCATCCGCCTGCTCGATAACAGGCTTGACCGGTGCGAAGCAGACCACATCGTCGTAGCCGGTGCCGCCGGTAAGGGAGCGCAGGTACTCGGTAGCGTTCTCCATACGGGTGTTTACATAGTGCAGCTCGATGCCATTCTTCTTTGCTTCCTCCACGGTGTAGATAGAAGCAGCGCGGGTAAGTCTTGCCTCGTCAATATCGGTAACGACCAGCAAGGAGGGCTTCCGGTCGCAGTGGATGGCATAGTCGATAGCCGCCAGACCCATAGGACCGACAGATGCCAGCAGTGCCATCTTACCGCCCTCCTTAATGCCCATTTCGTGGACATAGGAGCCGGCCTTGGTGTGGTACATTGCGTGGAATGTGCCGATGACACAGCTCAGGGGTTCTGCCAGAGAGCCGTAGTAATAAGTATCGGAATTGTAGGGCAGCAGACAATTTTCCAGCAGGGTCTCAATGGGAATGTTGCCGTACTGTGCATTGCCGCCGCAGTAGCCGTAGGAATAGCCGGGAGCCATCTGGCTTCCCTTATGGAAGTGGGCAGGCTGGATAACGAACTTGTCACCCACCTTGTACTTATGCTTCCAGTTTTCGCCTACTTCCACGATATCACCGCAGAATTCGTGACCGACGATGGTGGGGTTCTCGTCACAGTTATCGGGCACGCGCTTATGGTCGCCGCCTTCCACTGCCGCCTTATAGCTGGACATACACAAGCTGTCAGACACCACGCGCACGCGCACACCGTCCGGTCCGATCTCCGGCAAAGTCACCTCGTCCATACGCAGGTCCATTTTTCCGTGAATTCTTACTGCTTTCATTTTCATTTCGTTTTGCTTCCCTTCATTAGTTATTTTCGTGTTCGATCAGCTTCCAGGTTGCTTCGATCAGATTTGCGAATATGGGATTTTCCATTGCCTTGATCACAAAGCTCTGACGGGGAGAGTTGATGTCCTCTCCGGAGATCTGGAACATTCCGTACTGCTGACACAGATCTCTGAGCCGCTTCAACTGCTTTTCCGTATTACGGGTAGGCATATAGGTAACAGCCTTTACGCCCTCTTCCTTCAGACATTCAAAGACATCCTCCAGGTAGTCGTCTTCAAATTTCTGGGCTTTTTTATCGCCGGTGACACTGTCTTCCACATCACCCAGATAAGCATAACACAAATAGGCATCAATGTCACTACATAATTTTACCATTTGGGAAAGCTTCGGGCATTCGTCAGTGGCGTCCACAAAAATTTTCGGCACAAAGGCACTCTTGAGAATGCCCAGCAGGTCGTAAGCATAGAAGGGATATTCCGTATCCAGCATCTGCGCTTCCTGCTTTTGAGAAAGGCTCAGACCCATAGCCTGAAGCTTTTCCACCATTGCCGTGCCCTTCCCTGCCAGGGCGATCAGCCGCAGCGCAAGGGCGTACATCAAATGCCGCTCGGTAACGCCGCCTTCCTCCTGTGCCATCGACAGGGGCAGCACATCCTTTTCATAGTCAAGCTTTGCCTCCGGGATCAGTTCGTTGATCTTTTCAACCATTTTCCGGTTGCGGGCGTGACGGGCTGACCGATAGGGCCGGAAAAACTCCGTAAGGACCGGGATCTTATCGTGGGGCACAGACTGGATCGTCATATAGCTGACGCCCACCTGATCCGGGTTATTTGTCCTTCTGCCCTCCAGCCGGGTTCCGTCCATAGATACACGGCACTCCATACCGACGGTCACCGGCATTCCCACCAGCTTTGCCGCCTCTAAAAATTCCTCTGCACCGGAAATGGAATCGTGGTCAATAATACCGGCAGTGCACAGCCCTTCCATTCTCGCGGCATACACAGCCGCCGTGGGAGAATAGGGAGAAAAGGAATATGTGGTATGGATATGGTTGTTGATGTACTGGGGAACTTCCGGCGGAAACACCGTTTCTTCCAATATTTCTTTCAGATTTGCAAGCCGCTCCTGCTTTGCAGGTGCATTGAGCTTATCCAGAATTGTAATATCGATCATAGCTCCACCCTATCAGTTCAGCATAACCTGTCCGCCGGTCACAGGGATCGCCTGTCCGGTTTCATACTTCTGCTCTACGCAGTACATAACAGCCCTTGCCACATCCACAGGCAGACAGCCTCTGTTCATAGGCACCTTTGCCTCGTAGAAGCGGCGTACATCCTCCACGGTCTTTGCACCGGGAACCTTGCCTGCCTGCAGGTACTGGACAAACAGTCCCCGCTCCGGATCGCTCCACAGAGGACCGTCCAGGTAGTTTCCGGGGCAAATGGCATTGACCTTCACATTGTATGCGCACATTTCCAGTGCAAAGCTCTGCACCAGACCGATGGCACCGAACTTGGAGCCTGCATAGGCAAAGTTCTTGTTAGAGCCTTCCAGACCGGACTTGGAGGACATTGCAATGATGTCGTACATTGCCTCCGGGTCAGCCTCGTGCTGTGCCTGCATAATGATCGCCGCATACTTACAGCACAGGAACAAGCCTGTGTAGTTGATCGCAGTGACAAATTCAAAATCCTTCTTTTCAAACTCTGCCAAAGGTCCGGAGCGGACAACACCGGCGTTTGCCACCAGAATATCCACGCCGCCGAACTTTTCAACAGTCTGCGCCACCATATTGGCTACGCTCTCCTCGTCAGACACATTCACTGCCAACGCACAGGCGCGCTCACCCATCTGGGTGGCTACCTGCTCTGCCAGCGGCAGGTTCATATCTGCCACGATAATGGTCGCGCCCTCATTGTAGAGCTCCTCGGCGATACCCTTACCGAAGCCCTGTGCCGCACCTGTGACGATAGTGATCTTACCGGCCAGACGACCTGTGCCTGCAGGTCTTTTCTTGACATTTTCCTTTGCGATCTGCATCCATTTAGACATATCCACGCTCATAATTTCCCACTCCTTTATTTCATAAGTTTTATAAGTTTTTGGTAGGCATCTTCCCATTGCTGGGTATGATTTGGCTGCCAATATTCAACTACTTCGGAGTTTCGCACCACCTGGCGAAGGGCTTTCATATCCGCAACATCGCCCATTGCCATTGCCTGTGTCAAAAGGTTACCCATTGCCGCTCCCTCCACGGGACCGGTAACCACCGGGCGATCCAGCGCATTGGCGATCAGCTGGTTTAAGAAGCGATTGTTGATCGGTCCGCCGACAATGTTCAGCGAGTCGATCCGCTGACCCTTCATTTTTTCCAACCCCTCCAGGGCGTGACGGTACTTCAGCGCCAGAGATTCATATACACACCGCGCCACCTGACCTACGGTTTCCGGCACCGGCTGTCCGGTTCTGTGGCAGAATTCACAGATCTTCTTTTCCATATCACCGCCGGCATAGAATTCCGGTGCATCCGGGTCAATGATGGAGCGCAGAGGTTGTGCCTGCATCGCCTGCTGGACCACCTGATCCCAGGTAATATTTTGTCCGTTTTTCAGCCAGTCCCGACGGCACTCCTGAATGATCCACATACCGATAATGGTACGCAAGGGACGGAAGCCGCCCTGTATAGTACCCTCGTTGGAAACGCCGGAATTGGCAGCCTCCGCGCTCAGATCAGGCTTGTCCATTTCCACGCCAAACAGCGACCAGGTGCCGGAGGAACAGAAGGCGAAGCTTCCCTCACCGGGAATTGCCGCCACAGCAGATGCTGTATCGTGACTGCCCACCGCCACAAACAGGGCAGGATTGACCCCGGTCTCCTCACAGATCTCCGGGCGCAGACAGCCCCGTACCGTTCCGGTCTTGTCGATCTTTGTGAAAATACGCCTGGGCAATCCCAGCTGATCGATGGTCTGCCAGTCCCAATCCTTCGTTGTGGGATTGTAAAGCTGGGTGGTGGTGGCAATGGTGTATTCCGTTCCCTTTTCGCCGGTCAGGAAATAGCCCAGCAGGTCCGGTGTCAGGAGCATCGTCTCCGCCACATCCAACGCCACATCCCCTTCCCGCTTTCTGCGGTAGAGCTGGTATAAGGTGTTGAAGGTCAGATTTGTATCGATACCGGTTCTGGCATACAGCTCCTGTTCGGGAATTTGTGCTTTGACCGCATCAATATCCTCCTGCGTACCCAGCCGGTAGGACCGGGGCACGCCTGCCAAATGGCCGTTTTTGTCCAAAAGGCCGTAGTCCACGCCCCAGGTGTCGATACCGAAGGATGTAAGCTCACCGAAGCCGCCCTGCTGGAATGCGATCAGGCCCTGCTTCAGCTGGTCGAACAGGTAGGGTGTGTCCCAATAGAATACGCCGTTCATTTCAATATAATGATTCTCGAAGCGGTGCAGCTCCTGCATTACCATTTTCTCTCCGTCGAAACGGCCAAGAATGGCTCTGCCGTTACTTGCACCCAGGTCAAACGCCAGGTAATTTTTGTATTGTGCCATAACAGTCCTCCTTAACGGTTGCGCTGCCGGTACTCCCGTGCCGAACAGCCACTGTATTTTTTGAACATACGGGAGAAGTGGTTATAGTCCGAAAAGCCCACTTCTGATGCGATCTGTGTCACAGGCTTGTCTGAATTTTTCAGTTTTTCCTGGGCATAGCAGATCCGCTGACGGCGAATGTACTCTGAAAGCGCACAGCCCAGATAGTCCAGGGATATCTTATACAGCTGGGTGCGGCTGACGCAAAATGCCGCACACACTTCGTCCATACTGATGCCCTTATTCAAATGATCCTTCACATATCGGTCCAGCTGCTCGATAAATTCTGTTTTTTTCGGTGCGATCCAGCGATTTGTCATTACATAGGCAACGATGGTGTGCAATATCGTCGCCGCCGCGCTGATCTCTTCGGCAGATTTTGCCGGGATCGCTGACACCTGATCGGCATACTGGGGATAGCACTGACGAATATGTAAGCGGGCAGCAGCCTCCGTTTCCTTGGGAACGATCTGCCCGAAACCGATATACGCCAAAAGCCCGTCCTTATCAAACACAGGCAAAAAGACCTCTGTCAGTCCTGCGTGACAGCGGTAGCTGATAAGGTTCTTTTCCTTTGCGCACCTTTCACAGCCCTCCCGATCGCAAGCGGCACATTTTTCAACGCCCTCCGGCGTTTTATGAACCAGCGCGCAAAAGCCGCCGTGTGCCACAGGATAAGACATAATCTCCCGAAAGTCTTTATCCATAATCCCAATGCGGTTGCCTGTCAGGATGTAAAAATCCCGCAACACACCGTAAAGGCCACCAGCGTTCATCTGAAGCATACGCTCAGCCTCCTTTATTTCCATTATACACCAATACATTTTAACTTTCAACAGGGAAATTCTTTTGAACGAATTTACAATATAATTGAACAAATTAACATATAGTGTTCGGGATAAATATGTGATATCATTGAAATATACAAGATCATACAGGAGGTAATCTATGGCATACGGCAAGAAGGTCTGGATCTTTCCGGACGCAGAGCTCCCCCCGGTTGGAGACAATCCCATTCCCGGACACGAATCCATTATTATCACCAACACAGGCGATCAGGCGGCAAATATCAAAATCACCCTGATCTACACAGACAAGGACCCTGTCAGCTTCACCACCGAAGTGGAAGGGATGCGCGTGCGCTGTCTGCGCACCAATGAGGCGCGGGATTTCGGTCCCTATACTGCAAAATTCGAAGAGCAGTACGCCATTATGCTGGAAAGCGACACACCCATCGTCGCCCAATACGGCAGAGCAGAGCCCAGAGCCGTAAACTTCTACACCACCCCCGGCTATTGTGAATAACAAAAATATATACAGGAGGAAATCACTATGGAAAGAATTTGTATCCCCGATTATGAGTACAAGGAAAGAGTGCAGCGGGCTGCCGCTATCATTGCAAGAGAGGGTCTGGACGCCCTGATCGTCAACGGCAATGAGGCAGATTACGCCAATCCCCGTTATTTCTCCGGCTTCTGGCCGCTGTTTGAGCGTGCCGGTGTTGCCATCTCCGCCGACGGCCGTGCGGCTCTGATGGTTGGTCCCGAGTCTGCCATCTTCGGCGCTGACCGGAACAAGCTGGACAAGACTTTCGTTCTGACTGCTTACCGGGAAGGTGCTGACCCCGCTTATCCGGAACTGAAGCCCGACACC